>CAZEBI010000122.1:0-8580 GCA_964510355.1 uncultured Nitrospina sp. | reverse complement strand
TCGCCCCAATGACACCAATCGGGCAGGTGACCTGTTCGACCACAAGATCCTGATCCATCTCCATGACACTTTTGATCTTGCCGACTGGGTCTTCCAATGCCACCACACTGCGAATGCCCTTAGCCATGCCGCGAACTTTTTCCTCGTTCAAGGCCAATCGAGCAATCAAGGCTTTGGCAATGCCTTCGTTTTTGGCAAACTCCAAATCCTTTTTGTTCGCCGATAAAATAGCATCACAATGCTCTTCTAAAGCATCCGCCATCTTGTTCAGCGCCTGGTTCTTCAAATCAGTAGAAAGATGCGCCAGAACCAAGGCCGCAGTATTGGCGTTTTTCGCTATTTCAGAAACTTTCATATCTTTTTAAAAACGGCGAATTCAAGAGTTAGTAAAGTTTACTTTTTGTAAGAATAGCTCATAAGGGGTTTTAAATCCAAGAGTTTTTCTGGATCAATGAGTGAAGAAATGGGGATGGGGTGATTTAAAAACCACTCATCATTCGGGCTTTACCAAAGTTGTTTAACCCCCCTAGCCCCCTTATCAGGGGGGAATTGACCGTCCCCCTGACAAGGGGGATTGAGGGGGTTGCTATTTAGGAGTTTTTCAGCTGCCTGCTAGTGATCCCTGTGATAAGTGAATACAGGTGTGTGGCGAAGAAACAGAAAGCGATTGCCGGTGCGGTAACAGGGATTAACCACACGAGCAACAGCGCAATATTGACAAACCCAATCGCTGTTGCTGATTTTGTCAGGCTCCTTATCAGGTAGGGCATGGGAAAGGGTGAAAGCATCGAGATGGAGTTCAGTAGCATTACTACAATCAAGAATGGCTCTGGAGCATAATCATAATATTCTGTTACCATAAGTACTAATAACAGGTGTCGCATTAGTTCATTGGTGGGAGATCCTGTGTTGCCTTTTTTCGGCGGCGTTACCCGAGAGGTAACACGCAGTAGGATAGCTGTTACTGCAACAAGGCTGAATATGCCAAAGGCCACCCCGTAGTGAATGCCAAGTGCCATGACAATGATGATATGAGCGACCGCATCACAAACATTGTCCAATGCCGCGCCAAAATCACTCTTGAGATCCAGCTTGATGGCAAGGATACCATCGAGATCATCCATGAGATTATTGTAGATGATCAAGGGAATCAAATATTGAAACCCACCATCAAAAAAAAGAATTGCCAGCGGAAGGACTCCGAGCAGAGAAACAATATTGGGCAGATTTTTGTATAAGAACTCTCGAATGGAGAAACTTGTCATCGGTTAATGGGGCTTATCGAGGTGCCGACCGGGGTGAACCAGAAAAAAATGATTTGTCAGTTCAGGGAAATCGACCCCTATTGCCGAAGGGATGCGCGTTATCCAAGGATTGCCCAAACGCAACCCCCAATATGCCAAAGGCCCAACGGAGGAAAGCATTTGCAAATTTTCGGGCACAATTGCCTTCCATTTTTTGATGAATTCGCAACCCAACTGCATGAGAATATAAGGTCTATTTAAACAGGTTTGGGCTATAGTCAAATTACAGCTATCGAACAAACTGCGATAGGTTGCTACCGAACGATAGACAGCCTGATATTCTCCATCGCGTGTAATTGTTTTATTTCGCACAGTACTCTCCCGGCACAGGATGATTCCATCAGGAGTAAGAAAGGATTGCAGTTTCCGTAGCAATGCGACAACATCTTTTTCATTGAGATACATCAGAAGACCGCCAAGGAAAATAAGCGAAAACCGGCCTTCTGGCTCATAGGATAATACATCGCCATGAATGGCAGTGAAATTATCGTAGGAAGAACAACGTCGCACCATGCTCTCATACAACGGCGTACTGGCTTCAACAGCAATGACCTTGTTGAATTTCAGCGCAAAAAATTCCGCCCAATATCCAACACCACTGCCTAAATCAAGCATGGCGCCAGTCGTATCGACCTTGGCGATCAGTTCTTGAACAATAACAGACTCGGCGTGAAAACGAAAACGCCCGGCACTGGCAGGAAAACCAAAACCATCCATCATATAAGGCCCCATGATGGAGGGGTCTGCCTTCTTCCAATAGTTGCTTACAACTGAATAGTCCAGTGTATTGGGTTCTGTTTCACCATTCATCAGAAGGCTCACTCTTTTTTCGAGGGGGTACAGAAATAAAAAGCTGAAATACTTGCTTTAGAAGGCTTCAGGATAAGTATCGGTTTCTTCCAAAATACGTTCCGCATTTGCAAGGTCGACAGGGGTATCAATTTCGTACCAGCATTCAGGGTCGAAGAATACACCTTCCATGGAAATACTGTTATCGGCCACCATCTCTTTGAATACCGCCTCATAGTAGTCATTTACTCTGCCGGAGCTGATATAAATCTCTAGCCGTTCGATGATGTTTTGCCATGATGAATAGGAAAGGCTGTATATATTGACGGTCTTATAGCAGGGACTATCTACGTAACTGCCCATACCAAAGGCCTGGACTCTATTTATAGAATCCAGAGTCACCGTGGTTCCATTCATCCAGGGTTGTATGTGAGAAATAGCGATTTTATTTGGATAGAGAAGGTTTTCAAGTTGGGAGGATTCGAACACCAGGTCACTTTCGACCAAAAGAAAAGATTCCCGAATTTTGTTCCGGGCCAACCACAAGGAATAGATGTTATTGGTCGTTTCGAATAGTGGGTTGCTTATCAATTCTATAGTTAACTCGCCACCATATTCGTTGACAAACCTTTGGATGCAGTGGTCCATATAGCCCGTCACAATGACCAGCCGCTTAAAACCGTTATCGCTAAGGTTATCAATCAATCTTTCAAGTATAGGACGCCCATTAACTTCAACGAGGCATTTGGGCATAGAATCCGTAAAAGGTTGTAGACGATTTCCAGTGCCGGCGGCTAACAACAACGCTGTGGTAACACGACTTTCTCCAACATGATTATTATTCATCAATGCCTTGGTAGAAGGTTTAGAGTCAATTAAAAAAAACACCAACTAATCTGGAAATAGCCTAAATTTAGCTAAGGGTGAGCTTTCAGGTCTTCCTTTGCATACTACAAACTTCTGTGCAAACTCTGCCTGGTCTTTCCTCGGGGAGAGAAAAACCGATCATTCTTTCATTAAAAGGAATCTGAAGGAGGATTCCAAGACACCCGGAAAGTGGGCTAAGCCCATAGAGGGCCCAAACCTTATAAAAAGAGTATGCACGAGATGAAACTCTTGAGGTATGGGGAGTATAGATCAAAATTTGGGTTTTGTCTAGCTTGCGCTAGTACATGCGACTCGATCGCTTCAGCTTTTCATCACCAGGAAAAATCGGAGAGAGTATTGGCGGAACTTTTCAGGCACACTGCACCCCTGTTTCATTTACGGAAAATCCTGCACGGTTATCCTGACTTCCAGACCATCCTGCATCCAGCCAAAATTACCATGACCGGCGAGAGTGGAAATATTGCCCTGCGTATCAATTTTTCGGATACGGTTGTTATCCCGGTCAGTAAAAATCAGGTTTCCGCCCTTATCAAAAACCAGCCGGAAAGGACTTTTCACCTGCGCCTGAATGGCAGGCCCCTGGTCACCGGAAAAACCACGTTCTCCTGTTCCTGCAACCGCAGAAATGATGCCGCGCTCATCTATCTTGCGGATTCTTGCAGTCTGCTCTTCAGCCAGATAGAGAGTCCCATCTGTTTTTAAGGCCAACCCACCTGGCGAACGAATTGCTGCATTCACCGCCAGGCCATTATCACCACTGTCTTTAAACTCCCCGGTCCCCGCGACAATTTGAAAGGTTCCACTCGAATCCAGTTTACCGATCCGGCTACTGCCCGCATCCGAAAAATAGATCGTATCCTGATCGTCCACCAAAACACTGTTAGGGTGAAACTCTTCTCCCATCGGGACATTCGTTTCATCCAACACCTTATGGATGATGCCATCCTTGCCTATTTTGCGAATCGAACGGCTTGTTGCATCCGAAATATATACATTCCCGGCTTTATCTGTCGCAATATCACTGATCGTATAGAAAGCCGCCGCAACCGCTGGCCCCTCATCCCCATCAGCGCCCTGCACCCCGTTACCGGCAAAATGCGTTATCTTGCCCTTGGCATCAATCTTTCGAATGACCCAACCATTTCCGAGACGGTGTACGACATACAAGTTATCTTCATGGTCCATCGCAAGTGTCGAAGGCATGAACAAAGCCGCCTCCAACGCAGGTCCGCCATTGCCTTCATTGCCTTCAAACCCGTTGCCGGCAAACGTGGTGATGATGCCATCCGGTGCCAGTTTGCGAATGCGGTGATGTTGCAAATCCGCAAACAGGATATTGTTGTGGCTGTCGATCACAATGCCGGAAGGCGTGTTCAACGTGGCTCCCGTCCCCGGCCCGCCATCCCCTTTAAAAAGCGATTTGCCGTTACCGGCAATCGTTGTCACGCTATAGTTTTTCAACCCCACACTGCGAACACGAAAATGGGTGCGATCCACCACCAACAAGCGATTATCAGGGTGGATCGCCAATGCAAACGGCAGATGCAGGCTGGTCTCTGGAGCAATTTCGTTATCCCCGTTAAAATCGGTGTCGCCCACTCCCATAAAAGTCGTGATGACACCTTGCCGGTCAATCTTGCGCACACGATTGTTATTGCGGTCCGCGATATACACATTATCCTCTGCATCCACCACCACATCTGTGGGATAAGCCAGGCTCGAATAGGTGGCCGGGCCATAGTCCCCACCAAAAGAATGCATGCTGTCGCCAGCAAAAGTGGTGATGATGCCGTTAGCATCCACTTTACGAACACGGTTATTGCCTCGATCCGCGATATACAGGTTTCCGTGCCTATCCAGCGAAATTCCAAAGGGATATTTCAATAATGCATCAACAGCCCGACCAAAATCGCCGCCAAAGCCAGCAATGCCTAAACCCGCCACCGTGGTGATGATGCCATCCTGATTCACTTTGCGAATACGATTATTGGACCGGTCCGAAATATAGAGACCGCCTTTTGGCCCCATTGCAACATCGGAGGGCAGGTGCAAAGGAGCCAACAACGCCGGACCTTCGTCACCGCCAAAACCGGGCACACCCGTCCCCGCCACCGTGGTGATGATGCCATCGGGTGTGACCTTGCGAATACGATGGTTATTGCGGTCGGCGATATATAAATTATTCTCGCTATCGAGCGTTAAGCCGGCGGGAAAATTTAAAGTCGCCTTAAGCGCCGGACCACCATCTCCGGAATATCCAGCGGTCCCGTTACCGGCTACGGTGGTGATGATGCCATCAGGAGAAATTTTTCTGATGCGGTTTTTGGAGCGGTGCGAAAGATAAATATTGCCCGCAGGGTCCACAGCCACCCCATCCACAAGGGTCAAAACAACAGAGGTTGCCCGTTTGCCATCACCCACATCTTTATAAGGATAAAGTTCGTCGCCCCAGGCGGGTGAGGAAGTAGCGAGAACCGAGAGTAGTAATAGAATATATTGCATAAGAAGGAAGTATTAACCCCCCTCAATCCCCCCTTGTCAGGGGGGAGAGGGGGTTGCTTTAAATCTCCAAAAAGTAACTCATCATCAAGCCGAGATAACCCTTTGCTAGCAGTAAAAAGCTATTGCAAGCTGGCCCCACGCCTAGTGGGGTTAGCGGTAGATTATTTGTACTTTTCCGTCACGGTTGGCCTTGAAAGCCGCCATCATCGTGGCTTCACCCAACGGGTTCATTGCCAGGTCCAGCACTTTTAATTCGGGGAAATATTGTGATTCGATCAGGGCAATAGCGCCCTGATCGGTGATATTATTTTGCCCCAGATACAACAATTCCAGTTTGGAAAAACTTTGAGAATTGGCGAAAGCCCGTGCCCCGACATCGCCAATTTCGTTGCTGAACAAATTTAGTGTCGTCAATTGTGGAAGTCGTTTGGTCGAGGCCAAAAGTTCTGCCCCCGTCTCACTGATCAAATTATCGTTCAGCATGAGGGTTTTTAGGTGGGTGAAATTTTCAGAAACCACCATGATCGCGATGCTGTCATCACTGATTTCGTTTTTCCACAGCTTTAACGATTCCAGTTGCCGCAGATAAGGCGACTCAGAAATAGCTTTCAGGCCCAGGTCGCCCAGCAGGTTGCCCCATAGATCCAGATGTTTCAACCCCGCCAGATGCGGGGACTTGGCAAGCGCTTTCATACCCCGCGCTTTAATATTGTTTCCTTGTAGATAAAGACTAGTTATCCCGGCAAGCGACTCCATCTTCGCCAGTTGTTTCGCTCCCGAAACACCGATTCGTAATCCACTCAGGTCAAGAGTTTTGCCATCATGGCTGATGCGCTTGGCGACTAAAGCGGAAATATCGCCCGCCCAAGCTGGTGAGGGTAATGCAATAAGAAAAAGCAGAAGACAGGCAGTGGGAATTTTTAGTTTGAACGCTGACATGAAATCAGGTTAACAAATACTTGAAGAGGGTACTAGAGAAGAATCAGCTTGAGGAATTTTTCTATATTCCCTCCCTTCATAGGGAGGGATTCAGGGAGGGTTGGATTTAAAAGGTGGGCAGTTTTGAACGGCGAAAGGAGACTAATTTAAGACCTACCATCAAAGCTCTATCATGTCTGCCGTCTGATAGCCAGAGTTAGAAACTTCAAATACTTCCCCATTTAAACCACGTTCAACCAAAAATTCCTCTGACACGAATTCATTAATAGCCGCTTCCCATTTCGCTATTTCTCGGCGCTCATTAGACTCTATTAAATTCTTGCCATTGGTCGAAATAGAACTTCCGCTCATACTGGTAGTATATAAAACATGACCACTTGGGTCTAGACTAGCTTCTTTTAAAAGAATCTTGGCCTCATTAGACAGGGAAGGAGTGCTTGATCGGGCCTCAATAATCCCATCATTTTCCACTTCTCCCCTGAAACCAGAAAACATTTCGTGTTCATTTACCTTTAGTTGAAGGTGACGATATAGTTTGGCTTTAAAATCTGAGTGGTTTTCATACTCCTCATAAAGACTACGGTGTTGACATGACTTTTTGAATTGCTTTAACTCCTCGTATTGCTTCATGGCAATATTCGACGGAACTACAGGCTTACTCGAAAAATAAAGCATCGCAGGTTTCCCAGAGGCTATATGCCTTTCTATTTCCTCCACACTTCCACTCACATGGGTTTCCGTTGGAGTTCCAACCCGTGTCCAAAAAACTCCTATGAGCAAATCACATTTATCCAGGACCTGATTATTAATTATTGTTTGAGGACTTGCTCCCATTTCCGGTGATGAATGAGACTCCCAACCAACCGGAAGTAAAACGATATTATTTGATTTTGAATGGACTGCATTCCATTCATAAATCACATCTTTTATAATTGTGCGCTCAGGAGCAACTTCACTAGGAGACGCAATCATCACATTAAATACTTCAGCGGAATAGCTCATCCAAATATCTTACCTGTGAAAAAATTAATCATTCGTAGCCTGAATAAGAAAAAAATCCAACCCTCCCGTGCTCAATCCCTCAACTCATCGGGCTTGAGCACGGGAGGGTTGGATGTACCACCCAAACATGAAGTCAGGTTAACAAATACTTGAAGATCGTGTAAATGATTTTTGTGCCGGCTTTGAGGGTGCCGGAAACGGTTCCGGTGATTTTGGAGACCCCCACCCTCTCGCGGTACTTGACCGGGATCTCCAGAATGCGTAAACCTTTTTTGACCGCTTTGATCTGCATTTCCACCGTCCAACCGAAATTTGTGTCCTGCATGGCAATCAATTGCAACGATTTATAACGAATGGCACGGAACGGCCCCAGGTCGGTATATTGATGGCGAAAGAACAGGCGCATTAAAAATACGGCCAATTGGTTGCCATAACGCGATTGCGGTAATAAGGCCAAACGGCTTGCAGGAAGTATCATTCTGCTGCCCAAAACAAAATCCATTTCTCCGAACTGGATCGGCGCAAGCAATTGCACAATTTCTTCCGGGTAGTCGCTGAAATCCCCATCCAGAAAGACCACGATATCGGGGTTATCCAGTGCAGAAATTCCTTTCAGGCAGGCCGAGCCATAACCCCTTCGGGTTTCTGCGACCACGCGTGCGCCTTTTTCCCTGGCAACCTGGGCGGTATTATCGGTCGAGTTATTATCAACAACGATAACTTCATGAATCAGGCTTTTCGACGGCAGAGCATCGAGAACCAACCCGATAGAACTTTCTTCATTGAAAGCGGGAATGATGACGGAAATTCGCGAAGACATGCAGGCCTTTACGAACTGCTAGTGAGGGCTTTTTTGATGCCGGATACAAACTCGGCGATCTTTCGGTCGCGCTCGACCGGGTCGGAATGGGTTTCTATTATCTTAACGATGGCACTGCCAATGATAACACCGTCCGAGCATTGCGCCGCTTCTTTGGCCTGCTCCGGCCCTGAGATGCCAAACCCCACCAGCACCGGGAGCTGTACTTTTTCTTTTATCGCAGTGACTTTCTGCCCAATATTTTTAGAGAGCGCGGTTTTTGTTCCGGTTGTTCCCGTCAACGAAATATAATAGATAAAACCTTTGCTGATCTCGCCGATTCGTTGGATTCGATCT
>CAZEBI010000121.1:0-8651 GCA_964510355.1 uncultured Nitrospina sp. | reverse complement strand
CTCAGTAGTTCAATTTCCTTCTAACCTGTTTTTATCCTTGGCAAGGAGCCTTGGTTTGGATTTAGACACCTTCCTGTTTTCATTCGCTGTGATCGCTTGTATCTATATGGCGTGCAATATTGGGGCGAATGATGTCGCCAATGCCATGGGGACAAGCGTAGGCTCAAAATCGCTGACATTTCGCCAGGCTATTTTGATCGCCGCTGTCGCGGAATTTGCCGGTGCTTTTTTTGTCGGCGGTGAAGTTTCCAACACCATCCGCAAGGGAATGCTCGACCCACTGATGTTTGAGGCGGTTCCTTATCATTTGGTTTACGGCATGATTTCCGCTTTGGTTGCGGCGGCGCTCTGGCTGCATATCGCCAGTTATCTGGGGTGGCCGGTTTCGACGACTCACTCCATTGTGGGAGGCGTTGTGGGCTTTGGCGTTATCGCCGGAGGCATGGATGTAGTCAACTGGGGAAAAATCGGCCTGGTGGTTTTGAGCTGGGTGGTTTCACCGCTTATGGGAGGGCTTTTTGCTTTTCTCCTGTTCAAGTTTATCAGCAGGACTATTTTCAGCAAACGAACCCCACTGATTTATGCCAAAAACCTGCTCCCTTATATGGTGTTTTTTGTATTCGTGATCCTTGCCAATGCCATGGTTTATAAGGGGCTGAAAAATCTTCATCTCGATCTTTCCTTTGGCCGGGCTCTAGTTGTTTCTCTGATGGTGGGAGCTCTGGCATTTGTAATTTCAAAATACTTGGTAGCGAAAGTTCCTTACAACCCTTCCTGGGATATCAAAAAACAATTTCATGAAACAGAAAATGTATTTAAATACCTACAGGTTTTAACTGCTTTTTATGTGGCCTTTGCTCACGGTTCCAACGATGTGGCCAATGCCGTGGGGCCTTTGGCGGCTGTGGTGGCAATTCTAAAAGATGGACAGGTACATATGAATGTGCCCATGCCGACCTGGATATTAGGATTAGGCGGGGGGTTCATTGTATTTGGCTTGATGGTTTGGGGAGCCAAGGTCATGGCGACAATCGGAGAAAAAATTACGGAGCTCACTCCCTCCAGAGGGTTTGCGGCCACGTTTGGTGCCGCAACCGTTGTTTTAATCTGTTCCAAAATGGGCCTGCCCATTTCTACAACGCATACTCTGGTGGGGTCGGTGATTGGAGTGGGGCTGGCCAGGGGCTTGCCAACGCTGAATTTGGATATTATCAAAATGATCGCAATTTCCTGGGTATCGACCATTCCGTTTACCGCTGTCATCTCCATGCTGTGCTTTAAAATATTTTTGATCTTTTTGCCTTAGCGCATTCAGTCTTACAGGGAAGACAAAAAACGAAAACCCCCTGGCCGGGTCAGGCCAGGGGGTTTTTAATATGGGATACGAAAGAGTCCCGACTCAGTTGTAATTTTGTTTTTTCAAATACTCAGGTAGAGCCCATTCCAGTTTATCCAAATCAGAGTTGTAATGGGCTAAAGCTCCGCAGAAAGAGCAATACTCAACCCCGAGTTCGTAGTCCAGGGTGACAGTGTTGGCCCTGTGCTCACAGAACTTCTTTTTTGTCTCCGGGGGTTCATCATCCTTGTCCTGAAACCAACCTTTAGAAATTGTTAAGTCTTCCATTAAGATTCTCCTTGTTCGTTCAAAGATCACTGTCGCTCTTAACCCTGTTAGTGTCCCCTATGTTAAGAAACAATTCAAGTCATTTATCTCAGGAAAATTTTTGTTGACGCTCGGTGTTTTGTTTTACATGGACAGGGTATAGATGGAAAGGTTTTTTGCGTGGGGCTCCACCCTGGCAGGGCATGAAGCAGTGACTCGTTAAGCCGAGACAACTTTTTGTTTGCAGAGAGAGCTATTGCACATCGCCAGCTCGCCGACCTTTATGTGGTTTGAAGAAAAAGCTGGCTGACTTCTTCTAATTGATCTTTTGTCTGCTCTATAATCTGTTGCAGGTGCGAACTCTCCGATAACTCAACCGCATCCCACGCATCGTTCGAGTATTTCTCTATCTCGTTGTCAGGGCCTAAAACAACCTGGTGGCTGATTCTATCTGCCAAGTGAATGACTGCGGCTTCAAGAGGAAAATTTTTAGCCGACGAAGGAAAGTGGTGATGGGCAACGGCTTCCTGTAATTTTACCGGGAGATTCCAGGCTCTCAGAAGAGCACCACCGACACCACCGTGATCAAAACCAAAGTATTTGGCCTCGGCTTTATACCAGCGGTCGCCACTTTTTTCTGCAAAGTCTAAAACAATTTTAAGCTGATCGGGAACCTTGAGGCACATCACCAGTCGACCGATATCATGCAGGAGGCCTGCTACAAAAATACTTTCTCCATCATGTTCCTCACGCGCTCGATGAATGGCCCGGGCAGATAATCCGCAGGCAACACTGTGCCGCCAGAAATAATCCATGTTTACCAGATCTTTGGGAATGCCCTTGAATTGCCCGATCACCGTTGTGGCCAAAACCAATTGCATCAGTTGGCCTGTTCCCACAACTGCCAGTGCATGAGAAATCGTTTCAATTTCTCCACGGAATCCATAAAATGCGCTGTTGACAATTTTTAAGAGACGCAGGGTCAGAGAAGGGTCCACGCTGATTATTTCAGCAATGTCATCAAAATCGCAGTCCGGGTCAGCGACCACTTCCCGCAACTTATAGAAGGTGTCGGGAAGGGAAGCAAGCGGCTCGTTTTCGGTTATCAAATCTTGAATGTCAATCAAACTCATATCAGAACAAATAAAAAGAGGTTCTCGGTAATATCCTTTAGCGGATGCATCCGATTCTATTTGTTCTCCCCATTCGAAGTTTATATCATAATGTAAACCTATTTCAACATTTCTAATGTCTCAATTGTGTTAATTTTAAAGGGGTTTCAGGATGGCAAGCGAAGGGGATCTGGAAAACCGTTGATTTTTTGGGATTTATTAAGTTTCTATGTAAACCTGCGGAACGGGGACAATTGATGGAGGTCCCACATTTAGGGGGAATTGTTTTTCTCCCGCGGTTGAGGAGGGATGTTTTTTCTTCTACTGATTTTTGCAGGGTCGGCGCAGGTGTTTTATAATTGTGGCATGACCGATCGAAATAAAGTTTGTAGAATTGTTCTTTACCTGTTTGTGTTCTTAACCGGTTTCCTGGTTTTTGATTCACTGACTGTGGTGGCATCGGTTTTATTTGCTGTGGCGGCTTTGGACTTTTTTTTGTCCAGGGCCGATCAGAAAGCGGGCCGTTAACCCATGGAGATTTGTTGATGAAATATTTGGGTCAGCTTCGAAAAATGAATACGCAAGTGCAACAACCGGTTGTGTACTATCTGAGTCTGGATGAAAAATCCTATCCCCTGAATCCGCAGATAGGCAAGGTTATGCGGTTAAAATGGACCGGCACCATAACCTGTATCGAATGCGGGCGCAAGACCCGTAAATCTTATGATCAAGGCCATTGTTTTGTCTGTTCCCGGGATCTTCCACAAAATGCCATGTGTTCGTTTCGCCCGGAACTATGTGTGCACGAAAAAGGCAATGAGGCCGATCGCGAGTTCTGGCGCACCCACTGCAATGTCGATCACTTTGTCTACCTTTCGTTGACCAGTGGGGTCAAAGTTGGCATCACCCGGCATACTAATATTCCTGACCGCTGGATCGACCAGGGAGCTACAAGTGGGTTGATCATCGCCAGGGTGCCTGAGCGGGTTCTTTCAGGCCGGATTGAAGTGGTTTTAGCGCAGCATTTTGCGGATAAAACCAATTGGCGCAAAATGCTGAAAGGAGAGGCCGAAGAGGTGGATCTGCTGCCTCTTCGCGATGAGGCGCATCGACTTTTTCCCGAAGCTTTAAAAGGTTATGCTGTGAAGGATGAGCAGGTTCAGCAACTGGTTTATCCGGTTGAATCGGTTCCCGAAAAAATCACCAGCCACAACCTCGATAAAATCCCGGAATTTACAGACCGGTTGACTGGCATCAAGGGTCAGTATCTGATTTTTGCGACCCGAGTGATCAACCTGCGCAAATACTCCGGCTACCACATAGAATTCGACTGCTAGGCGCAGGGCCAGTACTGCATTGCTCGTTGAGCAAACAACGCCATCAAGCGCAATACTTTAATATTTCCCCCTGACAAGGGGGATAAAGGGGGTTTGGTTTGTCATGCTGAGTTGCCGTGATGCTTGACCTGTTTCCGAGCCTAGCGGGGGAGAATATTGCTGAGACTCTTTAAGCCGAGCTGACCTTTGTTGGCAGGTGAAAGCTATTGCCAGTCGGCCCCACGCCTAGTGGAAAAAAAGCCGCACCCTCAATTAAAAGAGTACGGCTTTTGTGGGATTTAAATTTACGGAAGACGAGAGTTGCTAGGTCGCCTGGGTGATCATTTTTCCAATGAATGCTGGGGCTTCCTTTTCGTCGCGGTCCGGGTTGGGAGTCAACTGGGCCACTTTAATGTCTTTGGCGAGGCCGAGTTTTTCCAGAACGCAAAGTGCCCACCAGGTCATATCAATTTCCCAGGGTCGCAAACCGTGCCGGGCAGACTTGGGGAACGCATGATGGTTGTTATGCCAGCCTTCGCCCCAAGCCAAAAGCCCCACCCACCAGCAATTGGTAGCAAGGTCGTCTTTGAGCGGAAAGGTCACATAGCCAAAACAATGCGCCGCACTGTTCACCAGCCAGGTGGAATGGTAAGACACCACCAGGCGAACGAAGATTCCCCAAATGACCCAGGGAATTCCGCCAATGGCAAGCAGGATGAAGCCTAACGCAATTTGAACTACTATGAAATAGTCATCGAGAAACTTATAAAACTTGTCCTCGCAAAAATCTTTGGTGTAGTCGCAAAGCACTTGTTTGTTGTCAAATTTGGAGTGGGTATTGAACATCCAGAAAAGGTGCGCCCACCAGAAACCCTGCTTGGCACTGTGCGGGTCTTCCGGCGTGTCTGAACCGGCATGATGCATGCGGTGTTGCCCAACCCATTTGATGGGGCCGTTCTGGCAGGCCAGAGATCCAAAAAGGATGATTGTATATCCCAGCCATTTGGGCAGGGTAAAACCTCGATGGGTGAGATAGCGATGGTAGCCCAGGCAAATTCCCAGTGATGAGGTGAGCCAGTACAGAAAAAACATCACGGCTACCGCGCTCCAGGAAAACGTAGACGGTAAAAGAGCAAATAGCGCCATAACATGTACGAAAACGAGAACGGATGTTGCAGCCGGATTGAATTTAATCTGATATTTTTCAGCAGAATCACTGGTCATGGAAAAGCTCCCATTTATTAAAGTTTTTTCAACACTCATATAATAACCTGATCCCGCAAAACCGTTTGTAAAACTTATGTAATACCCACTAGCAGGTTGCTGAAAAACTATTTAATACTCGTTTTCACAACCCTCATGTCGGGTTTTGCCCAATGGTTTAACCCCCCTAGCCCCCCTTATCAGGGGGGAACTGTGCTTCCCCCTGATAAGGGGGAGGGGGTTGCTTTTAATAGTTTTTCAGCAACCTGCTAGGCGGGGGGCCAGCACTGCATTGCTCGTCGAGCCTTTGCCCAGTTTCCTCTCCAACGGTTTTGTCGGGTAATTGGGCTTTAAACTTGGTAAAGTGGTAGAAATCAGGAGGTTGCGAAAAAACATGCTTATCGGAATGGCAAGGCGGATCAGGGGGAGGGGATGAGTAAATTACGGACTTTGTTCCATCCTATCATGGTGTTTATCGGGGTTCAGGTAGCCTGGATCGTGCTCATGGCGGTTTGGATCAACTGGTATCTGGAAAATAACCTGGCAATCAAGGAGTTTGCCCAGAAAATCCGCCCAGATCTGTTCACCGCTGAAATTCAGTGGCTGATTTTGTTTGAGGGGTGTTTCCTGATGCTCCTGATTCTTGCCGGGGTCTATGTGATCTTTGTTTACTGGAACAAGCAGAACCGTTTGAACCAGATGCAAAGTAATTTTGTAGCCAGTGTTTCGCATGAGTTGAAATCTCCGCTTGCCTCGATTCAGCTTTATCTGGAAACCATGAAATACCAGGATATCTCAGATGATGAAAGGCAGGATTTTGTTGAAATCATGTTGTCGGATACAAAACGTCTTTCCGGGTTGATTGATAATATCCTGCAATCGAGCAAAGCCGACCCCAAGAGCATGGCATTGCAGTTTCAGCCTGTGGACATGGGCGAGTTCCTTGCGGAGGTGGTCAAAGGGCATAAACGCCAGTTTGAGGAAAAAAAGTGTTCGGTGGATTTGCAACTGGATGCTTCTCCCACACTGAGCCTGGATAAAAGAGCCTTGCGTATGGTGTTCAACAACCTCGTTGGCAACGCCTTGCGTTACTCCCCTGCCGGCTCTTCGTTGAATATACATCTGCATAAAATTGGCAAATACTGGGAAGTGAATTTTGAAGACCGGGGAATCGGTTTTGATAAAAAGGATATGAAAAAGATTTTCAGAAAGTTTTATCGGGTGCAGAACAAGGACACGCAGAATATTGAAGGAGCTGGACTGGGTTTATTTATTTCCAGTGAAATTGTTAAAAACCATAAAGGCCGGTTGAAAGTTTCCAGTCCGGGAAGGGGTAAAGGATCAATATTCTCTGTCCTGCTTCCGGTCAGCCGGGAAATAGAGGCGGAACAGTTGTGAGAATAAGACTTGGGTGAGTGATGGATGAATAACAACGGTAAAAAAATTATTGTGGTTGAAGACGAAGCGCATCTTGCCAAGGGCTTGCAGTTCAACCTGGAGCGGGAGGGTTATCGCGTTACTCTCGTTGATAACGGCCAGTCGGCTCTGGATCTTCTGGGGAAAGAAGATTTTGATCTGATGATCCTCGATATCATGCTCCCCAAGGTGAGTGGGCTGGAGGTGGCCCGGCGAATTCGTAGCACAGACATGCGCTTTCCGATTTTAATGCTTTCTGCCAAGTCCACCGATGAAGACCGGGAAGCAGGGTTGCAAGCCGGGGCCGATGACTATTTGACCAAGCCGTTCCATTTGCCCGAACTCCTGCTCAGGGTCAAAGGCATCCTGCGTCGTTGGGAATGGTATAAGGAGCCGGTGCACGATCAGGAGATTTTTCAGTTTGGTGATATGTGGATCAACTTTTCCAGTGGCAAAGCCGAAGGGTGTGCCGGTGAATTCTACCTGACGGCTAAAGAAGCGTTGCTGATGAAACTGTTGGTGACGCGCAGGGGAAATATCGTGACCCGTGAAGAATTACTGGAAAAAGTCTGGGGCTATGATCCGCAGACTGAAACCCGCACTGTGGATAATTTTGTGGCGCGCCTGCGAAAATATTTCGAGAAGAAACCCCAGTCTCCCAAACACATCATCACCCACCGCGAAAAAGGCTACGAGTTCAAAGTTGAGCCGGAGAAATAACAGGCCGGAAATTCTCCTGCAATAGTTTTAGATTTTTTTCGATCCCTGCAACCGAAACGTCTTCGATGAACGGGCAGATGCCCAGCACGGGGGTGTCGGAAAATTCTTCGATCAGGGAGCTTTGTTCCCTTTCAATAGCATCCAACTCACCTCCATCAGACGGGTTGAGGATCACGCCTGCGATTTTCAGCCCGTGTTGTCGGGCGGCATTGAGGGTCAACAGGGTGTGGTTCAATGTTCCCAG
The DNA here is from genome assembly GCA_964510355.1 of uncultured Nitrospina sp. Classification (GTDB taxonomy): domain Bacteria; phylum Nitrospinota; class Nitrospinia; order Nitrospinales; family VA-1; genus LS-NOB. The sequence goes on along the minus strand of CAZEBI010000121.1, from coordinate 1,037 downwards.
CCGCAGACGGCTGACGAGGATCAGCGGCAACCCCATTTGTAAAGCCAGGTCGGCGACATTATAACGCCGGGTTATCGGCACCATGAGCCCACCTATGCCTTCCACCAGCATCATGGAGTGTTTGGACTGCAAGGCCTGAAAGTTTTCTAATATTTTTTCAGGATCGAGTTCCTTCCCCTCGATTTTAGCTGACTGGTAGGGAGAGGCAGGAGTTTTTAGGCGGTAGGGGCAGATTTCCTCTAAACGGTCTTGCACTCCGGCGATTTCCATCAGAAATTTGGCATCGGAGTTGGCGGAAGAATTGCATTCGGGGTCCACCCCGGTCTCAACAGGTTTCATCACCCCGACCTCTTCACCTTGGGCCTTGAACAGGGTAGCCAGGCAGGCAGTGACCACGGTTTTGCCCACATTGGTATCGGTTCCTGTAATAAAATATCCCTTCATGCTTTTTCCTCAACTTGCAAGTCTGATATAATTAATAACGGCTTCCAGGTTTGGAGGCAAGTTATTAATGACTTTTTGGTGGGTTAGTAATGGGATCAAAAAAACTGGATATTGTCTGCCCCTGTTGTGAAACCAAGTTGCAGGTAGACCAGAAAACCGGCGATATAATCTGGGAGGAGCGAAAACCCAAACCGGTGGTTTCCCTCACCGATATGGTGAAGGACCTGGAAAGCCAGAAAAAGGAACAGTCAGATATTTTTAAAAAAAATAAAGATAACCAGAAAGAGCGCGGCCGGGTTCTCGATGCAATTTTCAAAGAATCAACAAAACACGTAGACCGGTCCAGCGAAAAACCTCTGCAAGATTTCGACTTCGACTAACCGCTAGGCGCGGGGCCAGCACTGGATTGCTTGTCAAGCAGGCCAAGCCGTCAAGCGCAATACTTTTATATTCTTCCCCTGACAAGGAGATCTTTGCGTAAGCCGAAAAACTGGCAAAACGCGATGCTTCGACAGGCACAGCATGACAAATCAAACCTATCGTCATCGCGAGCCGCAAAGCGGCGTGGCGATCCAGAGTTTCGCTGGATTGCT
>CAZEBI010000120.1:0-8658 GCA_964510355.1 uncultured Nitrospina sp. | reverse complement strand
TCTTCTGCCGACATCTGTTTGTCGCGCAAATGAAACTGCACCAGTTGTCCGTTTCTTAACAGGGCACCTATAGCCAGAGCGCCACTTTCCCGGTCGGCCCCCATTAAATTGCGGATGAGGAAATCTCCCTGTTTCGGGTTGTCTTTCATGGGGTTCATTTCTATTCCCAGAAACAGCGAGGTCTGCAACAGTTCTTTGTCGGAGTCCGATAAGGTTTCGTTGAGTTCCTGGAGCACCTCCAGCGTAGGTTGTCCATCGAGTTTTTTCAGCAGGTTTTTTTCGCATTGGGTGATTTGCATGGGTTCGCCAATGGGGCGGCACCCCTGAGCAACAATGGTATCGACTTCGATATTGCCGCTCAACGCGATGCCCACCAGTCCGCTATGATAAATTTCATCCCCGAGATACAAGGCATTGCCTCCCAGGGCCTGAGCGCCACTGGCGAGGCCACCCACTTTTTTACTGTTGGGGTAGGCAAAATCCACTCCGGCCAGAAACTCTTCACCTTGGAATGAAAAGGGGTCTGCCAGAAAAATAAAACTCGGATTGTCTTCCACATCCACCTTGAACCATTCTCTCCAGACAGAGGGAGAGGTGTCTTGATCTGGCAGGTTGGTGGTCTCAAATTGTAGAGGCTGAATTTTCACGCCGGGCAGTTTTGCACAGGTGATGCTGAGTGCAGCCTGTTGCTCGGCCTCTTTGCCGTCACCGATGATCCCTCCTCCCGAACAACCAAAGAGCAGACCGGGTTTGAAATATCGGCGGACCAAGTCAGGAACCTTGTCATAAAATTCACTGAACTGGGGAGAAACAAATACGATGGTCAAATCGGCATGGTCAAGCTGGTTCATGATAGATTCGGCGGCTTCTTGTACGGCACTATCAATATCTGTCTGTCGGGACAGAGCGGAAACCCATTTCATGAAAACTCCTTTTTTGTCTTGGTTGGTCTTGGTATGTTTAGATGCTAAATTTCCGCTGAGGATTTTCCTGTCAGCAATTCGATTGCCGATTCGGCGGATTGGTTGCCGTTCTGGATGCAATCGGGGATGCCGATCCCGCGGTAGGCACTTCCTGCCAGGAACAAACCTGGAAAATTTTGCAGATCTTCCATAACAGAATCAATATTCCTGGAATGGTTCACATGGTATTGCACATTGGATTTTCGGTTGCGGAAAACTTTGCAGAATACGGGTTCTTCCGTGATTCCCATTATTTCCTTGAGGTCCTGTTTGACCAGAGTAGCCAGGGTTTCTTCGTCTTTTTCGGCGATATCTTCCTGCAATGCACCTCCCAGATAACAGCGTAGCATGACATATCCTTCCGGTGCCCGATGGGGAAATTTTGATGAGGTCCAGGTGCAGGCAAGAATGCTCCGACCTTCACATCTGGGGACGACGAACCCAAATCCATTCAGAGCGTGGGAAAAACCCGCCTTTTTATATGCAAGAGTGACGGTGGCCGTCGAGACATATTTGATTTTTTTTAAGATTTCAGCGGCCTTGGGAGCAATAGGTTGCAGGAGCCGGGCGGTAATATGACCGGGAGTGGCCAGTATCAACGCATGGGCTTTGTTTTTTCCGCCACCTTCTAAGTTCACGCACCAGTTATCTTCTTCCCCGGAAATGGATTCCACTCTGGCTCCGGACTGAAACTGGATATCCGGGGATTTTTCAATCACCGCCGTGACCATTTCCCCTAAACCATCTTTCAAGGTCATGAACAAGGTATGGTTGCTGGCAGGACGTTTATGGGTGTTTAAGAGCATGGCCTTTTTTCTTGCCAGCATTCCAATAATGAGGGACCGGTATTTGCGTTCGGTCTCGACAAACATGGGAAAAGTACTGCCGATGCTCATGGTTTCAGGGTCACTGGCATAGATGCCGGCCAGCATGGGTTCTGCCATTTTTCTCAACGCTTCCTCGCCCATGCGCCGACGGATGAATGAGGCCAGGCTTTCATCATTTTCATCGGCTTTTTTGGGGATCACAAGATCGAGCGCCATGCGGATTTTCCCGGTCCAGCTAAACAGGGGTGTCAGGGCAAAAGGCAAGAACTTGGTGGGAATCATCAAGCTCAGGCCATCGGGCATGGTCACCAGTTTGCCCCCGGTGTATACGTAGGTGCTGGGGGTTCCCGGATTGGTTCCGACCAAATGTTCGCCAATGCCCAGTTGTTGGCATAATCGGAGGGCAGCGGGTTTTTGCGAGATGAATGAATCGGGGCCTCGTTCAACGACGAATCCATCCGACTTTTCTGTGGCAATTTTTCCGCCAAAACGATCTCCGCCTTCAAGCACGGAGCATTCCACCTGAGTTCCTGCTGATATTTTTCTCTGGATGCGGTATGCCGCCGCCAGCCCGGCAATGCCGCCTCCTATGATAATAATTTTTTTCATGGGCGCATTATGTCAGGTTTCCCGTAGCCTGGCAACACACCCGTTTCCTGGGTTCACGGAGATAACATTATTGCTATTTGGGCAGGATTTGGTATATTTTAGGAGCACCCTGGAGTCCACATAAAATACGGTCAACCCATTAATTTTGTCAGGAGATTTGACGATGTCTAATTCTGCCGCAGCGTTGAGAGAAGCTGTTGAATTTGAGAAAAAAGCTTTGAAAAAATACGAGGAGGCGGCCGCTTTGGTCAAGCATGCCGAAACCAAGGAAAGCATAGAAAAAATAACTTCCGAAAAAAAGCAAACTATTGAGTCCATGCATTGGGTTATCATGGCAGAAACGGGAGAAATCGAAACCGAGAAACCCGCACCGGCTGTTGAAGGTGAGGAGCCCAAGAGCGGGGCCAGCAAATGCCCCTTTTCCGGCGCATTAGCAGAGATGGGCATTGATATCACTAAAATGTCCAAAGAAGAAGCCATGGGAAAAATGGGGGATATGTCAAAACTGTTCCCTGGAAATGCAGACTCCTGATTCGGCCATGACTTCAGAAAACTCTTTTGAACTGCTGATGGAATGCGGCGGTTGCGGGCTTGAAAATCTGGTCCCCGGATTCATCTCCGGGATGCCGGCAATATGTAACCAGTGCCGGGAAAATATGCTGGCTTACGACCTGCCTCAAACCCATCAAGGCCATACCTGCGATTCCTGCAATCGGGTTTATTTGCTCAAGATAGAGACGGAGTTCGTAAATGGCGAGTCAGAATGCCAATGCGGGAGTCAGGGTTTCACCCCGTTGAGCGTGCAGGGTTTTGTCGATAAATCGGCCCAACCCCAGGTTGCGGAATCATCGGAACCGGGTGATGACAACCCTGACTTTGACTGGTGCCGCCCTGAGTCGGATAATTCGACCAAGGAAGATTATAACGAAATATTTGATGACAACCCCGGGGTTTAGTAAAGCAACCCTTCTGATGTTTTTGCGTAGCACTGGAAATTATCGGATGTCCCCTTCCTTGAAAACTCCTCCTTGTTATTGAAATCGTTGAATTTGCTTGTTAAGCCTCGGTAAAACCCCTTATAATACCGAATATTTCTATGAAAACCGGATCTGTAGACACTATGAAAGAAAAAAAACCTATTGATGGACCTGCCTGGGAAGCGAACCTGAGCCAGGCCATTGATGTGATAAATTCCAGCGACAGCTTCATGTTCAGTGGGGATATCGACCCGGACTCGGTGGGTTCGATGTTATCTCTTTCGCTTTACCTCAACCAGTTGGATAAAAAAGTTTTCCTGGTCATTCCCGAAATGCTGGGAGACAACCTGGATTTTTTTGAAAAAATCATTACCTACAATTCCATCCGTATTCTCAGAACCCAGGAAGATATCGAAGCGATTAAGGATGAGGTTGAAACCATCATTTTTTGTGATACCGCCAACACCAAGCTGGTTCCTTTTTACCCTTTCATTGCGGAACGCATATTATCAAAAAAACCCAAGGTCATAGAAATTGACCACCATTTCGGAGCCGACAGCGAGGAGTTGACCGATTATGGCATCAAGCTGTTCCGCAATGCCAATGCCAATACAGAGATCATTGGAACCCTTCTGGAAACGCTTCATAATGAAAACCCGCAAGGACCCAACCCATTCAGCCAGCGGAATATTATTCTGGGGCTGATAACAGGAATGCTCGGTGATACTGTGGGGGGCAAGGTGATCCATTTTAAGGAAGACTACGACCAGTGGATGGGTAAACTCGGGGAGCGATTGAAAGAAATTACGCGCTGGCGAGATGCTGACGACAAGCGCGGTGAAGATTGCCGATATGCGAAATTTGGTGACCCCAAACAAATCCTGGATTATTTAAACCGGCTGACGGAAGAACAGGAAGTTTGTTTCACTTTACTGAGCGACCGTATTGAGGTTAAAGGGAAGATGGGGTTTTTAAATCTCCTGCCTTCAACTTACCAGCAAGTGGAAGAAAGCTGTCAGACGTTTGATTCGGATTGGTTTGTCGATATCATGAATTTTCTTGTAAACGCGGTACCGGAAAAATCTGGACATGCCGGAGTCGTTATTTTTGAAGGAAAAAATGCTGGCGAGGAAGATTGTGTCTTCATCAAGGTTCGCCGGGCGGTAGATTTTTCCGGAGTGGATCTGCGCACTGGCGAAGACAAAATCAAGGAATTATTTGGCGACCATTATATGGGAGGTGGAGGGCACGCCGGAGCGGTTTCTTTTAGAGTTCACCGGATGGAGGAAGAAGAACTCCTGACCCGGCTGGAAAGCATCTTTGATTTTTTTAACAGTGCCATTGCAGCCAATAACGCGTGACAAGAGTACAGCAGTTCCTCACCTGAAAACCATCCCCTCAAAATCTTAATGCTTCCAGACGCTGGAACTTGGGAGAATCGGCCAGGAATATCAGGTCGGCATCTTTAAGTTTATTGCGGCGAAGGTCCAACTTTTTTAACCGCGATAAAATGGAAGCATTTTCCAAAGAGTCCAAACTTTTCCGGGTGATGACATTACCCATGGCTTCGAGCTCTTCGAGTTGATTCAAAGTGCTGGACTCGACGAGGGCCTGAAACCCTAAATCTCCTACCGGAACACCGGAGGTTTTCAGTTTGACCAGGTTTTTAAAATTTTTGGAATCTGCTAGGATATGAAGCCCCTTTTCCCCTAGATCGTTGTTATTCAAATTAAGCTCTTTCAATTTGTTGAGATGCACAGACTTCGAAAGAGCCAGAATGCCTACCGAGGTGATCCCGGTATTTTCCAGGTTCAAACTTTCTAATTGGGACAGGTTCGCAGATTCTGCCAGCAGGAGAAGGCCTTTGTCCCCCACGGCATTGCTCATCAAGTTCAAGGATTTCAGGTTTTTGAGATAGGGCGAATTGGCAAGTTCCTGCACTCCGTGGTAGTCAAAATGGTTGTTTCTCAGTGTGAGGGAAACAACCCCTGCCAATTTTTCATATTGCGCCAACGACACGAGGTCTTTATTGCCTAAGCGTTGTTCATTGAGGTTGAGGTCGTCATCGTTTCTTTTCTTCGCAAGCAGGTTCCGCGACCGCATGGCCAGCAAAGCGGTTTCCCCTGTCCGGCCAATTTTATTATCCTGCATATAAATTTTAACAAGATTATTCAAGTGCTTGGATGCCGCAATATCCAGGGCTCCCGGATCACCAATATGATTGGAATCAAGAGCCAGAATCTCCAGCCGGCTTAATGTGGGGGAATGCGCAAGAATGCGGGCTCCCTGGCTGGTGATTTGATTCCAGCCCAGGTTCAGGTGAACCAGTTTTTCAAAAGCACCGGCCTGTGCCCAGTCGGAAATATTTTCATCGCTCATAAGGTTGCGACGAAGATTGAGAATGCGAAGCTTGGAAACCACCGCGCCATCTGGAAACCGGGTCAATTTTTGTTGCCCCACCTTGTTTTTTTCCAGATCGATAAAACTCAAGTTCAACAGGGACTGTGATTTCACAAGACTCAAGGCTCCAAAATCGGCAACCTGATTATGGGCCAACTCTATTGTTTCAAGCTGGGGCAGGTGTTTGGCAACCGCAAGGTTTTTAGCGCCCTCATCCCCAACCTGATTGGCATTGAGAACAAGGTGTTTTAACCCGGTCAGCGAGGTGGACTGGGCAAGAACGCTCAACCCTGTATCGGTGATTTCATTCCAGCTCAAATCCAGTTTTTGAACATGGGATAAATCTTTATTGCGACACAAAAAAACGATTCCGGCATCGCCCATGCGCTCATAGGAGAGATCCAGAAACGCATCCTTACGCGTTAATCTTTCATTAAGATTTTGTATGAAATTTAAATTTTTGTTTTCAGGGCGCATGAATCAATCGTCAATAGGAATATAGTCCGTCTTCACCGTACCCAATTGTTGCAAGCGTTTTGAATCGTGCAATAATTCCAGCCCTTGCGGCTCGATGCGGTTATAGGACAAATTTAAGGTTTGAAGGTTTTGCAATCCGGAAAGCCGGGCCAAAGCCTGCATTCCTCTGAGGCCAATTCGGTTGGCATCCAGATGCAATTCCTTTAATTTTTTAAGGTGCTCAGAGTTTGCCAGGGCTTCTGCCCCAAGGTCGCCAATGCGATTGAACGAAAGGTCCAAAACTTCAAGTTTGGAAAGACTTTTAGAGTTTGCCAGGGCTACGGCTCCATCATCGCCAACTTTATTGGTGTACAAACTGAGGTAACGCAATCGGGTCAATGCTTCTGACTCGGCCAGAGCTTTAGCGCCCTCATCCCCAATCTTATTTTCATACATCCAGAGTTCTTTGAGCGGTTCGAAAAATTCCGACTGCGCCAATTCCTCCACACCCAGATCCTTGATTTTATTGGTATGAAGGTAAAGGATTTCAATGTTAGGAAGCGCTACATTTTCAGCCAAGTCGATAGCCGTCTGGTTATCGATACCCCGGTTGGAAAAATCCAGAGTTTTCCCGTCTTTACTCAAGCCACGCTTGATCCATTTTCTGATATAAGAAATATCGTCTGACATGCTCGCCCCGGAACTAGGTAAAAGAGTCCATTCTATAAAGGTGCGGGAAAAAGTAAAGACTTAAATGATAAATCTGGAAAATTTAGTATGTTTCGGATATTTTCGCGCTTAAAATGGAGAAATGATGGCTTCAAACATGAAATTCTGGGTTGTGTTTTTATTGCTCATCGGTTGCGGTCCGTCTTTTCCCGCAGACGACTCCGTTTTCCGCATGTCCATTAAAAACGAGCCGCCGACTCTGGACTGGGCGCTGGCGACCGACAGTATTTCTTTCACTATTCTCACCAACCTCATGGAGGGGCTCACCCAATACGATGCCGAATTAAACCCGCAACCGGCTATCGCAAAAAAATGGGAATATTCAGAAGACGGTAAAACCATCACTTTTTTCCTGCGCAACGATGTCACCTGGTCCGATGGCAAACCCGTCACGGCAAAAGACTTCGAGTATTCCTGGAAACGCCTGCTGGCACCTGAGACAGCGGCCCAATACGCTTATTTCCTCTTCGATATTGAGAATGCCAGCCAATATAATTCGGGAGAAATAACCGACCCGGATCGGGTGGGAGTCAAAGCCCTGGCCCCGGATGTCCTGCAAGTGCGGTTAAAAAAACCCGTGGTCTATTTCCCCAGCATCACCACTTTCATGGTCACCTACCCGGCCCGGGAAGACGTTATTCGTCAACACGGTGACTCCTGGACAGAACCTGAAAACATTGTCACCAACGGGCCCTACACATTGCAAGAGTGGCAACACGAATACAAAATGGTGCTCAAAGCCAACCCGCGCCACTACGAAGGCAAGCCACAGGTGGATAGCATACGGATTTTTGTGGTGCAGGAACCCACCACCGCGTTGACCCTTTACGAAACCGGAGAGCTGGACTATATCGAACTGCCCCCTGTTGCCATTCCCAGTTATAAATCCAGCCCGGAATATAGAAACAAACCCCAGTTGCGCGGCTATTATTATGGTTTCAATGTACAAAAACCGCCTTTTGACGATGTGCGGGTACGCCAGGCATTCGCCCATGCCATCGATCGGTCCCGCATTCCTATGTTTATGAAGGGGGGGGAGATGCCTTCCTCATCATGGATTCCCAAAGGCATGTTCGGTTACAACAAAAACATCGGCGCAAAGTTTGATCCTGAAAAAGCGAGATCGCTTCTGGCGCAAGCGGGTTACCCGGATGGAAAAGGGTTGCCGAAAGTTACCGCTGTTTTCAATACCGGTGATCTCAACCGGTTCATCGGGGAATTCATACAGGCCCAATGGAAAGAACATCTGAATGTGCATGTCGAATTCGATAGCCAGGAGTGGAAGGTTTTCCTCAGCCGATTGGACCTGGACCCGCCGCAGATTTTTCGGTTGGGCTGGGGAGCTGATTTTCCCGACCCCGATAATTTCATGAACCTGTTCATCAAAACCAGCGGTAATAACCGTCTGCGCTGGTCGAACCCACGCTACGATGAACTGGTTGCCTTAGGGTCCATGTTGAAAGACCCGCAAGAACGACAAGCGATCTACGATGAAGCCCAAACCCTGCTCACCGAAAAAGAAGTCCCGATGATTCCTCTTTTTGTTTCCACCCACAACCTTTTGGTCAAACCGTATGTCAAAGGTTTCAAGACCAACGCCATGGAACTTTTATATTTAAAACGCATTCGATTGGAAAAAAACAACCCCCTCAATCCCCCTTGACAGGGGGAGCTTTGCATAACCCCATAGATCCTTCG
>CAZEBI010000119.1:0-8681 GCA_964510355.1 uncultured Nitrospina sp. | reverse complement strand
AGACACCTTCGGTCGAGCCCAGGACAATCAGGTAGTGATATCGACCACCAACCGGAATTTCCCCGGCCGCATGGGGTCCAAACAGTCAGATGTTTATCTGGCTTCCCCCTATACAGCGGCGGCTTCTGCCCTGACAGGGCATATTACCAATCCTGCGGAATTTATTAATAACTAGTGCCACCTTCTTAAAAGCAGGGCTGGCAACTTGATGAACGGCGTTCTTACAAACTTCGAATAAATAAAATGAATAAAGTGATTGAAGGCATCGCATACGTTCTGGGTAACGATGTGGATACGGATCAGATCATTCCTGCGGAACATCTGGTATACAGTTTGAGTGACCCCCAAGAGCGCAAGAACTACGGAAAATTTGCCATGTCAGGAGTTCCGACGGCCCAGGCGGGTCTGCCGGATGGCAATACCCCTTTTACCGAAGGTGGGCGGAGTGAGTCGAAATATTCCATCATTATAGGCGGGAAAAATTTTGGTTGCGGGTCTTCCCGCGAACACGCTCCGGCCTGTATGGAAATTGCAGGCGTCAGGGCTGTCGTTGCTCAATCGTATGCCCGTATTTTTTACCGCAATTCAGTCGATGGTGGGTTTTTCATTCCGTTTGAATGCGCCACGTATCTGGTAGAAGAAATTAAAACCGGTGATGACCTGATCATCGATTTGAAAGCAAATACGCTCACCAACCGTTCCAGTGATAAAACGTACACTCTGAAATCTCTGGGTGAGGTGATCGATATCATCGAAGCGGGTGATATTTTTGAGTACGCCAGGAAGACCGGAATGATTCCCCCCCGCTAGCCGTGGGGCAGATAGCATGGTTCGTTGGGCCAAGAGACTGTTTGCCGCAAGATGAAAGATATTGCAACTTACCAGCGGAGGCACTTCGTAGATGAAAATGGGTTCTGAAAAAAAAAATCAATACGCGCGGGTCGGGTTTTTCCTGACTGTTTTTTTGTTTTCGAGTGTCTTTGGAGTTTTAACAAAGGTGTCGGCGGGGGAGATGGTGCTGATTCCCGCAGGCCCTTTTATAAGAGGAAGCTCCGAGAAAGATATCCAATGGGCGGTCAAGCAGTTTCATTCTGAATCCCTGGACTGGTATCGCGACGAGACTCCGGCGCATACGGTGACGTTGCCGGCTTTCCGCATAGATAAATACACGGTCACTGTGGGGGAGTATTCGTTGTATACAGGTGCCACAGGCAGACCGCCTCCGCGTGAGTTTGAAAATTCGCGTTTGAACCATCCCCTCCAGCCGGTGGTGAGCCTTCCCTGGCAACAAGCGAAAGATTATTGTCTCTGGGCGAAGAAACGCCTGCCCACAGAAGCTCAATGGGAAAAGGCGGCACGGGGCACCGATGCCAGATATTATCCCTGGGGCAATGAGCCGGATGCTCTCAATGTCAATATTCGTGGTAAAGGGGATAATTACCGCAATACCAGTCCGGGCGGAAAGTTTCCCGAAGGAGCCAGCCCTTATGGGGTGATGGATATGTCGGGCAATGTCTGGGAGTGGACCGAAGACTGGTATCAACCCTATCCGGGCAACGAATATGATAACGAATTTTACGGCGAAAAGTTTAAAGTGATGAAGGGCGGGTCGTGGAATTCCAATCTGGATCTGGCTCGTCTGGCGGTTCGTGGCAAAGCGTTTCCGGAGCAGAAAAAAAATTATATTGGCTTTCGCTGTGTGGTCTCGAAATGAAAAGGAGAATTTTATCGTGCTGATGCATAAAAAAATGATTCAGGGAGTTTTAGTGTTGGGTTTGTTGGCCTGGTCTCTGCCTGCAATGGGGCATTCTTCCCATGAAGGCCAGCAGGTGGACAAACACGCAGATGCGGATAAAAAGGGGCATATGAGTGGACAGCACGGGAAAGGCGGAAAACACGGGAAAGGTGGAAAGCATGGCCATGGTTATGGTCGGCGATCGGGGCCTCCCACTGATATCCCGGCTCATATCAGGGAGCGGTTGGACCCGGATGGAACAAAAGTCAATTTGAACCGGTCACAGATCGGAGTGGAGGGAATCAAGGTTCTCGCTGAAATGCCGGAATTGAAAAATGTAAAATCCCTGGCCTTGCAGGGAAACAAGCTGGGAGATGAAGGAGTGCGGATTCTCACCGAGTCGGAAACATTCAAACATACCGAGAAACTTTCCTTGTGGGACAATGATGTTTCTGCCCAGGGGGCACGGATGATTGCCGAGTCGTCCAATATGAAGAACCTCAAGGAGCTCAAGCTGACTCGCAACCGGATAGGGGATGAAGGGGTGGAAGCGCTGGCCGCATCAGAGAACTCCATAGCTCTGACCTTTATGGATTTGAGCGCCAACCAGATCAGTGACCGTGGGGCTCTGGCGATTGCGAACTCACCTAAGTTTGCCAACCTGAAAAGGCTGGATCTCTATAACAACCGCATTACCACAGAAGGAATGAAGGCTTTGTTGCAATCGAAAAACCTCAAGAGCCTGGAGATGCTCATTTTGGTTCGCAACGAGATCGATATGGAAAAAGCCGATGAACTGGCTAAAAACCAGAGCCTGCCGAATTTAAAAAGGCTGGAACTGAACTGACAAAGCGGGTGTCTCCATGCTCTGGAGACACCTATTGCGAGCGGTATCGGCGGTCATTATATTGGTCTATTTTTTCCTGCACCTGGCGTGCGCCCCGCATCAGAGCATCCAGCATTTCCTTCAACGCTTCAACTTCATCGGTGTGAGACTCGGCAGTCTTGAAGTTGTTCGCCTCGTCTTTTATTTCTGCAATAACAGTGTCGATTTCTTTAAGCAGTTCCATAGTTATCAGCCATCCAGGTTTTTAAAGAGAACCTCTATTTATTCGATAATTTAGCCTCGGGCAACTCGCAGACCTTTTGGCCCACTATTCGCGCCCAAAATTCATAAGGGCCACTCGGCGTGGAGCCCGTGCACAACAACTTACGCTGATGAATTAGCTCGGCTTAACAAGTCTTTGCTATCTGCCTCCCCTGTTATAAGGGGCTCATGACCAAAAGCAATTTTTAGAGGTGCCCTTGAGTTTATAAAATAAGTTCTTACCGGTGAGCCTGCTTGTTGTTAGATTCAAAACCCCCGGGAAAGTTGTAGCAAAGTTCTGCTTAGAACGGGTGTTTTTTTTAAGAGGGGTTTTCAGGAGGGGTGAGTTTCCAGAATATCGTGAATTTCCTTGAATAAATCGTTTGGGTTGAGGGATTTTTTTTCGATCAGTTTTTCCACGCCGCCGTTTAAGCGAAGCCGGTCAGCATGCGTGAGTTCTTTCGAGGTGATGACCACAATGGGAATGGAGCGCCATTTTGGGGTTTTTCGTAGTTCTTCGATGAACTCAAACCCGTCCATGACGGGCATCATCAGGTCCAGAAAGATAACTCCCGGAGATTTTTTTTGTACCTGTTCGATGGCGACTTGACCATTACCTGCTTCGGCAACATTCAGTCCATAATCTTCCAGCATCCGGCATAACATTTTCCGGGTGCTGGTATCGTCTTCCACTACAAGGGCCGAGCCGCTATCCCATTTGTATTTTTTCATCAAGATATGGATGCGGGTACGGTCAATGGGTTTGGTGATGTATTCTGAAGCCCCAAGGGAGTATCCCTTGTTTTCATTATCTACCATGGTGATGACAAACACGGGTATGTCTGCCATTTCGGGATCGGCTTTCAATTGGGTCAATACGGTCCAACCATCCATTCCGGGCATCAGAATATCCAGGGTGATGAGGGTGGGGTGAAGTTTTCGGGCCAGTGCCAGACCTTCTTTGCCATTGGTAGCTGTGACGATGCGGTAGCCCTCTTTTTCAAAAGCGCGTCGCATTTGATTGTGGATCATGGGGTCGTCATCGATCACCAGAATGATAGGCTCTTTTTTTGCAGACTTGTCATCGGTGTCCTGTTTGAGGGTGTCTGTTGCGTCCCCGGCAGGTAAACCGGATGTTTGAGAGTCTTTGTTTTCCATGGTTGTTACAGGCAGGTGAACAGAAAATGTAGAACCTTTTCCCGGCTTGCTTTCAACAAAAATATCGCCACCCATCATTTCGCAGATTCGCTTGCTGATCATGAGGCCCAGTCCAGTGCCACCATACTTTTGAATGTTCTGCGGGTGTACCTGGGAAAAATTTTCAAACAACCTGGCTAGCTGGTCAGAGCTCATGCCGATTCCGCTATCTTTGACAGTCAAGTTGACCCAGTCAATTTTATTGACGGTTTTTCGATTTATGATGAAGGAAACTTTTCCGTTTTCCGTGAACTTGCTGGCGTTGCTGAGCAGATTGAAAAGAACCTGGCGTAGCCGGGTGATGTCCACGACCATAGAACCCGGGGCATTTTCAAACTGGACATCTAATACGTTGGAGTTTTTATCAATGATGGGTTGGACCGTACTCACGACTTCCTTGACCAGAGCTTCCAAGTCACAGCTCTGGTTGTAGAACTCCATTTTTCCAGCTTCAATCTTTGAAAGATCAAGGATGTCGTTGATGATGGCCAGCAAATGTTTGCCCGAGGAATGGATCTTCTGAAGGTCAGGGCCAATTTCTTCTTCGATATTCATTTCATCGGCGACTTCCTCCAATAATTCACTGTAGCCGATGATGGCGTTCAGGGGTGTTCTCAGCTCATGGCTCATATTGGCCAGAAAAGAGCTCTTTGCCTGATTGGCATCAGAAAGCTCTTTGTTGGATTTTTCCAGTTCCGTAATGCGTTTTTTAAGAGCGTCTACAGAATTTTCGCCGAGTCCCATTGGTTTTTTATGTTCAGGGTTTGTAACAGGTTGAATTTATTTTTTTTGTGGGCGTTTTCATTCTATACCAAATGGAAAAATTAGACCACTGTAACAATATAATACAGGAACCTGAATTTTGGTATTGTCACAATCCTGTGGCGATTAATCATCGGTTTATAAAGAGCTTACTTGAAAAAAACGGGCTGATAGTTTTTGTCTGAACTGGAAAATAAAATCTATTATGATCAATCAGGCGCTTGAGTGGGGTACAGGCGGTTTCTGCCGGCTTGTTTCGCAGAATAGAGGTTTTTATCGGCTTCTTTAACACAATCTTCCATCACCTGTCCTTTTTTATATACGCTGATGCCCAGGCTCATGGTAACGGGAAGGGTTTGCTGTTCATGCATAAAAACTTTTTCTTCAATTTTTGTGCGGATTTTTTCTCCCGTAATAATTCCTCCTTCAATTTCGGTTCCCGTTAAAAGAAATAAAAACTCTTCGCCTCCCCAGCGGAAAACCATATCTGTTTTTCGGGAATTTTTTTTCAAGATATTGGCCACCTCAACCAACACATAGTCTCCAGTATTGTGACCATAGGTATCATTGATGCTTTTGAAATGATCGAGGTCGCCGAGGATAATGCAGAAAGGTTCTTTCGTGCGTTCAAAGCGTGCGATTTCGTTTTTGAACCGTTCTTCACAGCTTCTGCGGTTTAACAGCTGAGTCAACGGATCGGTCCAGGAAAGTTTTTTTAATTCCTCATTGGACTGCTCAAGTTCCTGGGTTCTTTTTTCAACTTTCTCTTCCAGTTTGCGGTTTACGGTAACGAGCCTTTCATTAAGGATTTTTAAATCTTCCTTATCTTTAGCCAACTCTTCTCTTAAAAGGTTGCTGGTTTTCAATTCATTTTTAAGATTTTCTGACAAGCTTCCGGCCCAGCCCGCCAAAATCAGGAATCCACCCCAGAGGGTGAGATCCGTATTAAATTCAAATTGACCCTTGAGAGCAAGATAGGTCTCTTGGTTGGCTAAAATCAGCCCCCAAACCAGAAGAACGATAAAAAAAGCATAAAGAATCGCCAGCCTCTTACCCAGCAGATAGCCAGCCAGCATTATGGGAACATAATAAAGATTGAGCAGGGAGAGTTGAAAATGGAAGAATAAGTGCGACAGGGTTACTGAAACCAAAATAAACAGAACAAAGATGTTTTCCAGGTTCTTAAAAAAATAATTGGCGAGTCCCCGATGGAGTGTCGTTTCCGATGCCATAAGAAAAAGCAGGTTTCAAAGTTTTAAAATGGAAAATAAGTGTAAATATTGTATCGGAAAAGTGAAATTTGTCCATATAAACTAGAATGTTACAACTTTGTTATATTGCATGAATCCCCCTCGCTTGCGGGATGTTTAATAGCAAAAACGCCTGTATTATTGCGCCTTATATGCCGGGGTTCGCTGTAAACATGAGTATTGCGAAATCTTAATCTTAAAGTATGTAAGGGGGAAAGTAGCTGGACTCTTTTTGCCGGTCAGGCTATTGACTCTGGAGAGGTCAGCGCAGAAGTGGTGGGCGCGAGTTGTCCGGGCAGGGTGTATGTCGTGGCACACTCAGTGTCTTGTAGTATGCCTTGTTGATGTTTCCAAGATAAAGTGGAGAAAAATTGAGCGGGTAGGGTGCATCTGTTTCTTTAAGTATTTTCTTTTTTCTTACCTTTTTGTGGTTTGGATTTTTTCGACTGGATATCCCTTCTATCCCGATCTAAACGTCTACTCTTGTTTTTTCTTCGGTTGCCAAAAAAGCGCCCCTTATCTTTTGCTCTTCTGTCTTTTTTTCTTCGGCCTTTTTCATCTCTTTGATGAATTTCTGTGCAGACGTAATTTCTCTCCGATTTCCACTTTATTCTAATTGATTTTGGGAACTTGGTTTCTTTGTCGATATAAGCAGACTCAATATCTACACAGGAAATATTAGTGACACGGGTCAGGTCGGCACCGCGCAAATTAGCATCCCGTAAAAATGCCCCATTCAGATTGGCTCCTGTAAGGTCTGCTCCCTGAAGATTGGCTTCCCTCAGGTCGGCTTCGGTAAGATTTGCTGCGCTCAGGTTGGCTTCTGTGAGGTCCACCCCCCTCAGGTCAGCCATAAAAAAATCTTTGCCTTTTAAATCGGCTTTTCTGAGGTCTTGCTGGGAATATTTTAATTTCCCTGGATTAGGATCATTTTTTTCAGTCATATGTTACACCCAAAATTTGCAGATATTATTTTCTCAAGGTCTGGTAATTATTCAATGGAATACAATTTATTTTAATGGGCGCAGATTGTCAACAAGCCTGTGTTATCAGCCATATATCCCTCCTCACTATGCCTGTTACCCTTTAGGCGTTAAAGCAGATGTCTGGATGAGAGGGGATACGACACAGGGTGCGGTACTTAGAAGAGGGAACCTACAGCTATCTTTTAGGAACCAGCCTGGGGCAAGGAGGTGGGGGTCTCTGCCGAAAAAAGTGGTGGGACGGGACGGAATCGAACCGCCGACACGAGGATTTTCAGTCCTCTGCTCTACCGACTGAGCTACCGTCCCAACACGATTTTGTTCAATCAAAAAGGCGAAAATTAACACAATTTGCCCAACTCTGTCAATCAGGATTGAGCTATAAATTATTATTTTTGCAGAACTTTTCTGTTATACTTCCGCCAGTACTGTATTTTTGCAGACTTTCCTTATAAATAAGCAATTCTGGCACGAATTCACCCCTATGCTTGTTCTTACCCGAAAAATTGGCGAAAGCATCAAAATTAATGAAGATGTCAAAATAACCGTTATAGATGTAAAGGGCAAGAACATTCGCTTGGGAATTGAAGCCCCCCGTTCAACTAAAATTTATCGCGAAGAGGTTTTTCTGCGGATCAAAGAAGAAAACCAAACCGCAGCCACCTCCCATCAATTTGACCCGAGCAAGGTGTCCCAGTTGATGAAGGAAAAAATCAAAAAATGAAGCTCGAAACAACCCGCTTTGGCACAATCGACATTGACGAAAAACTGGTTCTCGAATTTCCCGATGGTTTATATGGGTTTGAAAAGGAAACCCGGTTCACCCTTCTTCCTTTCAACCCGAATGTGGACAGTCCTATGGAATGGATGCAGTCCATCCTGTCGCCGCATCTGGCGTTTGTGATCACGGACCCCTATCTGTATGTGCCGGACTACAAATTGAAACTACTGGAAGAGGATAAACAAAAGGTGCAGTTGACGGCAGATGAATCCTTCCTCACCCGTTGCATCGTTACGATCCCTGAAAACTATACGGAAATGACCGCGAATCTGGTAGCCCCGGTGGTGATCAATCCGCAAAAGGGCATCGGAAAACAGTTTGTGTTGACCGGCATGGAATACGACACCCGCCATTACCTGCTCCCGGAAGAAATGCGCACCACCACTACCCACCACTAGGCACCAGCGTGACGCTGGACCCAATGCAATAACTTTTTTACCCCTGCGGGGCACGAAAGTTAAGGTTGAATATCACGTCTACTTACAGCGAGTTTGCTCGGCTTAATAGGTAGGCTGCTAACTCTGCCTCACCACTATTTGCATCGACATACAGGTAGGTGTTGCGGGAACTTGAGTTGAGGGCGAAGTTGACCCGGCTCAATTGTGTTCCATCGACAAACATGAGAGTGTCCCAGGGGGGCTGTACCCGGTAATCGCGGTTCTTTTTTACAAAGCCGATGAAGGTTTCAAAGGATGCGGCGCAAAGAGCTGAGCGCAGACCTTCCAGGTCACAGACAGCTCTGAGTTGAGTGGAGTTGTTTTTGGTTCTGGCTTCGAGTTTAGTAGCCCGCGAGGTCGTTTTAGCCACCTGGGTTTTTAAGGCTTTGCGGTGCAAAAAATGATGCTGGATTTCTTCCGGCGGCAGATCGTAGCGGATGAACGCATGA
>CAZEBI010000118.1:0-8702 GCA_964510355.1 uncultured Nitrospina sp. | reverse complement strand
AAAATTATAATCCCAGACATGCTCGGCGATCATCGTTCTTGTCAGCACCTTGCCCTGATTGCGCAAAAAATATTCGAGCAGGCTGTATTCTTTTCCGGTGAGTTCAATTTCCTGATTTTCGCGTTTCACTTTGTGGCTGACCAGGTCCAGAGTCAAGTCGGCGATCTCCAGTGTTGTCCGGGCTTCAACCTTTCCCCTACGAAGTAAAACACGGATTCGGGCCAAAAGTTCTGAAAAGGCGAAAGGCTTGGTCAGGTAATCATCGGCTCCTGTATTGAGACCGGTCACCTTGTCTTCCACGGAATCTTTGGCGGTAAGGAGAAGAATGGGGGTTTCGATTTTCCGGGCTCTCAGGGTGGATAAAACTTCCAGCCCATCAATTTTAGGGAGCATGAGGTCCAGAATAATCAGGTCATACTGATTTTGCTCACCAAAAAGTAGCCCCTCTTCCCCATCGACAGCGATATCCACAGCGTAGGTTTCCTCTTCAAGGCCTTTTTTGATGAAAGCGGAAACTTTTTTCTCATCTTCTACAATCAGAATACGCATTTAAGGATATTTCTATTAATTCGGTAATTTTCTCTGCGGCAACTCGCCGCCTCTTACTTCGTAAGAGCCACTCGTGGCCAAAAACAGTTTTTAGAGACGCCCTCAGTCATCCCATTTTTTCTGGACTTTATGAAGCTCTATCTCTCCTTTCAACATTTCAATATGCTTTTCGCAATCCTTTTGGATCGCGGAATACATAGCGCGGCAACTTTCATCATTGGCATCAATCATGGCCTGTTTGCATATTTTCACCGCCTCCTGGGCGCCTTCCATAGCTTTCAAAATATTCTCGTTAAACTTTCGACTCATTCTCAGTCCTCAGATGACAGTTATTCCGGCTTCCATTCTATCACTAATTTCCCCCAAGACGTGGGGCCAATATGCCATCGCTTTCTTAGCGAGAGAACCCCTTTGTTCGCCAAATAGAGCTACGGTCGTTGGGCCCAGCGCCCCTTAGCAGGGGAGGCAGATAGCAACGACTTATTGAGCCGAGTTAACACCCGCTGCCAGCCAACAAAAGTCATTGCCAGTCGGCCCCACGCCTAGTGGTCGGTGCTTTCGGAAGGTTCTCGGTTGAAGAGGAGTTTTATCAGTATAATTCCCAATGCCGCCCCGATAACCGGCAGAGCGTTGATCAATTCGAGCAGGTATTTTCCCATGAAACCGAAGTTCTGGATCAGAAAAGCGGCAAATTTCACCCCCGACTGGTCCAGCCAGTAAAAAATAAGGTTGATGCCCATGCCGCAGACAAACCCAATAAAAGCCCCAAAACCATAATATGCATATTTCATGATCGATTCCTGCCGGTGGAACGCTCTGATTCAACTAGTAAAGCCTGCAAGACTTGGATTATACTTCGGACTCATTATACATATCTTTGTCCTGTTTTTTTAATACTGGGGAATAAAATGCGACTGGCAAACAAAACGGCCATCATCACCGGCGCTGGATCAGGAATAGGTCAAGCCTGCGCCAGAGTTTTTCACCGGGAAGGTGCCAATGTGGTTTTGCTGGGTCGAAGAAAACAAAAGCTGGAGGAAACCGCTCAGGAATTGGGTTCCCGGACTCTGATAGTCTCAGGAGATATAACCCGGAGCGAGGACCTGGACCGACTGGTTGAGGAAACCCGCAATACATTCCAGCGCATCGACATACTGGTAAACAATGCCGGCCTCTTCAAAGGCGCTCCTGTACACGAAACTTCTGATGAACAATATGATGAAGTGATGAACGTCAATATGAAAGCCGTGTTCCAGCTCACCCGCAGGGTGCTCCCGGTGATGATGGAGCAAAAAGGCGGAAGCATCATCCATATCAGTTCCATCCTCGGCATCATCGCCGTACCCCAGGTAGCGGTTTACAACATCTCCAAAGGAGCCCTGAATCAATTCAACCGATCCATCGCAGTGGAATATGGCAATTATGGCATCCGCTCCAACTCCATTTGCCCCGGCCTGATTCAAACCGATATGACCGCCGACCTCATGCAGGATGAGGCTTTGATGCAGGAGTGGAGCAAGCGTTACTCGATAGGCCGGTTCGGGAAACCGGAAGATGTGGCGAGCGCCTGCCTCTTTCTGGCCAGCGATGAAGCATCTTTTGTCACGGGAACGGTTCTTCCGGTAGAT
The DNA here is from genome assembly GCA_964510355.1 of uncultured Nitrospina sp. Classification (GTDB taxonomy): domain Bacteria; phylum Nitrospinota; class Nitrospinia; order Nitrospinales; family VA-1; genus LS-NOB. The sequence goes on along the minus strand of CAZEBI010000118.1, from coordinate 6,525 downwards.
GGCGGTTTCACAGCCCATTGAGGACAGCGCTTGACGGAACCCCTCGGGGTGATTAAAATCAGGACCACTTGAAAAATATCGAATAAATAGAGACCCCTAATATGAAGTACGAGACCGTCATTGGGCTGGAAGTCCATGTTCAGATTAAAACCAAAACGAAAATATTTTGCTCCTGCTCCACTCAATTCGGCAAACCTCCGAACGAAAACACCTGCCCGATCTGTTTAGGAATGCCGGGAGTTCTTCCTGTTTTAAACAAACGTTTTCTCGAGTCCTCCATGCGAGCTTGTCTGGCGACCCATTGCACCATTGAGCCTATGAACCGTTTCGCCAGGAAAAATTATTTTTATCCCGATTTGCCCAAAGGTTACCAAATTTCCCAATTCGAGCTTCCTCTAGGAACAAACGGATATATCAACATCAATGTCGATGGGGTCCGAAAAAAGATTCGCCTGACCCGCATTCATATGGAAGAGGATGCGGGAAAACTGGTTCATGGGGAAAACATGGGCAGTCCAGGAAAGAGTTATGTCGACTTTAATCGCACCGGTGTCCCGCTATGTGAAGTGGTCAGCGAGCCCGATATGCGTTCGGCGGAAGAAGCCCGAGCCTACCTGAACGAATTGAAAACCATTTTGGAATATACCGAGGTCAGCGACTGCAATATGGAAGAAGGCAGCCTGCGTTGTGACGCCAATGTTTCCATTCGTCCTGTTGGACAAAAAGAATTCGGCACCCGCGCAGAATTAAAAAATCTCAATTCCTTCAAATTCATCCAGAAAGCCATTGAGTATGAAGTAGGCCGTCAGACCCGGCTCCTCGACCAGGGTGAGTCCGTAAAGCAGGAAACCCGGCTTTATGATGCGGACCGGAACGAAACCTTCCCCATGCGCAGTAAAGAAGAAGCATGCGACTACCGTTATTTTCCCGACCCCGATCTGGTTCCCATCGTGATTGACGAGGCATGGGTGGAGGGGTTGCGCAAAACGATCCCGGAACTTCCTGAACAAAAACGGGAGCGTTTCGTCAGCAGTTACAAAATCCCGGAATATGACGCAGGAGTTTTGACTGTCTCAAAACCTCTGGCAGATTATTTCGAGCAATGCACCGCCCTGTTCCCTCAACCCAAAACTATCAGCAACTGGATGATGGGAGACTTGTTGCGGGAATTAAAAAAGGATAACAAGGACATCAACGATTGCCCGGTTTCCCCTTCTGCACTGGTCGGCCTGCTTGAATTGATCGAATCGGCAACGATCAGCGGCAATATCGCCAAAGGGGTTTTTGAAGAAATGTACCGGACACAAAAATCGGCAAACAGTATCGTTGAGGAAAAAGGGTTAAAACAAATCAGCGATAGTTCTGCCATAGACAAATTCGTGGATGACGTGATTGGGGCCAACCCCGATCAGGTTGAAGAATTCAAGGGCGGAAAAGAGAAGGTGCTTGGCTTTCTAGTGGGGCAGGTTATGAAAGCCAGCAAAGGCAAGGCCAACCCTGGAATGGTCAACAAACTGCTTAAAGAAAAAATGCTATGACAGACAAATCAACCCCATGCAAAACCCTTGTCTTGCAACTCATTTCCTTGATAACATTGTTTCTTTTGCTCGGCATTCTGAGCGCTTATGCGGCACCGGTTGAATCTGGGGATAAACGCTATCGGGATAATGACGATGGCACGATCACCGATAGCAAGACGGGGCTGATGTGGATGAAAAAGGACTCCTATCTTCATTCCGGTCATTGGCTCAACTGGTATGAAGCTCGTGAGTATGTCCGAAAACTCAATGATGAAAGGTTCGCTCAACACAGCGACTGGCAAGTGCCTACCCGAAAAGAATTAAAAACCCTTTACGAAGCGGAAAAAATAAACAGTGCCCAATTAGGAAGTGGCATGAAAATCCATACAGACCCTGTATTTGAAAAAAACGGCGCCGGCTCTCTATGGTCTAGCGAATTAAATGGGCGCTACAACGCATTCGGAGTAGTTTTTAATACCGGCGCGGTATTCAACAGCAACAAGAAATCCCGGTCCCGAAAAGCCACTCGGGCAGTGCGAATCAATACCAACTAGCCATCTTCTTTGAGGCAAAGAATCAAAAAATGACTTCTTTCATAAAAGTAATTTTATTCATCTTCTTATTCATCGCAACCGTTGCACCCGCAAACGCAACCTACCCTTCACAAGACGTTGCACACTGGAGGCTTTCTGTCTCGGACGAAAGAAATGACCCCGACTACAAGAAGATCCGAGGCTGGGTTGCGCAAAAACAATTTGATCGAGCCCTGGCACTTCTTGATGAAAAAATCACCAATCGGCCGAAAGAAGCTACTCCTGAAATTTTAAAAGCGATGGTTCTAAATGAAAAAGGTGAACACAAAGAGGCTCTGCATGCTCTCCTGACCGGATTCAAAAAGGAACGCCAACACCCCGCAATCCATTTTGCTTTCTGCCAAATATACCGAAACCTTGGCAAGGGCCTGACCTCGGAAAAAGCCTGCATCATCGCCGCCGAGCAACATATGCACGACCCTCTGGCGCATTATGAGTTCTCCTTGACCTTGATGGCCCGAGGCAAAGCAAAAGAAGCCAACAGGGAATTGGCAGAAAGCGCCAGACTGGACCCAGAAAATTCCAGATACCCTTATGAACAGGGAATGATTTTCAACTACCTGAACCAGAATGATGAAGCGGAAAAATATTTCAAACAAGCCTTTGCCCTGGACAAGGACAATATTGACGCGGCTTACCAACTCGCTTACCTTCACGCCACCCGCAATGACAAGGAACAGGCAGAAATCTATATCAACCACATTCTGGATAGCCATCGGGACAAACCCCAGGCAAAATCGGCGAAACTACTTAAAGAGTACCTCTATAAAAATGCCACGGACAAACTCCCTTTGAAAGTTGTTCCGGGACAATATCATTTGAGCCGATCCCAAGCCCTCTACCGGGCTAAAGAATTCGGCCTGGCCCTCATCGAAGCGGAGACCGCCGCCCGCCTGAGCCCTGACGACCTCAAAACCCAGGAGATACTTGTGGGGCTACACAGCATGTTCTTGCGCCTGGACATGGCAGAAAAATCTGTCGGGCGATTTATCGAATTTGCCAAAGAGGATGACAAACTAAAGAGCCGAGGATATCAGGAGTGGGGAGACATAGAAGTCCTGCGGGGCCATATGAATAAAGCTAGAGAGCTCTATGAAAAAGCCAAAAACCTGGGGGACATCAATGGAATTGCCAAGGCCTCTCTGGACGAATTCCCCGAAAATATTAAGTCGACAAAACAACAACCCTTAAACCCGAATGTTTTATTCATCGATCCTTCCGAAGCGTTGAACAGAAAGGGAGAGATTTTTGCTCATTTTGGAATGTATAAGCGGGCAATGGGAATCTATTCCATGGTTCTGCGAATGGAGCCCACCAACCTTACCGCTCTGCTTAACACCGCTACCGCCAATTATAAAAAAGAAAAATACAGCCGCGCCATTTCGATTCTGGAAAGGTTATTTGTCATTCACCCCAACCACGAACATATCATCGCTCACCGGTTACTGCTGGCTCGGTCTTATGTTATGAATGGGGATCTTGGGGATGGGGTCAAAAGTATTGAAATCGTTTTAAAATTGAACCCAGGCGTAAAAAAAATAATCGTCTCAGACCCGGCATTTGAGAAGTTGAGGGGCCTTGAATCTTTTAGAACTTTAATTCAATAATCCAGAGGAGTCCGCAGATGACTACAGCCCATTATGCATACAAGAATTGGATGAAATTTCCTATTTTCATCGTTTTCCTCACACTCGTTTTGCTTCAAACCCCAAGAACTTATGCTGCGGACATATGTAAAGAGGGGTTGAAAGATTTACAAGACAGCCAGGCGGTCATTCAAGATAAAGGCGGAATTTGGGGGTATCTTGAAAAATCTTCCGACCTGAAAGACAAATCAATATTAGGACTGCAAGTTGACGGCAAACTTCAAAGGCTGATTGTTTCCTTTGAAAATCTTTGTGATGCAGGAAAAACCCCTACCCCAAAACTTTTCAATTTAATTTTAAGCCTGATTGGGGATACAAGAATGGTTTTCAACAAAGATGCTGACCGACAACCCAAAGAAAAGGTCTTGGCAAAATTACAGGGTCTGGCCAAAGACATTGATGAACTGCTGGCGCAACTGCCTGACTGACTATGACTCAATTGAAAGAAGGAAAGAAAGCACCGGACTTTACGGCCATCGACCAGGACGGAAAAAAAATCAAGCTCAGTTCTTTTAAAGGTAAAAAGAACATCGTGCTTTATTTTTATCCCAAGGACATGACTCCCGGTTGCACCACGCAGGCCTGCGATTTCCGCGACCAGCACAAAAAGTTTAAAAACACCGTCATCCTTGGCGTGAGCATTGATTCAGCGGAAAGGCACCAGAAGTTCATAGGGAAATATGACCTGCCTTTCACTCTCATTGCCGATACCGATAAAAAAGTGGTGCTAAAATATGGGATCTGGCAGGAAAAGAAACTCTACGGCAAAACCTATATGGGAATTGTCCGCACCACCTTCATCATCGACAAGACGGGAACAATCCAGAAAATATTCCCCAAGGTCAAAGTAAAGACCCATATCGAAGAAGTACTTTCTGCGCTAAAAGAACTTTAAAAAGCGCACAAGGTTAGCCAGGGTATTGCATGAGGGTTTCTAAATCACCCCAGCCCCTCTTTAAAAAGAGGGGTCCATTGAAGCTCCCCCTTCTACGAAGTACCCACTTCGGGGCATGAAGGCCGAGGAAAAAATATCACAGGGGTTGGGGGGATTTAGAAACTTTCGCGCAACATGCAGGTCAACCCTCTTTCCCGCCTATCATTAATTTTTCAATCTGTTTTACGGTTTTTGGAATCTTGCTGGAAAGATTCATGCACCCGGTGCGCGTCATGACAAGATTGTCCTCGATGCGGATGCCTATCTTTTCATCATAAGTCTTGCCATTCAAACGAAGGCGAAACTTCCCATACAGCCCCGGTTCACTGCTGATCATCCAACCCGGTCGCATGGGTTGCTGGATATAATTGCGGAAAGGGTCACCATCATGTTCCTGTTCGCCCATCAAATGGCTCACCCCGTGGGGTCGACCTTTATAGGGCAGTTCGCATACCCCCCCTATCGCCTTGAAGTCGCGTTCGAGCCCTTGCTCGACCGTTGCCCAGCAGACCGTATTCAACTCATCGATCGTCACCCCGGCTCGGGCCTTTTTTTCCACCGCACGCTGGGCTTTCAGGACAATTTCATAGAGTATTTTCTGCATCGGGTTGAACCGCCCGGACACAGGAAAAGTTCGGGTGATATCGGCGTGCATGGTCATCCAGCGCACACCAAAATCGATCAGCATCATTTCGTTTTTCGAAAATTCGTCATCGTTTTTTGTGTGATGCAGAATGGTCGCGTTACTTCCTGATGCCACGATGGACGGGTAGCTGAGGCCAAACGGCGTGTGCATCAGCATTTGACCTTCCAGAAACCCCTGCACCTGATACTCATTTTTAAAATTCCTGAAACTTCCAAGCAAAACCTTAAAACCGTTTCCGGTTATTTCCTGTGCTTTTCGGGCATTGGCCACATCATATTTATCCAGCGGCAGGCGCAGCTCAAAATGGTTCTTCATGATATTGGCTGTTTTTTTATTGGAGACCTTCCAGGAGCGCAACCAGCCCTCAAGCTTCTTTTTGAAGTCATAATTGTGGTCGGTCGTGATAGCGCAGGGCTTGCCTTTGCGAGTGCCTTCCAACCAGAGCGTTGCCAGCACTTTTTTCTTTTGCTTTAAAAACCGCTCTTTCAAGACATCCTTGAATTCCCGCATATCCCGGACATCCTGAATTCCCGTGACGGACCGCACCTCTTTTAGACTTTCTTCATCTCCAGCCCCAAAGCGCACACCCTCCCAAAACTCCATGACCTTATCTTTGCGGTCCACGAACAAAATCTCATTCGACACCTTTGAATGCGGGTCCAAGAGCAAGATGACATTATTCTGATTGATGCCCGTCAAATACATCATGGCCGGTTCCTGATAGGTCGGGCAATAGGCATAGGCCCATGTGGTCTTTCCTCCCGGACCATACGGCACTCCGGTGATCGCCATGAGGCGACCTTCCCTGACCATCAATTTTTTTCTTCTTTCACGGTATCGCCGCTTGGCAAAGGCTCCTGCGCCGCCATCGCGAAATATTCCTGTATGAACTTTTTTTATAGTTTTCATAGATGTGAATTTCAGTAGATAAAAAAACAAATCCCCCCAACCCCCTTCGTAGAAGGGGGAGCTTTAATAGACCCCTCTTTTACAAAGAGGGGCTGGGGTGATTTAGAACCCTCATGCAATATGCAAATCAACCACCCGCGTTCGTCATTGCGAGGAACCAACGGTGACGAAGCAATCCAGGAAGCCTGGATCGCCACGTCGCTTTGCGGCTCGCGATGACGTATTTGGTATTAATAATGGCCTCACCTCTTTCTAATATAAACATATCAAGCCAAAT
>CAZEBI010000117.1:0-8910 GCA_964510355.1 uncultured Nitrospina sp. | reverse complement strand
AGAATGGCTATCTTCCAATATTATACTTTGGATTGCATGGGCATGATCAGAGGGCGGGGTTTGCTTGTATCCCGGTATCACCTGCTTTAAACTCAAGTGGATGCGAAAACTATTGTTCATATTTAGCTTGGCCCTTTTTTTTGTCATCGGGGTGGAATCGGTGCAAGCGACCCGTTATTCCAACCTGACCCTTCCTAGAATCCTGTATCAGGGGGGCAACGACAACCCTCGACCGCAAGCTCTCAGAAGCCTGCTGGCCCAGATTTCACGCCGAACGTCTATTGAGGTCAACCGTGAACCGGTGGCGTTGAAACTTTCCGACCCGGAATTGTTTCGCTATCCCTTAATCACTATGGCGGGAGATGCCCGGCTCGATCCTTTTTCACAAAAGGATCTGAAAATTTTGCGCACTTATTTGAGCTATGGCGGGTTTCTTTTTATTGATGATAGTTCCGGCCGAGCCGATTCAGCGTTTTCTGCCTCGGCGCGGAAAATGATTTCTGCGCTGTTTCCACAGAACCCGCTCGGGAAAATTCCACGGGACCATTCTATTTTTCGTTCCTTTTATTTACTCAATAGCGTGTCCGGTCGGTCCATCGTCAAACCCTATCTGGAAGGCATTTCCATCAAGGGCAGAACCGTTCTGGTATTCAGTTCCAACGATCAGAGTGGTGCCTGGTCAAGGAGTAAACTGGGGCATTGGAATTATGACGTGAGTGGGTACAGGCAGAGGCAGCTCGCCATCCGCCTGGGTGTGAATATCATCATGTACGCGCTGACTCTGGATTACAAAAAAGACATGGTGCACCTGCCCATTATTCTTGAACGCTTGCGCAGGTATAATCCGAAATGAACGAGCTGGCGAAATTGCTGGGAGTGGCAGAATACAAACATTGGCAACTGCATTGGTCGCCGGATGCCCCGGTGGTGATAGCGGTTGTGTTGGGCATTGTAATTCCGCTGGCACTCTGGTTTTTCTGGACCAGTTTGAACCGGGTGGGTTCCCGTTCAAGAAAGCTCCTTCTCTTTGTGCTCAGGTTGGGGGCCTTCACTGTATTATTGTTGATATTATTAAAACCCGAACTGGAATTTCGCAAAAGCCAATCCCTCAAGAATTCCATAGCCGTTTTGCTCGATAATAGTAAAAGCCTTGCCATAAAAACTTTCCCCGATGAACTTCCGAGGATTGACCTGGTAAAAAAAGCGTTGCAGGCTAATCGGTCTTATTTCGAAGACCTGGAAAAAGATTTCAAGGTGGATTATTATTTTTTCTCTGATGATATAGAAAAGGTGGGCGGCGACGCGGTGCAAAGCACTTATCGGCCTTATCGTCCTTTCACTGACCTGACGCGAACCTTCGATGAACTGGTTGGGCGTTACCCGGATCAATCGCTGAAAGGGATATTCCTTTTTTCAGATGGTGCAGATTTGACTCAGGAGTTCGGTGAAATTTCCAGAAACCTGGTGGCGCGGCTCAAGGGCTTGAAAAGCCCGGTTCACACTCTGCAAGCCGGGAGCAATGCCGGGTTTAAAGACCTGGCGATTGAAGCGGTCTCGGCGGCGGATTTTGGATTTGTACAACAACCTCTGCGGATTTCCCTCACCGTATTTTCCTCAGCGATGGGAAATCGCAACATCCCTCTGGTTTTGAAGGAAGGGGACCGCATCCTGCTTTCAAAGATCATCGAAGTGCGCGAAGACACAAAACGCATTGAAGTGGAACTGGAATTCACTCCAAAAAGTGCAGGCAAAAGGATTTACAGCCTCGGTCTGCCCAAATTTGCAGGGGAGTTTATTCTCACTAATAATGAAAGAGAATTCGAGATAAATGTGGTGCGCGACAGGATTCGGGTTTTGCATCTCAACGGCCGCCCCGCATGGGACTCTCGTTATCTGCGCGAGGTTCTTGCCCACAACCCGAAGGTGGATCTGTTGTCGTTTTTTATTCTCAGAAATCTGGGGGACAATGTAGAAGCTCCCACCACGGAACTTAGCTTGATTCCCTTTCCCTCCAACCTTTTGTTTGACGACTATTTGAGTTCTTTTGACCTGATCATTTTCCAGAACTTTAAATACGATCCTTTCATCGACAAGAAATATCTGGGAAACATTCGCAAATATGTCAAGAACGGCGGCGCTTTTTTGATGATTGGCGGTGAGCTGTCATTTCAGGGTGGAGGTTATGCGCGGACACCTATAGAGGAAATCCTGCCGGTAAGTTTTCGCGAAATGCCCTTTGCCGACGGGGTTTTTCGTCCGGTCCTGAATGAGGAGTTTTCCCGGCATCCCATTTTGCGTCTGGAAAAAGATAGGGATCTTAATGCGGAGGTATGGAAGTCCCTTCCTCCCCTCCAGGGTGTCAATATGGGATTGGTCCCGGACAAGGATGCGCATGTCCTACTCCGGCATACCAAGGAATTCCCCATTCTGGTTGCCGGAGATTTTGGCAAGGGCCGAACCGCTTTACTGGCTACCGATTCGGTATGGAACTGGAACTTCAGGAATGTGGGGGGTGGCGGCAGTGGTAGATATTTTCAAAGGTTCTGGAATAATGTCATCGACTGGCTGATCGCAGAACCGCAAACACGGCGATTGCAGTTGGAATCCGATAAAGAACGCTACCGGGAAGGTGAACAGGCCCTGATAAAATTCAAATTGTTGAAAAAAAATTATCAGCCGGCGGTTGGCGTGGCGGTGCAACTGACCGTGACACCGATCAGGAAAGAACCCGGCACGGAAACCGAATTGAAAACCGATGAGCTCGGTGAAGGCATCTTTCCCTTTCTTCCTGATGAAGAGGGGTTTTATACCGCCCAAATTCAGGTTGACGGTGAAACCGAAAAAATCATGTTTTCCGTACTAAAAGATACAGCGGAATTTGAAAAGCCTCGGGTCAACGAAACCCTGCTCAAAAAGATAGCCGAAATCACCGGCGGCAGACACCATGTTCTCGATGGCAGTGATGATTTTTCCTCCTATCAGTTTGAGAACCCGGATGTTCAGATCAATAGTCACAGCCGATCTTTTTCGCTTTGGAATAACTGGTGGGCCTATGGCCTGGTGATGTTTTTTCTGATGATGGACTGGTACCTGCGACGAAAGTCCGGCCTGAGCTAACCGGCGAAGAGTTGGCTCGGCTTAAATGAGTACTCACTGCGGGTATAAAAGGCAACCCCCTCAATCCCCCTTGTCAGGGGGAGGTAGTATAATTCCCCCCTGATAAGGGGGATTGAGGGGGTTAAGCATTGCCTCTGTTTATAATTTAAATCTCTCATCATATTCTAATAATCTTGTTGTAACTATAATTGTGAAACACTTGTGTATCCTGTAATATCAGCGCTGAGTTGGTTTTTCTGGGTCTCGCCGAATTATTAAATTTTGTATTTTAAAGCTATGAGCAAAGCCGAAAAAAAAAGTGGAGTGAATATTCGCGAGTGGGTGCGTGACCGCATTCTGTTTCTGGCGGTGGCGATTTTTGTCGTCGGAGCCGGGGCTTATATCAGTGCCGAGCAAGTGTTCGATATACACGGCATCTGGTTTCACCCGGTGCGCGAATTCGCCTTGCTGATTTCCCTGATCGGGGTGATCTCATTAGGTTACGAAGTTTTTCTGCGGGAATTGACGTTCAACGAATACAAGGAAGCGCTGGAAGAAATCGTCAACCCCGATGCGGTTCGATTAGGGATTCAGGGCATCTATAAAAACCGTTCTGAGCTGGCTCAAGCCACCTCTTTTGAAGAGTTGTTCAAAAATGTTAAAGAGGAAGTTTTTATCGGGGGCTCTTCCCTTTTGTCAATCTCGACGGCCAGCCGCGAGTTGATCAAGGAAAAAGTGTTGAACGGAGTTAAAATTCGTTTGTTGCTCATGAACCCCAACTCTCCGGTGGTGGAGTTGATCACCCGGCAGGGGGGAGGCAAACGCACGTTTCTGAATGAAATAAAAACTTCCCTGCTTTTGTTGCAGAAACTCCACGATGAAATTCAGCAGGAGGATTCGCCTGGCAATAAAGGCAAACTGATCGTGCACAGTTATGATTCTATTCCGTCGCATTCTTTTATATCGATCGATCCCGAGCGTTCCTCAGGAGTGATCATTGCCGACATTGGGCCTTACCTGGGGCGCAGTACCCCGAGGCCGAGTATGCTGGTGGTCAAAAAAAAGAAGGGCATGTTCGATTATTGGAAAGAGATGAACGAAGTGATGTGGGAGGCCAGTTATCCGGTCGATATGGAAGCGGCTGACCCCACTTTGACCAAGACCAAAACACTGGTGTTGGCCAGTGGAACTGAAACTGAATATTACGACACGGAATCGGAAGCCTGGAGTAAAGCCTCCATTTGCCAAATGGGCAGCGGCTGGCACGGTATCAAGGGGAGCCAGTGGGTGTGGGTCCGCGAAACCGTTTTGGTGGCAGAAGCTAAAACCGGGAGCCAGCATAAATTCCGCATCAAGTTTGATCTTCCTATCAACAATCCCAATGCTATCCACCGGGCCGACATTTTGCTCCGTTCCGATGACAATTGCCATATCAGGGTGAACGATGTCAGCCTCAAGCAGGAATACGGTGGAGCGGAATATCCCGACCCGTTTTTGATCGACATCGACCAGTTTCTTCATGATGGCGAAAATACCATTACTTTCGAATTGATCAGCTACGCTCAGCCCGATGCCAAAGACTCTGGCGACAACCCCACCGGCCTCATCTACCGCCTGCATATCGAATATTCCTGATAATTGACCCCTCTTTTTAAAGTACCCGCTTCGGGGCACGAGATAAGTGTGGAAATATCACGGCGGCTGGGGTGATTTACAACCCGCCTTGCAAAATAGGATTGATTTATGACTAGTTTTAACGTACGTTAAATATAACGTACGTTAAATATGGAGTATATTTTATGGCTGAGAAAGAGCTTGTTCTGAGATTGGCAGGGGGAGGGCCCACCCGGAACCCTAAAAAGGAGGTTGTGGGGCGAGATGCTTTTGTCGCACAAATGATCGAGCTCTTGGAATACACCAGCATTCAAATGTTTGCTCCCCGAAGATTGGGGAAAAGCTGGGTTTTAAAACTTTTGGCGGCCAAAGCTCCTCAAAATGTTATGGCGGTCTATATGGACCTGGAAGGGGCTCATAGTACCTATGAGTTTGTTGAGGATGTTGCTAAGGCTTTTGGTTATTTAAGTAAGCGGTGGGGGGCCGCTGTTGGAAAAATATTTGAGGGTTTTAGCATAGGTCATTTAAAGGCGACAAAGCACAAATTTCCCTGGAAAGCGCACCTGGATGGGATTTTCCAAAAGCTTGATACGCAAGATAAACCGGTATGGTTGTTGATGGATGAGTTCCCCTTGTTTCTTATGAATCTCATAAATAATGAAGAAAAAAAGACCGCAACGGAGATTTTGGACTACTTCCGCTATGTAAGGCAAAACTATACCAACATCCGATTTGTTTTGACCGATTCCATAGGGCTTCACTGGGTTGTCAAAGATTTAGAGGCTACGGGTTGGCGAAATCCTCAGAACGATGATAGTAAAATGACCCTTGAACCTTTGGGTCTGAAAGAAGCGACAAGGCTGGCGCGTGCCTTGTTTAAGGGGATTGGAAAAGGCATGAGCTCGGCTAAAGAACTTGCGGAAGTTGTGGAGGGCCATCCTTTCTATGTACAAAAGGCCATTCAAAGTTGGAACCAGCGAAAACGAGGTGAAAGCATGGCTGATTTCTGCCTCAGAATGGCTTGCAAGGCAGAAGATCCGTTTGAATTTGCCGATCTTCATAAGCGATTAGGAAGCTATTTTGGTCGAAGCTCTAACCTTGCTAAAAACATTCTGGATTTGCTGGCTCAAAAAGGAAAACTTTCCATTAAAGAGATCAGTGGACAATTGCATGGTGACCGTGAGGAAACCTATGACATCTTGCGTAGTCTGGAAAAAGATGGATATGTGCAAGCCGAAGCGGGGCAGTATCGCCTGATTCAAGCATTGTTTCGCAACTGGTGGCTAGAAAAGCGAGGAGACAGTCATGTCTAAACTTAAAGGAAGGATTGCACCTTTTAATCCGGGTAGTATGAGTCCTGAATTGTTGCAGGAATTATTGGTGGGCAAAGACAAAATTTTAAAAACTCTGGTGGGCAATATTGTTTCTGCCGCGAAAGAAAAATCGGCTCCTCCTCAGCAATTGCTTGTCGCGCCCAGAGGTTATGGCAAAACCCATTTGATCAATGTGGTGCACTCAAAATTAAAGAAAAACAGGGTTTTTAAAAAGAGCCTACTGCTCGCATTTTTCAAGGAAGAAGAACATGTAAGCAGTTATCTCGATTTTTTACGGCGCATCTTGCGGGCTCTTAAAGAAGAGTGTCCCAGCCCAGAACTGGAAGAAGCATTTGATCAGATTTTTGCAAACCCTTCTCCTGAGATGGCTGTGCAAACCGAAGCCTTTCTCAATGAATATATTGGCGACCGGTTGTTGGTGGTTCTGTGTGAAAACCTGGGTGAGATTTTTGACGGATTGGAAGAGGAGGGCCAGAAAAAACTGCGGGCCTTCTTGCAGAACTCTGGGAAAATTTCGTTGCTTTGTACCAGCCAAAAACTTTATGAACCGTTGAAGGTGAAAAACTTCCCCTTTTATGGTTTTTTCTCCCGTACCGAGCTCGAACCGTTTAGCGATAAAGAGGCTTGGAAGCTTTTAAAACGTCTTTCCGATAACGCTGGCGACTCTGAATTGTCTGAATATTTAAACGACAAAGAGGGTAAGGCTCGTGTGGCCGCCGTGTGCGAGTTGACCAACGGCAACCCCCGCCTCATTGCTCTGCTCAGCGGGTTTTTAAACAAGGAAAAGCTGGAAGGGTTGACAGATGCTTTTATGGAAATGATCGAAACTTCCCTGACCCCCTATTATCAGGAGCAGATGGCAAGACTGGCCCCCCTGCAAAAACGTATTATTGAAATTCTATGCGAAAAAGGCGATGGCAACCCTTTGTCGGTTAAAAAAATTGCAGAAAAGGCCTTGAAAACATCCCAGTCCATCAGCCACCAATTGCGAAAGATGGAAGGGTTGGGCGTGCTTTTTTCGGCTAAGAAAAGCCGGGAAACCTTTTATGGTATGGCTGAACCTCTGTGGCGAGTTTCCATTGAGGTGAAAAATAATCAAGAGGGTATTTTGCCGGTGGTGGTGGAGTTCATTAAAATTACCAAAAGTATGGATGAAATTTTTACGAGCATTTCAGAATCCTGCTTCCAGCAAGATACTGTTTATGCGCATATGGTTTGCGCTCTTATAGATAGTTGCCGATTATTGGAAGCCAAAGAACTCGATGGAGTGCTTGTTAAGCGTTTAATGGAAATTGCGGACTCGCTTCCTGATGATGTTGGGAAAGCTGAGAGGCTTGCTCAAACTTTAACCACTATATTTGATCGTGAGTTAGTTCATGTATTGTTGTCCACTTTAAGGATTCTTAATAACCATGACGAACTAAAGGAACCAGTGGAATCTCGTGAAAACAAAAACTCATTGATTTGGATGCTTGGAGATCAGTTTTTATTGAAACAATCAATGGCATCCCAAAAAGGGAAGGATGATTTCTTAATATATATTAAGTTTGTTTTATTGCTTTCGATGGGTGAATACCGGCCTGCGTTGCTGGAAAGTATAACTTGTAGCTCGAGAGAATATGCGTTCCTTGTTCCTTTCGTTTTGAGTAAGCTTAAGGAGAAAAATGCTGCAGTCAATTGGTTGTTAAGGGCTAATGAGAATTGCAAAAACCATAAGAAAATTAAGCTTGGGTTCTCTATGTTTAAGCCAAATTCAAAAGATTTATGGCACAGGGTTCTTTTCCCAGCACTAGAAAAGTTCGATTCGATATTTTTTAAGGATGAGGCTAGGTATTTTTTGAAAATCATATTAGATTTTGTTGAATTAAATTTTGAAACGGAGATACTAAAACTCTTGGAAATTTTGGGGAAGAAAATGGGAGTGCAGGATCAGTTTGTCTTGTTTTGGTTGATATGCGGTGCTTTAGTTCAAAAAGAGAGTAAACTTTTAAAGTTTTTAGAAGGTAATAGAACGTCTGTATTAGAAATTTTTGAGAGGTGGGGCGAACCCGAAATTTTTCAAAAAGTTCTGATTGCTACGGAGGCATTTGCGAAGGGCCACGATGAGCAAATTGCCAGTTTCCCTTTGGAGTTTCGAGAGAGTTTGATGGAAGCTAAAAACCAGCAATACTCTGAACTGGTTTCGTTTTTAAAGGACTAGCAGGAGCTAAAAACCCCAATCCCCTCAGTTCCATCGAAGAAAACGTATTACGATTAATCGAGTTGTAGGGAGACCTTGGCATGACTCGTCTTTGCGAATACTTCGGCTATGCTCAGCACAGGCTCCGCGAAGCAATCCAGCGAAACCCTGGATCGCCACGCCGCTTCGCGGCTCGCGATGACGATTCTGTTGGGTTCTCTTGTCATACTGAAGTTCTCGAAGCATCTCACCTCTCCGCGTTATCAACTTACGCAAAGCTCTCTTTCTCAGGGGGAAGTCCATTCCCCAATGCCCCGGTCACCTTGCAGGCAATGTGTTCTACTCGCGCCGGGTTTTGCTGTTTACTGGGCAATCCCCCTTGCCTCTGTTAACCTGTTTTAGTTAAAGGGTTTTCTGGTTTTTTTTTGGTCGGATCACGGTGAAATTCCTTGAGAAATCAGTTATTGACAGGGTAGGGCAGACTGCTATAATCCCGCTGATTCCTCAAGTTTATCGGGGGGGGGTGCTAACATACTATTGTAAAACGAGGCTTTTGTCTGATAATCGTTTGGAGTTTCTATTCATTAATAGAGTGAAAAAATAGATTCAAAAATGGCTGAATATTTCTATATATCGTTGTTCGGGGTTGTGGCTGTGGTGGTAGCGGGGGCTTTGCTGGCATTGTCT
>CAZEBI010000116.1:0-8916 GCA_964510355.1 uncultured Nitrospina sp. | reverse complement strand
CCCCAGCCCCTCTTTGCAAAAGAGGAGTCCATTAAAGTTCCCCGAAGTACCCACTTCGGGGCATGAAAGCCGAGGAAGAAATACCACAAGGGTAGGGGGGATTTGGTTTTCTTGCTCGTGTTAAGCTTTTTACTCCTGCGATATACAGGTTAGAGGATCAAGTTCTCTCAATCAGGGGCTTGTGATAATATTCCTATCGCCGTTAGGAAAAGACGGTTTTTCATAATTTTCTGTTTTAATAGAAGGAAGGGTTGTAATGCGAAGGATTATTTCCTGCCTGTTGTTTTTTATTCTTGCCGGTAGCCCGGCATATGCGTCAGAGGCTGAGATCGCCACGGCTCCCGATGTGCCGCCTCCGATCACCCGCACTTTGCCGGAAACGCTGGTGGTCAAGTTTGAGGCGCGGGAATTTACCGGACCCCTGGCTGAGGGGAAACAATACAAATTCTGGAGCTACAACGGAACCGTGCCCGGTCCCATGATCCGGGTACGTTTGGGCGATACGGTGGAGTTTCACCTGTCCAACCATGCTGACAGCCAGTTTCCTCATAATATAGACATCCATGCGGTGAACGGTCCGGGCGGCGGTGCCGCAGTGAGCCTGGTTGCGCCGGGTGAGGAAAAAATTTTCCGGTTCAAGACCTTGCACCCGGGTTTGTTTATCTATCATTGTGCGTCTCCGATACCGGGCATCCCGGCACATATTGCCAACGGTATGTATGGTTTGATCTTGGTGGAACCCAAGCACGGTTTTCCCCGTGTCGACCACGAATTCTATGTTTTTCAAAGCGAGTTCTACACCCGGAACCCGGACCCCAGTTTTGTTTTCAATGTTTCAGAAACCTCGGGTGATATCGTTTCCGAAGAAGTTTTATCCGAGTCAAAAATAGCAAAGAAAGCGGAAGAAAAAATCGAAGCAGTCGCAAAGAAAGAGACTGCTAGCAGTGAGGCCGATGATGCGAAAAACGAGAGTATACGCTTCCTGGAGGAGGAGCAAATTGCGAAAGTAGAGGCGGCGAGCAGAGAGGCCGGCCATGTGAGATACGGGGGTTTCGAGAGCATACTCTTATCAGAGGAAGAGCAAGCGGCAAAAGAAGAAGCCATGGATGCATCCTTTGATGAGACCGTGGATGCTATCTGGGAAGACAAAAATGTTATTCTGGAGCTTTCCCTTGAAAAAGGCCAGAGAGAACAACCGGACTATGTGGTGTTCAATGGCAGGCAGGGAGCCCTGCTGGGGCAAAACGCATTGCAGGTGAAAGTGGGTGAAAAGGTCCGCATCTTTTTTGGCAATATCGGCCCCAACGGGATTTCTTCTTTTCATATTATTGGAGAGATTTTTGATCGGGTCTATCTTGAGGGAGCGGTCAACGGCATCGTCAACAAGAACGTGCAAACAACATTGGTTCCTTCAGCCGGGACCACGATTGTGGAATTCTCCATTGATGTTCCAGGGGACTATCTGTTGGTGGACCACAGTATCTTCCGCATGGACAAAGGTGCCATCGGCCTCATCTCCGCCATCGGTGATGACAACCCCGAGATTTTTGAATCCATCAAATAAGCCGGCTGTAACACTTGTGACATTTATTGAAACTTTCCCGCCACCACTAGGCGTGGGGCCGGCTGGCAATAGCTATTTTCGGCTAGCAAAGAGTTGTTTCGGCTTTAGAGATGCCCTCATGACAATTATTGAGACTTTCCCGCCAACCTGATAGAATGCCGGACTTAAAACTCATCCTGTCCGATTATTATCTTTTTTTTCTGGAGGTTGCATGAACTTTTTTATTAAAGGCCTTGTCGCAGGTCTGATGGTGGTCTTGATGACCGGCACTGCCGCGCAATCCAATGAAATTGCAGTGATTGAGACAACGCTTGGAAATATTGAGTTTGAGTTTCTCGCAAGTAAAGCGCCGGGGCATGCCAAAAACTTTAAAGACCTGACCAACAAGGGTTATTACGATGGCACCACGTTCCACCGGGTGATTCCAGGTTTTATGATTCAGGGTGGGGATTCCAACTCCAAGAGCAAAGACCGTTCCATGCATGGAATGGGAGGGCCCGGCTACAGCATCAAAGCGGAATTCAACGATACGCCGCATGACCGGGGTATTTTGTCTATGGCACGGTCATCGGACCCCAATAGCGCCGGTTCCCAGTTTTTCATCGTTGTTAAAGCTTCGCATTTTCTGGATAACCAGTATACCGCTTTTGGTCGAGTGATTAAGGGAATGGATGTTGTCGATAAGATCGTTGCGGTACCGCGTGATCGCCGGGATAACCCGAATGTCAGGGTAGAAATGAAGTCTGTTAAAATTGTCAACCGTTGAGGAGAGCTTTTCCTTAAAGGTGGTAGTCTTGTTAAACGGGTGGAGGCTGTTCTCTTTTATAGATTCCGCTTTAAAACTATAACTTGAGGGTGAGGTCGGTTTCTTCCGTTTTTTGAAGATGCTGATGCACCCCATTTTTCATAGGTGTACAGATGGCCGATGCGCAAAGCAACGAAATTGCAGTAATAGAAACAACATTTGGAAATATTGAATTTGAGTTTCTGGAAGATAAAGCTCCAGGGCACGCCAAAAACTTTAAGGATCTGGCCCAGAAGGGTTATTACGATGGCACCACATTCCATCGGGTGATTCCAGGTTTTATGATTCAGGGCGGAGACACCAACTCCAAGAGTGAGGACCGTTCTACGCACGGAACGGGAGGCCCCGGCTACAGCATCAAGGCGGAGTTCAACGACACATCGCATGAGCGGGGCATTTTGTCTATGGCGCGATCCCAGGACCCTGATAGTGCGGGTTCCCAGTTTTTCATCGTTGTTAAAGCTTCGCATTTTCTCGATAACCAGTATACCGCTTTTGGTCGGGTGACTGAGGGCATGGATATTGTCGACAAGATCGTTGCGGTACCGCGTGATTCTCGAGACAACCCGGATGACAAAGTAGAAATGAAGTCCGTTAAAATTGTTAATCGTTAAGAAGGTTATTTTTCAGGATGAATGATGAATATAGAAGACGAATTTAAAATCAATGTATATAAAATCATGGGCACCTCGACTCCGGCAGGAAGAACATCGGAGGGCGGGGAGCCTGCGGGGGATACGATCCAAAGCCTCATTCTAGAAAACTGGGGCAAATACAAAAAGATTTCGGTCTATTTTGAAGGTGTAGTTCAGATGACCCGGCCTTTTGTGGACGAAGCATTTGCCAAATTGCTTGAAACCCACTCACTCGATGAGTTCAACCAGAAACTGCATTTCCCGGACTCCAATGACCGTACTGTCAAAAGTCTGAATGACGCGATCAAGCTGCGCTTGAAAATCATCAAAACCCAGGAAGACCGGCGAGCCGCCGGGGGCATATAGCGAGGGTTCGATTGGGCCGAGACAAACTCTTTGCTTGCCACCCCTTATAAGCAGGGGAGGCAGATTGCAAAAGTTCGTCAAGCCGAGAGCATCGTTGTCAGCAAGAAAAAGCTGTTGCAAGTCGGCCCCACGCCTAGTGGCACGCTGGTGAGGCTACGCCTTGAGGAAAAGGACTATAGGTAAAGGGCGCACAATGACGTTGTTTGCTTTACGGGTGCTGACCTTATAGGGTCCAGCGTCACGCTGGTGGTTATTTTTTTGGTGTTTGGGCGACGGCTTCGATGAATGGGTCAAGAAAGGCGGGGATGGCGCTTGCGTCTTGTACCGTAAAAATACGGTTGTTGACGGTCATCGGCTCATCTACGAGGACTGCTTTGGCCTCTTCCAGTTGAGCGATGGCTTTTTTGTTGCCGGGTTCGGTGGTGACTTCAAGGCTTTGCAGGAGCCCGGCTTTCCCCAGGCTGGGAACGGCGTTGCCGATGGCTGCGATCACCATATGGGAGCGATGCCGGTCATTGATCATGAGCCCCAGCAGTTTATCTTTCCACAGATAGGATCGGGCACCGTTGCCCCCTATGATAATGATCCCGTGAAAAACCCCTTTGATCTGTCGCACCCCTTTTCCGGCTGAGACATAACTGTCGCCGGTAATGCCTTCTATCGCGTCGACAATCAAGACATTTGGAGTG
Source organism: uncultured Nitrospina sp. (assembly GCA_964510355.1). Lineage (GTDB taxonomy): Bacteria > Nitrospinota > Nitrospinia > Nitrospinales > VA-1 > LS-NOB. Next base: position 4,857 of record CAZEBI010000116.1, on the reverse strand, counting down.
ACATGGCCTCCCTTCATTCCGAGGGCGTCTTTCATTTTTCCAGAGGCGATTAAAGTAGTCGCTCCCTCCGCATTCATGGACTCCAAAACAGGGTCCAGTTCTGCTTCCATATAATAATCTTTGGGAATAACGATCAGAATATTTTTCTCGACCAGTCTTTCTTCCATATCCAGGATCCTTTTTTAAAAACTAAAAGCCTGATATCCAGAGGATATGAGGCTTGTGTGATGTGAGTTTCACCTAGTTTAGCACAAAGCGGTACAGGAGGAACCCGTTTTTTGCCTGTATGCGTTGGGCGTGGAGGAGTAGAAAGTTTTTCAAGATGGCTTTTTCTCCCATGCTCAGAGCGGCATTTTCCCCCAAGATATAATTGTGGTTGAACAGGATGTGGGTAATACCCATAGATTTTAACTTGATGATGATGCCCTCTGCATAAACCTCTTCATCGATGATTTTTTTCAAGCTGTGGGCCTCAAAAATTGAATCGCTGAAAAACGGTCGGTCCATCAGGTATCCCATGTTTTGCACATAAACCAGCAGGATTTTTTCTTTTTCCCCCATAAACTCATTTGCGGTTCGGTACAAGGGGTAAGCCCTGATTTGCCGCGTGAGAAATTGATCCCGGTTTTCTTTTTGCAGAATATAGGGTAAAGGTCGAACCTGAGCCCAGGCTTTTGTGATCAGCGAGGTGTTAAATAGTAGCCCCAGTAAAAGGATGGCGAACAAAACGGTTTTCCCATTTTCCCCGATTTTTTCTGAGTGCGAGGTCAACCATCCCTCCAACCCCTGGACTGACAAAATGGCGAGAAAGGCGAAAGGGGTGGCTAACAAACGGGCCTGCTGGGTTTGAGTGAACCAGAATATCATGAAGATCAGAAACGTGATAATCATGGGCATTGACTGCCGCCGAAGACCCAGCAATGCAGGAAGTAGAAGGAAATAAAGAATGCCGATCTGCCCATCGAATTTCAGTGAATGCGTTTGACCAAAAAATGTCAGGTTGACGGGCAATAATAAAAAGTCCAGGATTCCGTGCCCCATTCCATAGGAAGTGTAGTATTGCAGTTGTTGCAAGGATCGAGTGATGTCCCAGTTCATTCCCTGTTCCCCGCCAAAAAACTGTATGAAAAAAGGCGCGAGGGGGTTTCCGGTGAAAAAATAATTCCTTCCCCACCAGGGCAGGGTAAGAAGCAGAACCCCGAGTAGCAGGACGAAGCATTGGCCCAAAACTTTTTTTGGCTGTGTTTTGCCCGCAAGCGCGATACCGAGCAATGCCATTGGCAGGGCAATGATGGCTGTAAGCTTGGTGGCGATAGCCGCTCCCACGAACAGGGTCATCAGGTAAAACCAACCGGTTTGTTTTCGGGTTCTCCAGTTTTCCCAGGCGTAGAAGGACAAAAAGAGGTAAGCCGCTGTCTGCAAGTCAACATAGGCCGAATAGGCCACGGTAAAAAAAGCGGGAGTCGAAATAAAAAGCAGCGGCACCAGCCAGGCGTAGGCACCTTTTTGTTGTCGGTAGTACTGGTAGAGGGCAATAAGAAGCAGCAAGACGATGCCCAGTCCTGTGAGTTGTGCCAGCGAATCGGAACCCAATGCCAAGCCGAACAGGTACAGCATTTCCATATGCTGCGGATAAAAGGAATAGATATTGTTGGGCAGGTTGATAAGCCCTCCCGTTTGCAGGAAAGCCTTGGGCACTGCCAGATGATAGACCAAAGCATCGGTGGCAAAAGCCGGAGCCAGAGCCAAAGACAGTGCAAGCAGGGCAAAGAGCCCGAGGAAAGACTGGGCAATGGTTTTTAATCGGGCATCTGCAACTTCTAGCGATTCATGGCGGTTAAAAAAATGCCAGTCCGCCACAGTATTTTTTAAATGCCATAAATTTTTCCAACCCAGCACGAGTAAAACTCCCAGCACGACCTGGCAGGTCGCAGGTTTTATCTCGCCCAGAAATAGCAGGGCTGTTGTGATGCCCGAAATAATAAGGGTGCCCAGTGCAACGGGAAACAGGAAGGCCTCACCGGGGCTGGTGAACTGCAAGTTCCATAGTTTTTGGGTGAAGAATTTTCCGGAGTTATAAAAAGCCAGAATTATGAGTAGGAATAGCGCGAAATCCATTTGCAATAGATTGGGTTCTCTAAAAAATGGAAGGGCACCCCAACGCCTTTTGTTCAGGTTGAGTTTTTAGGATTTGGGGCGACCATCAGGTCTTTTTGCTCTGTGCAACGGGGGCTTTTACCGCGAAACCTCGCATATTTCGTTGGGTGCAAACAATGAAAACTCATCCGCTGCTTCTTGATAATCATCAAACCAGCAGGCCTCGGGGTTTCTATAAAAAGCCATGAATCGGGCGTTGTTATTTTTATCTGCCGCGCGTATGTATTTGAAGAAAATCTGCTCTTGGGTCATCCCGAGCACTTCAATTTTCCCGGATTCATGCGACATGACCAGGCGGGCACGCTTGGCTAAGCCTGAGCAACGGGTCCGGGCTTTTTCAAATATTTCGTAGCCACGCTCAACGGGTACGGAGTAGGTTTCGTTCCCCAGGGTGGGACGGCACAGAAAGACATAATAGGGGGGAACGCCAATATAAGAGAGCTTGGTAAATAATTGGGCCAGTACTTTCGGGTCATCGTTGACCCCTTTTATCATGGGGGTCTGATTGACCAGGGAAACTCCGGCTTTCATCAGCAGGTTCAGCCCTTCAATAGCCTCCGGGGTGAGTTCCCTCACATGATTGAAATGGGCCATGACGTAGATTTTCTTTTCGTTTGTGCTGTAGGTTTTGAACATTTCCAGCAAAGACGGGTCATTCAAAATCCTGAAAGGGTTGAATGCCGGAATCTTGGTGCCGATACGGATGATCTGGACATGGTCGATCTGGCGAAGTTGCTTGATAATAGGTTCCAGCTTGCTGGTGGACATGATCAGAGGATCGCCGCCGGTCAAGAGCACATTGTTGACTTCCTTGTTGTTTTTGATGTATTCCAGCCCCTCTGAGATGTCTTTGGTCACCTCATCGTTTTCATTCATGAACAGGCGTTTGCGAAAACAGAAGCGGCAGTAGGCGGCGCAAACCTCATTGACCAAAAGCAGGGCCGTGGAGGTGTATTTATGTTCCAGGCCGCGAACTTTGGTGTATTTTTCTTCGTTGGAGGCATCCAGTTCGCCCCATTCGCTGAGTTCCTGGATATCCGGCATGATGATCCGCCTGATCGGGTCATTGGGGTCGTTCCAGTCGATCAGGGACTGGTAATAATCATTGGTACGAAATACAAACTTATCGTTAATTTTTTGCAGTTCCCGTTTTTCAGCTTCGCTCAGCTGGGGAATCTGGTCCAGTTTTGTCAAATACTTGGGTTTTTTCTTGCTTGGATCGAGATGTTTAAAAACGATATTCATCCCTCACCTCCGTAGATTGAAACCAATTAATATTTTTATAAGGGCACTCGGCGTGGGGCCGACTGGCAGTGACTTGCTCCGGCTAGCAACGATGCTCTCGGCTCAACAAGCCCTTGCCCCCCCTGTCAAAAGAGGGTGCCAAAAGCAATTTTCAGTGGTGCCCATAACTTACTGATATCCGGCAGGTTTAATGAATCCGATCCTCCCGGTTCTCCTCGTTCAAAGACAAAAATTCCCCTGACTTTTCAAGCTCGAAAAGCAGTGGGAACGCTCATATCTTTGGGGAGATTATTTGGTAATAAGCCTTTAAAAATAACGGCTTTCTACGCTGGTTCGAAGGGGGAAACCCCCTCAAAACATATTGTTCTATAGTCCCTAATATCCCGGGATAGTGCTACCACAGCCAAGCTCCAAGAATTTTACATCCTGAACCCTTGTAAGTTCTGATTTGATCTTGGCTGAAGTCTAAATCATACGTGATCTGGGTGGAGCTATCAAGAAAAATTGCCCCTTGTCGGAGGTTTTTGACGCTCCAAAAATGGGTGTTTCTTTGTTTTTTTTAATGTGTTGCAGGTTCTACCGCAAGCCGGGGAAATGTTAGAAAGCAGTTGTAAAGCTAAGGGAAAATGCCTGGTTTTTGGGTGAATATTTCGGTAGCCTACCTGCTTTTTTTGTGCGGGAATTTTCTGTTGACAGACCATTGGAATGGATTATAATGCGAGGCTCTTTTTTCAAATGCGAATCCATGCGGTAGCATTTTGAAGGCTCATGGCTTAACACTCTGAATTTAAATGAGTTTATCTTTTTTAGGGTGTCGTTTTAGTCGGGCTGGTAATGATATGGCAAGCAAATTATAGGGTTGTAGAGATAAGTTTAATTCACTATTAAAGAGGAGATTGTTAGATGAAAAAGGCTTTGATACTGGGTGTGATGGTTGTATTCAGCTTGTTTGCAGTCAGCTCTTCGTTTGCGGGCAAATGTCCGCAGCCGCGGAAAACCAAATCGGCTCCCGCTGGAACCGCCAGAACGGATAAAACCGCAAAAGCTAATGCGGCAAACGGTGAAAAGATTTACATGAAGAAAGCCAAACCGATGGCTTGTCAAATGTGTCATGGTAAAAAAGGCGATGGTACGGGAAAGCTGGGTAAGGCATTTAAACCCCCTAAGGCTCCCAGAAACTTCACCTGCGCGGCAACCATGAAAAAGGTTTCCGCCGGCCAGATGTTCTGGATCATAAAAAATGGTTCTAAGGGAACCGGTATGGTTGCTCATAAAAAAACCTTGAAGGACAAAGAAATCTGGGATGTTGTGAAGTACATCCGTAGCACCTTTGTAAAATAAGAGAATTTTTTTTAAAGGGGGTAAGCCGCTTGCGCGGTTTACCCCCTTTTTTTGTACCTTTTTCACGGGTGTGGCAAAATGGTATAATGTGCTCGGTTTAAATCTTCTCTGGAG
>CAZEBI010000115.1:0-8987 GCA_964510355.1 uncultured Nitrospina sp. | reverse complement strand
CCTGAAAATTCAACCAGTCCTGTGCAACAGGCCAGGAGTCTTCTTTTGCCCACACTAAACCGGATTCATTATCCAATATGGTACCATCCCCTTTGTCTTCAAACCTTGTATTCATTTGCAAAAACTCCAAAAATTCACTAACCTGCGAATAAAATTAAAATGATAGCGTAGAGAAATTATTCTGTGAAGCCCTAAGTTGAAATAAAATGGACGTTTGATGAAAATGCTACTGGAAATCAGGGTTTTAATTTGCTACAAACCAGCGACTGACCTTTTCCCGTCAACAGTTCGATTAGAATATCTCATAACAACTGTGATCTGATGAAAAATAAATCGAAGCAATTGTTTTTTTGGGTTTTTTTGTTAACTTTGTTTTCAGTGCCGGCGCTTGTTTTTGCCCAATCATCCTGTGGTGATAAAATTCCGGCATTAGGGATTTTTGAACAAATTTCCCGATATTCTTTAGGGCTCGCTGTGGCTCTTATGATTCCGGGTATTCTTTTCGATCACAAAATCTGGAAGAAGGTGTTATTGATATTGGCATTGTTTTCTTTTGCGGGCTGGGCGTATGTTAATTTTTTTGTGGATTACAGCAAGCTGAAAAATGATATTTTCAATCATAATGCCATGGCCGAAGCCACTTTGGCTAATATTGCCGAAGCCCAAGACAGATATAAATCCGAACAGGGGAGTTATATTGGTGACTTGAGAAAACTCTATTCTCATATAGGCGGAGCGGGGGGCATGAACGAGTGCGTCAAAATATTAAATGTGCAGGCGGGGTTTGATCATTGGCGTGCGGAGGCGGGGCATGTGTCGAGCCCCGACACGGTTATTTGGGACAGCCGGGCCGGAACCTCAATGAAAAAAGGATAATGATATCAATCTTTCCACCTGTTCACCATTCCATTTAACGAGACCATTCCTGCCACCTCATTGTTTTCCATAACCATGGCGTAGGAAACATCGAAGTTGCTCAAAAACCGTGCCGCGTAGGGGATGGGCATATCGGCGTTGACGGACAACACCGGTTTGGACATGATTTCATAAACATGGGTTTCATGAAGTTTTCGGCGTTGTGCAATCACTTTTCTGGCGATATCCTTCAAGGTCATGATACCGTAAACATCATTTTCATCCCTGGGCTCCACCAGAACCGCATTGATTTTGGTGTTTCGCATCATATCCAGAGTATCAGAGACTTTCATGATCCCTTCCACCTTGGTGAAATTAGACATCATGACATCACGAATTTTTTGAATGTCAGCCATTCCCATCTCCTGGTCAGTTAAAAGTAACGGTCTTTTGCGTCTTTTTCCATGGTAGGCATCTGGCTTTCCAGTCCTATTGCCCTGTCTATATCAAGGCTGAATGCGATTCCATTACCGTGTTCGCTCAGGTGCCCCGCTTTGTAAATGGCGTCCATAATATTATTGGCGATAAAATCTTCAACCAGAAATAAAAGCATATCTTTTTGGGCTTCCATGGTCAGTCCCATAAAAGATTTTTGTTTATGAATTCCTTCTCCACGGGCATTAAGAATGGTGACTCCTGTCGCACCAGCTAGTTTTGCTGATTCAATGACTTTGTCCTGATAATCTTCATTCACCATTGCCAATATCATTTTAAAACGCATGGGCTTCTAATTCCTATGGTTATTCAATCTCTTTACGCTTCGCCAGTTTTTCGGTGATCATAGCATATGCCATTACAGTGATCATAGGGAAAAGGGATGCGAACGCGATCAGGCCAAAGCCGTCTATCAAGGGGGAACGCCCTGGAACACTTGAAGCCAGCCCGATTCCCAATGCCGCAATCAATGGGACGGTTACGGTTGAGGTTGTCACTCCCCCGGAATCATATGCAAGTGGAACAATCAGCTTGGGTGCAAAATAAGTCTGGATAATTAAAAAGACGTATCCGCTTGCAATATAATAATGCAGAGGATCGCCTGCTACGATACGGTAAACGCCCAAAGTCACGCCAGTGGCCACACCCAATGCGACAGATATTCGCAGACCCCAGGCGGAAATAGCACCTGTGGTGATATCCCTGGCTTTATAGGCCACGGCTATCAGTGCTGGTTCTGCAAGGGTGGTGGAAAAACCAATTAAAAAAGCAAAGATATAAGTCCATAAATAAATTCCGGGCTCTATATGTTTGGAATTTTGCAGAACTTCCACACGTGCAGCATCGTTGCCGGCAAGAAAGGTCAGGTCGGTCAATTGCTGGGCCATTTGTGTGCCGATAGGAAAAACGCATTGCTCTAAGCCAACGATAAAAATTGCAAGTCCCAGAACGACCATTCCCATGCCGATCAGTTTTTGTTTCAGATGAGGAATTGCTTTTCGGATTGCTACCGCCTGAAAGAAACCCAATACAAGTATGATGGGAAGGATATCGAGCAATGTTCCACTGAGGGCATTTCCCAAAGTCTCGAAAATATTCATGAACCACCTACTCCATAAATAAAGATTCCATAACCGAGAACAAAAATGATTGGGCTGAGACTTGCGAGGGCTATCAAGCCAAAGCCATCAAGCATTGGGTTTCTGCCACGTATGGAGGTGGCCAACCCCACACCCAGGGCGGTGACCAGAGGAACGGTAATGGTTGAAGTGGTGATCCCTCCTGAATCGTAGGCGATTCCTATGATTTCGGGAGGTGCAAAAAATGTTGTGATAATGATGAGGGAGTAACCGACCATGATAAACCAGATCAAAGGCCATCCTTTCAATATGCGGATCACCCCAATAGCGATAGCCAGCCCCACTGAAAAGGCCACGGTAAAACGAAGACCTAAAACAAATTTAGCGACGGAATTTTCAGTGTTTTCTATGGCACCTGCCCCAGCCGCGAGGTGGCCAGCCTTGGAGGCTATCACTGTTAAAGCGGGTTCTGCAATCGTGGTGGAAAAACCCAGGGCGAATCCGAAAAAAATTATCCACCAGGGGTTTCCTTTCAGGGCAAACTCATTGGCCATTTTTTCGCCGATAGGGAAAAGAGCACTTTCCAAACCCAATATGAAAATAAAAAGCCCTATGACGACAAGCAAAACCCCAAAGAGAGTTTGGTCCAACTGGGGAAAAGGTTTTTGGATAATGGCTAGCTGAAAAAATGCGATAACGACTATAATGGGAAATATATCCATGAAAGCCGAAAAGATTTTTGAAAATAGGAGTTTGGTTATATTCACAGGATTTGCAATCCGAATCCCACAATTAGGATGCTCCGTGAAAATCGTGGGGATATTGTTTCTCGATCTTGATCACAGATTTGAGCCAACGGGCGATTTTTCCATGGAAGTATAACAAAAATAGATGAAAAATCAGTTATTATAGTTCGGTCAGACCCACGTAATACTATAAATATAAGGATGAAAATGAGCTCTGAAGAAATAGATCAGGATGAGTTCGATCAGGATACCTTGAATCAAGAGATGCTCCTGAAGATGTTTTATAGTACCAAAGGAAATATTGATGCGATCAACGCGGCCATAGATGCCAAATTGTTTGGGACTTGTGTTCGCAGTATTACGTTGTTTGAGAAATTTGTTCGCGCCCGATTAATGCTTAATCCAAAGGTGCTCAGGCTGGTAGGGCTGGATGTGACAGCATTTGAGGTTGTTTATTTGAGCCAATATCCTGATTTGGAAAATGTTGAAGAATTGGATCTGCGAAAAAATAAACTGGGCGATGAAGGCCTAAACGCTCTGTTGTCATCCGATAAACTGGGTAATATCCGGAAACTGGATTTGAGGAATAATCAGATTACCCGCAAGGGAATGGAAATTTTGGCAGAGACAGAAAAACTGAAAAAACTGGAAATTCTGGACCTGAGGTCCAACAGGCTAGGGAGAGCCTGGGAAGAGAAACTCAAAGATAAATTCCCAAACTTATCCTCATTGAGAACAGTTTGAGTCAGTCGCTTCCCTTAATGTTCAAAAAACCTCATAGCACCAGGCTGTTTTTATTTTCCCGGATTTTTTGAACAATTTTGTCGGCGATCTCATCCGCTTTAACCTTGTAGGAGCCATTTTCCAAAACATTGCGGAATTTATTTACCAGCTCCTGGCGAATTTCACTTTTGCTGGCTTTGATTCCACTGGCTGAAGCCTGAGCTTTGGAAGACAGCGTTACCCGGTCAATACTTCCAGAAGAAGATTTGTTGCCTCCTGTAGGCTTGCTTTTTTTGGCTGATCCGTTGACGGTGTTTCGCCGACCTGTTTTTATTGTTGGTTCAAGTTCATTCATGATTTTTTTATTGTTGCAGTAGCAATAATACTCCTTCAGGAATAAGATTTGCTTGCCCTATCATGGCGGATGAAGACTGAACCAACAGTTGTTGCTTGGTCAAATTAGCGACTTCTTCGGCTAAATCAGCATCTTTGATAGTTGAAGATGCGGCAGTCAGGTTTTCAACTGAAACATTTAAAGTGTTCAGTGCCCTTCCGAGTCGGTTTTGAGCCGCCCCAATACTGGCTCGAAAAGAATTGATAGTAGTCAGTGCTTCTTCGATGCTGGCTATACCACTCCGGGCCTGTTCAGATGTTGCTACCGACAAACCATCGAGACCCAGGGTGTTGGTGTCTGTCGATGATAAATTCACGACATTATTTAAATCTATTTGACTACGCTCATCTGAGTTCAACCCAAGAGTGATGGTTACATGTACATCGGCAGCCACGCTTGCAGCCAGAGATCCATTCAATATTTTCTGTCCGTTAAATTCTGTGGCGCTGGATATCCGGTTGAACTCATTTCTTAGCGTATTGATTTCAAGTTGCAGTGTGTCCCGTTCATTTTGCCCAAGAGATCCGGCCGCAGTTGTTAAAACTTCCCGCAGGCGTATCAGAATACTCGATTGCTCGTTCAATCCGCCTTCCGCAACATTAATGAAACTGATTCCATCATTAATATTTTTCACGGCCTGTTGCAGAGTCCGCGCATCGGAGCGAAGCAGTGTGGACACCGCTTTGTCTGAAGAATTAACATTTGTACCGGTCAATCGGTTACCCGATGCAATCCGGCCGATGGTTTCTCCAAGATTACGGCTGTTTACGTCCAGTCTATTTTGGGCTATTACGGAGCTTAAATTATTGAAGATTCGCAGTGCCATTCCTTTTCCTCCATGAAATAGGAATTAATTGGGAGTGATAGGGTTTTCCAGCGCCGAATCCTCCAAGATTCAGCTTAATTCTAAACCCCTCATTGGCGCAGCCTCCAAGCTGCCTTAATTTTGTTACGGCTTAAATGACGAATTCTTGAGTTTTTTTAATGTTTTTCTTTAGAAACCATTGATCTGGGGGGCTATATTGATGAGGCAGTATGTATAATGGAGAACTTCATCCCGAGCGGATAGGTTCCCATATTAAACAAGCCAAGGGGAATAAAACCCATTTACGGCTCAAGCTCTTATAAAGTATTGAGTTTTCTGTAGAACTCATTTTTTAAATTTTTAAGCCAGGAAAACCATAATGCAGAATATTTTGAGAGTGGAAGGAATGACTTGCCAACATTGTGTGCAAACAGTTAGCGATGCAGTGGGTAAGGTTGCAGGAGTTCAAAAAGTGGCCGTCAACCTCAAGCAGAAAGAAGTGACTGTGGACTTTGACGAATTACAAACCAAAACCGATGAGATATCCGCGCAGATCATTGCCGCAGGGTTTGAAGTTATCGAAAATTAGTTGCCAGCCGTAGCGATAACCTCTTTTTAGGCCGAAATAATCCTGTTTACCCCGGCATCATGCTGGTGGAGGGCGCATTTTTCCTATCTTAATTTTGAGCATCTTTTCTTGTCCGTCCCGGAATATTTTGACGGGAACCATTTTTCCAATAGCTGTATCGGCAACCAGCTTTTGGAAATATTTCAAGCTGGAAATGGCTTTGCTGTTGAACTCGATGATGATGTCTCCCCGAAGTATTCCTCCCGATTGAGCGGGTGTTTTGCTTCCGACGCTGTTTACCAACACCCCGGTGTCCAGGTGTTTTAAACGGAAGGTATTCGCCAGTTCCGGGGTTAAATCCTGAATTCCAACTCCCAGCCAGCCCCTCTCTACCCATCCTCTGTGGATGAGTTGGTCTCCCACGTCCAGGGCCATTTCTACAGGAATAGCAAAACCCACTCCAGAACCGATGGCTGCCACGGCGGTGTTGATGCCCACAATCTGTCCATCCAGGTTGATCAGTGGGCCGCCACTGTTTCCTGGGTTGATCGATGCGTCGGTCTGGATAAAGTTTTCGAAATGGCTGATACCCAGGTCTGTGCGGCCTGTGCCACTGATTACTCCGACAGTAACGGTGCCTTCAAGTCCATAAGGATTGCCAATAGCCATTACCCATTCTCCGACGCTTAAATTCCTGGACTGTCCAAACTCAGGTTCCGGCAGTCTTCGCAGTGTCGAAATTTTTAAGACGGCGAGGTCGGTATAGGTGTCGTAACCCAGGACTTTGGCAAAATATTCTTTTCCATCGGATAATTTGATCAGAATTCTATTGAGTTTTTCAACAACATGGTAGTTGGTCAAAATATAACCGTTGGAATTCAAAATGATGCCTGACCCGACATTTTCAACGGCATATTTTCGGCTTCTCAGGTTTTGCATGACCCAGTTTCGCGCGGAAGCGTACCAGGGATCTGAGCCGTGAGGTTCATGCCAGGATGACTTTTCCACCAACTCTTTGACCTTATTCACACTGACTACGGAGGGCTTGATTTTTTTTGCATTGCGTACGAACGCTTCCTGTAAGTCCAGCAGGTTTTTATAGTCCTGACTATTTCCAAATCTACCGGGAAGGGTCTTTTCCAGAACCGGAGGGGTATAACGGGTGAAGTATTCTGTATTGAAAATGACAAAGGCCAGAATCAAGCCTCCCCATGCAAGGGTTTTCCAGGGAACGGGGTTTGTGAATTTTGAATCAGGCATGTTTGCATCCGGTATAAATGGTTGTGATGCCGAAAGTCAATTCCCTGAAGTCAACCGACTCAAAGCCGGCATCCTGCAAGATAGTGGCAAACGCTTCCCCTTTTGGGAAGCCTCCTACAGAACTGGGCAGGTAGGAGTAAGCATTCTTATGACCGGAAATCAAACGCCCCATAACAGGTAAAATTTTCTCAAAATATAAACGATAAAACCATTGCAAAAATCCGTTCTGGGGAAAGGAGAACTCGAGAATCACAATTTTCCCGCGCGGTTTCAAAACCCGGTGCATTTCGTGTATCCCCTGTTTTATATTGGCAAAATTCCTGGCCCCAAAAGCGGAAATCGCGCCGTCAAAACTATCGTTTTTCAAGGGCAGGTTTTCTGCTGTTCCCGGAAATAATCGAACAGACGATTGTTTGTTTTTAGCGCAGACCTTGTTTTTTCCCAGTTCGAGCATGGCGGTGCTGAAATCGACACCGATAACGCGGGTTGCGTCTCGCAGAGCCAACGTCAAGGCAATGTCAGCGGTTCCCGTTGCAACATCAAGAAAAAAGCGGTTTGCTACAGGTTCGAGTTCGTTGACTGCTATTTTTCGCCAATATTTATCTAATCCGGCACTCAACAGCCCGTTGAGGAAATCATAGCGAGGCGCAACGGCATCGAACATATCCTTAATGGGATTTGCGCGATCAGCCGGAACCTCTTGTTTTATCTGAGAAGGCACCATGTCGTAAAATATTGATTTATATATAGAACAATAAAGTCTAGCATCAGTCACTATCAGGTACAAGAAAGACTTGAATTGATGACTGTTTGTTATAAAAAAACCTTTGGAGTCCAATTATGAAAACGGTTTTAGTTCTTCTGGCACCAGGCTTTGAGGAGATCGAAACGATCACCGTTGTTGACATCTTGCGGCGGGCAGGAGCCAGAGTGACTCTCGCCGCAACTCAGCAAGGAAGTCTGGAAGGTTCAAGAGGCATTCGTGTTTTGCCGGATGACTTGCTCGACAATGTTTTGCAAAAGGATTTTGACTTGGTGGTTTTACCAGGAGGGCAACCTGGAACCGATAATCTTAAAAAGGATGCCCGTGTCGCCCAATTGCTAAAAAAGAGGCATAGTCTTAATAAAAATATTGCCGCAATCTGTGCGGCTCCGCTGGTTCTAAAGCATGCGGGTATCCTGGGAAATTGCCGTGTAACCAGCCACCCCTCTGTCCAAAATTCCATGCAGAGCAACAACTATAAAGAGGAAAGGGTGGTTGTGGATGGGCATATTATCACGAGCCAATCTCCCGGCACAGCTATGGAGTTCTCTCTTAAACTCGTCGAAATACTTTTTGGCAAAGAGCGTAGAGATTTGGTGAATAAAGGCGTTCTGGCAAAAATATGATCGCTTTTGTCGGTAGAATTTTTTTTGAAACTTTTTAGCGACGACCTCATCTAAATACTCGAGTGTACACATTCCTATAGTTTGAGCGAGGTTAAACCCATGAATATTGCCTACAGCCAGCTTTTAATCAATAAAAGGCGAGTGAAACGCCGGATAAAGAAAAAGCTGACTACCGATAAGCGTTGCCAGCATTGTAGTGGTGCTTTCAGGGGGGCGGAAGAAATTGCGACCTGCCTGATGTGCGGTAGGGAAAAGGGCCATGTTTGCTCAAACTGTTTGCATGCGACTTCGCTGGAAGGTCTGGAGTCGGAAAAAAAGCGGGCCTAAGGGGCCACGCTTGAGTTTTCGTCCGCAATATCTGGCTTGCCTTTAAAAATTTCCCGAGTTTGTCCGCCGCACGAATTTTTTACATCCCCACACTAAACCGATTGACATAGCAAATTTATAGCAGCAATCGATAAGGGGTTAACGGTCTGATTTTCCCCAAAGACTCAGCCTGCCGGTAAAAACGGCCTGGGTTTCCCCGCCCACACGAATTTTTTGAACCCCATCTTCCTGTTTTGTGACTTCCACCTGAATTGCTGAGGGGCGTTCCATTTCGTATCCCTGCTCAATTTTAATATTCCCGAGCGTTTCCTTTTCGATCACATCATATTTTGCGAGATAGGCTCCA
>CAZEBI010000114.1:0-9035 GCA_964510355.1 uncultured Nitrospina sp. | reverse complement strand
CTACGCCAGCTCAGCAAATAAAAAACCCCCACTTTACACTTTGATTTCCAAAGTTTCAATATAAATTGGAGATTTTCAGCTATTTCATTCAGATTAACAGGATGTAATGCCGCGAAAGGGTGTTAATGATGGCACACTATAGCATGGCTGGTTGCTTTTTGTTAGAAAAAACATCACCTCTGTATTATTTAAGCGGTAGACCTTAACACCGAAAACCCACAAATACCAGATTTTTCTTTCTTGCCCTCATTCTCGAAAAAAAACGACCTCCTCCGCCCGCAAAACTCCATCAAAACCCCCGTTTTTCAGGGCAATAATTCAGAACATCCCCCTCTCTATCAAGGGAAACTTGAGCTTTGTCGAGCTATTTTCCTTTTTCCGGAATTTTTCTTTTCCAGTCTCTGCTTTTTTTCGGCCACTTTGAGTTTGGTTTTGCAAAAATGGGCGGTATAGCGGAAATTATAATAATCGACAGAATTCTGCGCATCCTGAAAGGAAACAATATAGGGAACTATCAGAGGAAAAGACACTAAATATATCCATGCCTTGCGGGTTTCACCTGTATACCATTGCCCGCCACCGGGAATCAGCGAATAAAGCATGGCAATATCGCGATCAAAATATTCGTATTCCTGATCGCACCCCGCCTGGATGAGTTTTTCCATTTCCATTTCCATGGCAGGGGTTATTTGTTTGAAACGCAGGGGCGAGTGACCTCCACCTTTGATCCCACAGGCGACAAGAAAAAACATCATCCCCATCACCCCAACGACTTTAAGCAATCCCGGCATGCGACCCCAAAGCAAATAATTCTTTTTATATCAATAGATTATACGAAAAACCCGGTTCCCCGTCAACTCCCGGGAAAACGGGGTTCCCCATCCACCATATAAAAATCCACTGCACGGCGACGGGCTTCAAAGGGGATATCTGACCAGGGACCACAATAGGAAGGGGACACACGAAACCCAATTAAATCAGCCTGTTGCCCGCAAACCAGCTTACCGCATCGCAAACCCAGAGCGTCTGCACCTGAGCGCGTCGCCATGGTGAGTATTTCTTTTCGACTGACATCGGGTAAAAGTTTATCTGCCACACGCAACTCATCGAGAAAATTAAGCCCCTCATTGCTGGCCCGTGAGTCGGTTCCCAGAGCCACACTTACTCCCCGGTCCAGCAACGCGCGAACCGGCATGAACCGGTCCCGGCCAAACCACTGCGTGCTCTTGGGGCAAAACACCGCGCTGACTTTTTTCTCAGCCATCACCGCAATATCGTCTGCCACAAAATTGCAGTGGATGGCGATGAGATCGTCCAGAAGATCCAGGGAATCCAGATATTGCACAGGAGTTTTTCCGGGTGCCCGCCACTTGGGGTCCCAGGCAGACCTTTCTTTGAGCAACTCTTCGAGTTCATCATCCCTGCTACCAAGAAACTGCATCTCCTGCCAAGTTTCCGCAACATGGCAAGAAAGCGGACAATGATATTTGCGTGCAAGTCGCCCAAGACCGCGAAACAAATCCGGGGAAACAGAATAAGGGGCGTGCGGGGCCAAGCCCAGTCGAGTGAGCGCTAAAAGGGGTTCGCTGCGCAAAATCTCTTCCACTTTTTCGCAAAGGGCCTGCGCTTTCTCGCGGTGAAAACCTATCGTCTCTAGAAACAGCACCGAGCGAAAACCCAGGCCGCCAATGATCGGCAACAACCTGGGTTCTGCGACATAATCTCCCAATGCCGTCACGCCGGAGAGTTGCATCTCTTTAGCTCCGGCATGAATCCCCTGCACCCGGCTCTCGTCATCAAGAACCGCGTTCAACGAAATCAACGCCCGAATCCAGTCTACAAATGAAGAGGAAGGTTTTTTTTCAAGGGCTGTCAGGCTGAGGTGGCAATGCGCATTGACAAACCCCGGCATGAGCAGGCAATCGGAAAGGTCCAGAACATCCCCGTCTTTGGCGTCTGCACATTGAGTTGAAATCTCTGCAATTTTTCCTGCATCAACAATCATCTCACCGTTTTCAATGGGGTCGTCTCCGCATAAAGTCAACAAAGCCCGGAATCTTATTTTTAGCGCCATTTTCCCGTCTTCAACAAAGTGTGGAATCTTTGTACTGCTGGTAAGGCAAACCCAATTGCTCTAATAGGACTTTCTCTTCTGCCCTGGCCCTGAAAATATTCAACGGGATCACCACCACCAGCACATAAACCAGGCAGGGTATCGATCCGCAGGCCACAAACAATCCGGTCAACGTCAAAACAATTCCGATATAAATCGGGTGACGAAAAACACGATAAACCCCGCCAGTAACCAGATGGTCGGTTCCCGGAAGAACGGCGAGCGAAGAACCCAAAGACCACATGGCGACAGCCCAAAGCAAAACACCCCCCGCACCGATGGACAACCCTATATAGACCAAGGCCGGAAATCCGAAACCAAAATTTTTCGGACTCCAATACGCCAATACCAAGGGAAACAGGTAAACCAATGGCACAACAATATTCAACGCTAAGCGCTGGTTGGAGGTGAGTTTTTTTATATCAAACATCACAAATTAAAGAAGAAATTCGAGCAGAAAAAAAAGGGTGCGCCTTATACAGCAAACAGTTCAGAGTGAGAGCCTGTGCGGACCAGGTGCAACTCGCCTCCCTCCACCTTGTAGATAAATAACCAGTCTGGGCTGACATGGCAGTCTCGATGCCCCTGCCAATTGCCCACCAGTTTATGGTCTTTGAATTTCGGGTCGAGGGATTTTTTCTGCACCAGGGTCTTGATGATGACCTGCAAAGGGGCCAGGTCTTTGCCCTGCTTTTGCAGACGCTTGATATCCCGTTTGAAACGGGCGGTCTGTATTATTTGCAGAGGCAATTATTTCGCATCCCAACTTTTAAATAAATCGTCGGTATTTTTAAAGCGTTTGCCGCCACCCTTTTTAAGCTCTTTCATAGCTTCTTGCGTTGCCGCATTGGGTTGCTTTGCCATAGGCTGAAAAGGCAGACCTCCGGAATTTACGGATTGCTGGAGAAAAAGCCGAATGGCCTCAGAGGTCTTGAGACCTATGGACCTGAAGACAGACTCCGCCTGCTCTTTTAATTCCGGGGTAACTCGAATCTGCACCGTATCATTAGCCATGATAAAAATTCCTCTGCTGAAGTTTTTCGCCTAATTGTAATGCAAATGCATGCATTTGTCAATACACCAGAGACCCCCGACAGGACATGCCAGAGGAAGCAAAGGCTTATTAAGCCGAGACAACTCTTTGCTAGCAAATAAAGCTATTGCCTGCTGGGTCCAGCGTCACGCTGGCCGAGCAGTTTGTCGAAGGTTTCGCGTCCTTCCAGAATTTCAAGTTCGATAACCACTTTTAAAACAGGCAAGGTGAATTTCATGGCCTTGAGTTTCACCGCATCTTTTTCCGAGACCAAAAGAAATCGGGCCCCTTCTTTTAATGCACGGGCTTCTAGTTCCTCGATGTCTCGCAAGGTGTATGGATGATGATCGGGAAAAGCTTTAAAAAATTTCAACTGCATCTGCGAGTCCAGCAAAATCTGTTTGAACCCTGCGGGTTTGGCGATACCACAAAACGCGGCAACCGGTTCATCCTTTAATATTTCCAAGTCCAATATTTCCCCGTCCATGCGAAGGACCGAGTCCAGACGCAGATGTGTTTTGAGCTGCGGAATAGAGCCCAAGAGTTGTGCATCAAAATTACTGCCTCCGCCGCGTGAGCAACGGGTAAAACAAACCATGTCCGCCCTTCTTATTTCTTCTGCTGGTTCACGCATCTCTCCTGCAGGAAACAACTGCCCGTTACCAAACGGTTGGGAATGATCAAAAAGCAGGATGTTGAGATCACGGCTCAAAGCCAGATGTTGAAACCCATCATCAAGAATCAGCGTATCCACAGCAAAATGTTCGAGCGCATACCGCCCGGTCCGGTAACGGTCTGGCCCGGTTAAAACCGGAACGTTTTTGAGCTTTTCTGCCATCATCACCGCTTCGTCCCCCACCTGTTCCGGGGAAAGCAGCGTCTGTTTGCCATCACAAACCACATTGACCGGGTCCGCAGATTTTCCGCCATAACCCCGGCTGAGGATGGCGGGTTTAAAACCATTGCCTCTCAGTATTTCGGCGATCATCATCACAAAAGGTGTTTTGCCTGTGCCCCCCAGGGTCAAATTGCCAACGCTGATCACCCGGCAGTCGAGTTTGCGACGGGAGAACAACCCATAGCGATAAGCCCAGAGATGAAAACGCT
Organism: uncultured Nitrospina sp.; assembly: GCA_964510355.1. Taxonomy (GTDB): domain Bacteria; phylum Nitrospinota; class Nitrospinia; order Nitrospinales; family VA-1; genus LS-NOB. The sequence goes on along the minus strand of CAZEBI010000114.1, from coordinate 4,782 downwards.
GACCCAGAAAATAAAAGCAGGAAAACAGTTTCAAGACTGCAAAAGCCGGCCAGCAATACCATTTGCGCTCAGGCGATATAACTTTATAAAAAAATTCAGACATGATTTCAGCGTGGGCTCTATATTTACTCGGTAATTTTTTCTGCTTTAAATAAAAAAAGGCAAATCCCCCCAACCCCTGTGATGTTTTTTTCCTTGGCTTTCATGCCCCGAAGTGGGTACTTCGTAGAAGGGGGAGCTTTCAATGGACCCCTCTTTTTAAAGAGGGGCTGGGGTGATTTAAAAACCTCTTGCGCAATATCTGGGTCGAGTATCAACCAAAGCAGTTTTCAGCCAAGTTTTTAATGATTAGGAGTATACTCCCGGGATATGGATTTTTTGTATTATATTCTAACAGGAGGGCTACTGCTTTTAGCTTCTCCTTTTGTTATTTTAAGAGCAGGCATCTCTTCCTCTTTTCGCAAGCGGCTCAAGGAAAGAATGGCAGGAGCCCGCTCATTGCCGCAGTTAAAAGGCACATTGTGGATTCACGCCTCATCGGTCGGGGAAGTTCGCCTGGCTAAAACTCTTATTGCGGGTCTTGTAAAGGATGGGGAGTCCCGCCCGATCGCCTTGTCCACGTTTACTCCCACCGGGTATGCGCTGGCCTTGGAAGAAAATCTTCCCAACGTATTCAGGCTGCCGCTGGATTTTCCCTTGTGGACGAGTCCGGTTTTTGCGCGTTTGCAACCGAGCAAGCTGGTTCTGATCGAAGCGGAACTATGGCCTTGTCTGCTACGTCAATGCCAAGCCCGCAACATTCCCGTAATCCAGGTGAACGGAAGGGTTTCGGAAAAATCGGTGCAACGCTATGGAAAATTTCCGTCCTTCTTTCTATGGATGACGGCACCGATCCAGCGGTTTTCCATGCGCTCTAAAACCGATGCGGAGCGGTTAGCACAGATCGGCGTGAGCGAAGAAAAAATCCAGGTGACGGGAAATATAAAATTCGATGTCACCTCCACCCATAATGAGGACGGTTTTCATACCGGGTGGAGCGCCAACTCCTTGGTCTTTGGTTCCACCCGACCGGGAGACGAAGGCCCCATAATGGAGGCATGGGTGAAACTGAAAAAAGAGTTTCCCGATCTGATCGCTGTGATCGCCCCCAGACATATGCAAAGATGCCGGGAAGTCGAAGACCTGATCCGAGAATTTGACGTGGACTATACCTTGCTCTCACAACTCGATGACCTTAAAAACTGGACAGGCTCCTTGTTACTGGTAGACAGCCTGGGAAAACTCAACGCTTTTTATAAAAGCGCAATCGTGGCTTATGTCGGCGGCGGGTTCAACCCGCGTTTTGGCGGACAGAATATTCTTGAACCGGCGGCATTGGGAAAACCCGTCGTGTTCGGCAAATTCATGAATAATTTTGCCGAAGAAGCAAAAGTTCTCACCCAGTCGGGAGGAGGCCTGCAACTGCAAAACATAGAAGATCTCTACGATGTTTTAAAACGTCTGCTGAAAAACCCGGACGAATGCCAAAAGCTGGGTCAGGCGGCAAAAGCAACCGTCAAGGCCAACAGCGGGGCCTTGCTCAAAAATATTGAACTCCTCCGCCGCTGATAAAAACCCTTTGATGATAATTCTCTATCACCTTCTATCTCTTTTATTAACCATCCTGCTGGTCCCCCTGTTTGCACTTGCAAGCTTGTCCTCCAAACATAAGCGAAAAGGGCTGATCCATCATTTTGGCTGGGTTCCGGCTAAAAAAACCGAGCCGGGCGAAAAAACCCTCTGGTTGCAGGCCCTTTCGATGGGGGAAGTGATCGCCGCCACTCCTGTTCTCAAACTATTGCGCGAGAAAAATCCTGAACTGTATATCGCACTTTCGGTCACCACCGATTCGGGCTATGAAACAGCGCACAAACTTGATTTCATCGACAGCGTATTTTTTCATCCGCTCGATTGCTTGCCGTTCACTCAACTGGCCTTGTGCCGGATCAGGCCGGACCTTTATGTCGTCACCGACACCGGGTTCTGGCCCGGATTGATCGATTTGCTGCATCGAAAAAATATACCGGCACTTTTATTCAATGGCCGGATCTCGGAACGCACGGCCAGGCGCTATCTTCTTGCAGGCCCCCTTTTCAAACAAACCTTCCAAAAATTTCACCGGCTCTATATGCAAAGCACCAATGGGGAAAAAGCCGTTTTTGAATTGGGTGTGGATCGAGAGCAGGTTGAAGTGATTGGCGACTCAAAATATGACGCACTGCAAGCCATGACCGACAATGAAAAAAAACAACTCCGGAAAAATTTCAAGCTGGAAGCAGAAACACCGACGTGGATAGCAGGAAGCACTCATGCAGGGGAAGAAGAAATCATTCTGAACGCACACCGGCAATTGCTGGAGAAACACCCCGATCTGGTTTTAATTCTCGCGCCACGCAGAATGGAGCGGGTAGAAGAAATAGCTACGTTACTGAAAAAAGAAAATTTTCCATTCGTCCGCCGCTCGTCATTGCAGGGAAATAGCCAGCAGGAAAAATCCATCATCCTGCTCGACACCATGGGTGAGTTGGCAAAAGTTTATGCGCTGGGGCAAATCGCATTTATAGGGAGAAGCCTGACCCGACCCGGTGGCGGCCACAGTCTGATAGAACCTTTATCTTACGGCCTGCCGGTATTACATGGACCGTTCGTGGAAAATATCGCTCATGTCGCTGAAAGGGCCGATCGACAAGAACTGGCCTGGCAGATTGAAACCGCAGAAGAACTGCAAGAAAAAGTCCACACCCTTTTGAAAAACACTTCCCTGCGCCTCGACATCAGCGAAAAAGCCAAAACCTTCATCGCCCAGCAACAGGGCAGCGCAGAAAAAATGGCGAAAATTATTTCCGAGTTATTGACCGCGCCAAAAACCCCCTAACCTGGATTATTGCACGAGTATTTTTAACCCCCTAGCCCCCCTGATAAGGGGGAGGGGTTGCTTTTTATCCGCGTAACTTTGCTGACAAAATAAATCGCCAGAGTCGCCAACAAAAAAGCCGGAACCAGTTCATAGACGACGGATTCTGACAGGCCCGTAATTTTCCAGATGAGGGTTGTTAAAAACCCGGTCAACATTCCCGCCACCGCTCCTTGCCGGGTGATATTTTTCGAGTACAGGGTAAATAAAATAAGCGGGCCAAAACTCGCCCCCAGCCCCGACCAGGCAAACAGCACAAACCAGAAGATGACCCGTGTCTCACTCAATGCAATGAGCATGGCCCCCAAGCCCAGAACCAGAACCGTTGCCCGGCTGACCCAAAGGATTTTTGCATGCGAAAGGGTTTTCTTGAGCATTTTAGAGTACACATCATGCGCTACCGTTGAAGCGGCGACCAGAATCTGCGCCGACACGGTTGACATGATGGCGGCCAAAACTCCTGTCAGGACTATCGCCGTCAATAGAGTCGGCAATAATTGTTCCGCCGCTTTGGGAAAAAGATGCTCCGGGTCTTCTAACCCCGGGAACAGGGCCTGACCACAAATTCCCAACAGAATGGATGAGGAATAAACCGCCAGCCCCCAGCCCAAAGCGATCCAGGTGCCTTTTTTGATGGCCTCGGTATTTTTCGCCGCCATATACCGGGTGATGACATGCGGTTGACCGGGGTAACCGAGCCCAATACCTAAAAGGCCGACCATGGAACCCAAAAATACCGAGGTGGATTTTCCTCCCATAAATGTCAGCGTCTCGGGCGAAACTTTTCCCACCGCCACCCACATCCCGGAAAAGCCGCCCAGGCTGGACAGGGCCATCAGCGAAAGAATAACCAGCCCTGACACCATAATGATTCCTTGCACAAAATCGGTCCAGGCCACCGCCCGCACTCCGCCCATCATGGTGTAAATGAGCACAATCGCCCCACCCACAGAAATGCTGAGCACATGAGGAATGCCAAAAATCGCATCAAACGTTTTTCCGATAGCGGTGAACTGCGCCGCCACGTAGGCCATCATGCAGGAAAAAATGATGACCACCGAAATCAGGCGCAGGATATGGGTCTTGTCATCAAAATGGTTTTCAAAATAATCAGGAAGAGTGATGGCATGATTTTCTTCGGAGTGTTTGCGCAGTTTCTCGGCAATGAACAACCAGTTGAGCAGATAGCCCAACAGACAACCGGGCAAAAACCACAGGGCAGACAAACCCTCCTTATAAGCCAGGCCCACCGTCCCCAGCACGGCCCAGGCACTCTCTGAACTGGCGGTGGAGGAAATGGCCGTCACCCAGGCCTTCAACGACCGGTCAGCGAGAAAAAAATCTGTTGGCGAACGGGTCATGCGCGAAGTCCACACACCGATGCCCAGCATGGCAATTACATACAGGGTGAATACAACAGCAATAGTTCCAGAAAGCTCCACTAGGCGTGGGGCCAACGGGCAATGACCCGGTGACCGATCAAGTGCGCTTGCACGCGGTTTAAATAAGCCACTAGGCGTGAAGCCAGTGGATTGCAAATTGCCTCCCGCGCTAGCGGGTGGTAGAATTCTTTTTTTATCATTGATTCATCTTTTTTTATGGACCCGCTCATTCTATGACCCCCTACGACCCCAACTCCATCGAAGCCAAATGGCAGGCTTACTGGGAAAAACATAAAACATTTAAAGTCGAAGTAGATTCCGCCAAAAAGAAATATTATTTATTGGAGATGGTTCCCTATCCTTCCGGAAGAATCCACATGGGCCATGTACGCAACTACACGATCGGCGACACGTTGGCCCGGTTCACACGCATGCAAGGTTATAACG
>CAZEBI010000113.1:0-9064 GCA_964510355.1 uncultured Nitrospina sp. | reverse complement strand
CCCTGCAAGCCAAAATCCTCCGCGTCCTGCAAAACAATGAATTCTACAAGGTGGGCGGGAAAAACCCGATCACCGTTGATGTCCGGGTCATCGCCGCAACCAACCAGAACCTGACGGACATGATGAACCTGAAACAGTTTCGCGAAGACCTGTTTCACCGTCTCAATGTCATCCAGATTGATATGCCGCCGCTCAGAGAACGGTTAGAAGATGTGCTTTTACTCGCCAACCATTTTATTGCCCGTTACGCAAAAACACTGGCGCGCGGGAAAATCTATCTCTCTCCCGATGTCGAGCGCATCCTGAGCGGTTATCACTGGAGCGGCAACATCCGTGAACTGGAAAATGTGATCAAACGCGCCCTGATGCTGGCACTTTCCGGCCCCATCCTGCCCGAACACCTGCCCGAACACTTGCAGGAAGACAGTTCCCGCGATGACGAAGGGCAATGGGATGAACGCTTAGACCAGTTGATCAAAGACTTTCTTCTCAATAACAATGAAGAAGGCACGCTTTATGAGACGCTCATCCAAAAAGTTGAAAAACATCTGTTTGAAATTCTTTTAAACAAATACTCCGGCAAGCAGGTCGCAACCGCCAAAGTGCTGGGCATCAACCGCAACACCCTTAAAAGAAAAATCGATGTCATGAAAATTTCCCTCAAAAAAAATAAACCTTCCGCGCCCTAAAGCCCCCCTCTTTCTATGCTAAGCCAATGCATCTTTTCTGCTAAAACCCCGGTCAAATCGGTAACGATTCGGCAGGTCAACCGGTCTTTCCCATGCTAAGCCAATGCATCTTCTCGGCTAAAACGCCAGCCGGGCCGCCGATCGAAATCGTTCGCCATAGTTATTCATCGCAACTGGGCAAACCAACAAAACGCGTCTCGCTGGTTGCCGGGCTACATGGCGATGAACTGGAAGGACCGTATATTTGCTACCGGCTGATGGAGATTCTAAAAAATCTGGAAGAACAAAACGCTATTAAAGGAGAAATCCATATTTACCCGGCAGTGAACCCGCAAGCTCTTGAGACAGGAACCCGGCTGTGGCCTTTTTTCTCCACCGACATCAACCGGACCTTTGGTGCGAAGAACACGACTTCTCTGGTCACTGAGGCCGCCAGAACCCTATTGGAAGATCTGAAGTCCAACTCCGACCTGGTGGTCGATTTCCATGCCAGCAATCTGCACCTGATGGAACTGCCACAAATCCGTATTATCGAAGATTTTGAAAAACAACTGGTGCCACTGGCCGAATATTGCAACGTCGACCTGATCTGGGTTCATCCCCATGCCGAGATTTTTGAATCCACCCTGGGTTATAACCTGAACCGGGCCAAAATTCCCACCCTCGTCATCGAAAGCGGCATCTGCCTGCGCATTCACAAAAATTATTGCGAACAGATTATTCTGGGCATTTTGAACTTGCTTCGGCAGACAGGAGCAATCGACGAAACCCTGGCAGAAAAAATCGCCCCGCCTAAGCGGGTGCAACCCGATCAAGTGACCATGGTCCTGGCCCCAGACGCAGGTTTGTTCGTCAAGCAGGCGCAGATAGGGCAAACCCTAAATAAAGGCGATAAAATTGGTGACCTCATAACAAGCCCGGATAATATTCGCGAAGAAATCTGCTCACCCTGCTCGGGCTTGCTGTTTACTCTGCGGGAACATCCGCTGACCGGCAAAGGCGCGCCATTGGCCCGCATCGCCACCGAGGAGGCGCCATGAAGGAAAAAATCCTCACCATCCCGACCGCATTCGGTGCGCCATTGAGCCTGTATAAAAATATCTGGGGAACATCCACGCGCCCCGAAAAAACCGTCGCCATCGTCAGCGGTCTGCATGGCGACCATTTGAACGGCATAGTCCTGAGTTCACTCCTGGCACAATTTCTCGATAGCGTGGTCGAAGGCCGTGACCCCAACTATCACCTCGAAGGCGAGGTCATCAGTTTCCCGGTGGTCAACCTCAACGCCATTCAATCCGGCTCGCGCTTATGGCCCTATGACGATATAGATATGAACCTGGCTTTTCCCGGCAACCCGCAAGGCGAAACCAGCGAAGCCCTGGCGTCCGCCGTTCTAAAACATACGGCAGATTCCTGCTGGGGCATCATCCTGCAATCGGCTGCACCACATTATGAAGACGCGCCACATATCCAGACCGTGGAAAAGCCGAATGGAAGAATCAAAAAAATGTGCCGGGATATGGGAATAGCCACCGTAAGAAAACTGCACGAACATCCCAAGGTCAATTTGTCGGCGCAATGGCAGGAGCAAGATGTGGTCAGCCTCACCGTGTCAGCCGGGTCCCCGCGCACCGTGAACCAGGCGCAATGCGAAACCTTGTTTCATGGAATAATAAATTTTATGATCGCCGAAGGCATCTTGCGGCAAACACAACAAAAAACAAAACCCACCAAAAATTTCCCCCTCCGGGTTTATAGACCCGAAGACGAAATCGCCGTTCTCGCCACAACCGCCGGAATGTTTTTGCATGAAGTGCAGGTGGGAACGACGGTTCAACAAGGTCAGACAATAGGGAAAATCCGCGACCTGCATAGCGGCGAACAATTAGAAGAAATCACCGCACCCTGTGACGGGTTTTTGCTGACTCTGAGGCAATACCCCATCGTCTACGAAAAAGAACCTCTGGCAATAATCCTGACCGCAAAAAAATCCTGGCGGGATATTTTCAGTTGGAACAAATAAAAGCAAAACCCGCTTAACCACCGATCAACACAGGTAAACACAGATAAAATCTTCCCTCCTGACAAGGAGGGATTGAGGGGGGTTGCTTTTTAACGCCCCCTTCCACGAAGGGGGCCGGGGGGATTTGCTTTTTACCCCCTCTTTAAAAAAGAGGAAAGACGAGATGCTTCGAGAGCCTCAGCATGACGACTGCGGAGGTTTTTAGGGTGTCATCCTGAGCTTGTCGAAGGATCTGGGGTTTGCCGACCTGCTATTTCTCTGGTATCTTGAGAAAAATTGAGTCTCTATCCGCAACACCCCACCCCAAAGACTGTATCAAGTTAAAGAGAATTTTATAGATAGCAATTTGAGACATTTTTTATGCAATCAGAATTCATTGAATTAAACCGTTCGTTTGCTCCCATCCCGAAAGACTACTCCTTTAAAGAAGAGGATTATGAATCTGAATTATTCTTTGGTTTGCTGGAGCCCAAAAAATGGAAAGACCTTCTAATACTCCCAAGAGTGGTTATTCTTGCCGAAGCAGGAGCCGGAAAAACTGAAGAGATGAGGGCTACTTCCAATAAGTTACGTGGGGGAGGCAAAAAAGCCTTCTTCCTCCGCTTGGAGCATTTGCACTCTGATTTTGAAACAGCACTGGAAATTGGAAGCAATGAAGAGTTTGAAGAATGGTTGTCGTCTGATGAGATTGGTTGGTTTTTCCTCGATTCAGTTGATGAGGCTAAACTCTGTGGTCCAAAACAGTTTGATACGGCTATACGTAAGTTTTCGTTAAAGCTTGGAGAACATAAGCAACGGGCGCATATTTTTATCACCAGTCGGTTGAGCGAGTGGGGGCCGCAAACAGACTTATCTCTCATCAAAGACAAATTACCTTTTCGAGAATTGCAATCCACCGAAAAAAGTGAGGAAGACACTTTCGACTCAACTGATGGGGCATCTAGTAGCACTGCGAGCTCAAAAAGTAGCGGGGATCAAAAAATTATTGAGCCCGAAGTTTTTGCACTTCGCCCATTGGATCAAAAACAAATACGTACTTTTTCTGCATCCAATAATGTTCAGAACTTGGATGGTTTTATTTTAGCCATTGAAAAAGCCGAGGCAAAGGTTTTTTGCGGGCGGCCTGAAGACCTGCTTGAATTAATTTATTATTGGAGCAAGCATGGAAAAATTGGTAGCCGCCTCAGGATGATTGAAGAGAGTATCCAATTAAAACTCATTGAGAAGGACCCGGAGAGGGCAAAAATATTGACTCTCAGTCGTGAAGAGGCCTTGTATGGGGTAGAGATGCTAGCTGCGGCTTCAACTTTTATGAAGACAAACAGGATTTTAGTACCCGATCCTAAAATAGACCCGCAGTTGAAGTCTGGAGCTATTGAAGTCCATGCTGTTTTAACAAATTGGAATATGGTGCAAATAAGGGCGTTTCTTCAACTTCCTATATTTGATGAAGCTATATACGGAACAGTTCGGTTTCACCATCGTAGCGTGAAAGAATATCTGACTGCTAAATGGCTATATCGTCTACTGTCAGAGGGGAAACCTCGTCGAGCCATTGAAAATTTGTTTTTTTCTGAACGCTACGGCTTAAAGGTTTTAGTCCCATCTATGCGGTCTATTCTCGCATGGATCATCATTTTTGATGAGCGTATTCAAAATAGAACTGTAGAAATTGCGCCGGAAATTTTGATTGAAGATGGTGATCCATCAACTCTCTCCTGGGAAGTCAGAAGTGACCTTTTGGTGAAATTTTGTTCTCATTATTCTGACCGGGAAACTAGAGGTTTGTCTATTGATATTTCTGCCTTAAGGAGGTTTGCGCACCCAGATTTGGCTGAAACAATTATTCAATTATTGGGAAAATATTCAGAGAACACTGAAATTTGTCATTTGCTACTAAGAATGATTTGGCAAGGAGAAATTCAGGCTTGTGGTTCTAAGGCTCTGGAAATTTCGTTGAATGATAAAAATACCCGCACACGGTACTACGGATTTCTTGCCGTGGAGGCAGCTGGTACGGAAGCTCAGAAAAAAGAGTTAGTCGATTCAATTCTTGCTAATGAATCCTGTACGAGCAAGAAACTAATTGGACAGCTAATAACGTCTTTCGCGACCCAAATACTTCCCATAAAAGATATCCCAATTCTAGTCCGGCGGATAGAAAAAGTAGATCGCTTTTCATTCAGTGAAATCAGGTGGGCGTTACGGGATTTCAGTCAGAAAAAAATGCCCTATTGAAAATATTCTAGAGTGGATTCGTAGCATTTTTCCTCTGATAAAAGAGCCTCCAGTCATTGAGAAACGATACCACGAAGTATCTCAAAAGTACGCTTGGCTATTACCGTGCGCCATTCTAGCCGCAGAAAGGTTAGTTGCTAATAAACACCCCCATGCGCTGGATGATAGTGTTTTGGAAGTAATATCACTTGCCCAATCAAGTAGGTCTTGGGGTGAGTTTCGCATAGAAAATAATGCCTTGCACGAACTGGTTCCGCAGTGGAGAGAATTGAATTTTGCTCTTTTCTGGGTCAGTGTTAAGTCACTTCGAATCAGACTGAACAAAGACAAAAATAATAGGCTTACGGAGTATTGGCAAGTACGTGCTTATGATCATTTCTGGAAGTTTAGTGGCACAGACTTTGGTCAGGTTTTAAATGATATAAAGACGAAATCAGAGTTAGAGGACCGCTTAATCGCCTTATCGCTGGCTTTGTATCTCTATCAAGATAGTGGCAACCCCAAATCGCAACTGGAAGAATTAAACGATGTGGTGAAGGGACAGCAGGGACTAGAGGATGCACTTTATAATTACAGGAATCCTCCACCTGTACCAGAAAAGGATAAAGACTGGAAACGGGAGATGGCGCGTTACAAGCGAGAGGATAAAAAGCGTAAGAAGAAAGAAGCTAAAAGTCGAATTAAATGGTGTGAGTGGCTAAAGTCAAATACGCACGTTTTGAAAGATACAAGCATTGCGAGTGAGGGAAAAATCTGGAATGCCACACAGTATATTATGGATTGGCTCAGCGAAAAAAAATTCGATAGTAGTAAGTGGGCTAATCCCCATTGGGAGGCACTAACTCCAGAGTTTGAGGAGGAAGTCGCCGAAGCGTATCGAGATGGGTGTATTGATTATTGGAGGAAATACCGACCTAAGATTATTTCGGAGGGAATTGAGAATCCTAATAGTACTCCCAATGCCGTTGTCGTGGGTCTTAGTGGTCTTGATATGGAGGCCAACCATCTTACTGGTTGGCCTGCTAATTTATCTAAGGAAGAAGCTGAACGGGCTTGTAGGTACGCAGTAAACGAATTAAATGGATTTCCTGATTGGCTACCAAAATTGCACGAAAAATTCCCGACAATCGTTGAAGAGTTTCTGGCTACTGAGATTGAGTGGGAGTTTGCTCATTTTAATGGTGACAATAACTGTAATTACGTTCTCTCAGATGTCGATTGGCAATTAAATTGGATTAAACCAAATCTATCCACAAAAATTTTAGAATTCTTGAAAATTTATGAACCAAAACAAGATGATACTGTTCGGAGGGGTTTAGGGATAGTTCTGGCTAATTTGGATAAAAATACGTTTTTAACAATCACAAAGGATAAGGTTCAAAAAGTGTCTGGGGTAAGGCAGGCAATGTGGTTGGCTGCATGGATGAGTGTGGAGGCTGAAGAGGCTTTGGAAGCTTTGTCATCAATTCTTGAAAAGTTTGATAAACCAGAGGACGCAACTAATTTTGCTATGAATTTTATTGTTAACCTTGTTGGTGATAGAAGCGAAAGAGGTTTGGGTGATCCAGGTAGCTATAAACAAATAAAACATTTGTTGCCTTTATTCAAATTGATGCACAAGCATATCCGCAGTTCCGAAGATATTGAACGGGCTGGGACTGGTGGTTATTCTCCGGGATTGAGAGACGATGCGCAGGATGGAAGAAATCGACTTTTTGAGATTTTGCGGAATACCTCTGGCAAGGAAGGTTATCTTGCCCTACTGGACCTCTCACAGAATCACCCAGATGAAAGGTCGAAGGCTTGGAGTGGAGAGTGCGCTAAAGGTAGAGCAGAAACTGATTCCGAAGAAGAGTCTTGGAAACCTGGAGATATGGCCAGTTTTGCTGAGGAGGCAGAAAGAACGCCTCAAAACCATCGGGAGCTTTATGAGCTTGGTATTTCAAGATTGCTTGATCTAAAAGCTGATCTGGAAGATGGAGATGAAAGTATATCTCACTTTCTTAAGCTGGATCGAAGCGAAACCAAACATCGTAATTTTATAGGTGGCTGGCTTCGAGACAGAAAAAAAGGTAAATACAATGTTCCTCAAGAAGAAGAATTTGCGGATGGAAAGAAATCAGATATACGTCTCCATAATTCAAACTTTGATGGTCCGGTTCCAATAGAGTTGAAAATTGCTGAGAACTATTCGGGGGCTAAGCTTTTAGAAAGATTGCAAGTCCAACTTTGTGGGCAATATCTTCGAGATATTCGCTCAAATTGCGGGATTTATCTTTTAGTGTATTTAGGTGAAAAGCAATGGGAGCATCCAGTCACTGGAGAAATGTTAGATTTCAATAAATTGATTCGATTCCTCCAAGAAGAAGCCTGGAAAATAATGTCAGAGCCTAACAAAATCGAGGGTCTTAAAATAATTGGCATTGACCTCACCAAACGCAGTAAACCCAGCGACCTGTAACTTTGTCTGGCGTTCGCGTAGCGTCACCGCCACACTGGCCCCCGGCCGCTTGGCCGGGTTAGACGGCGTGGATGATGAAGAGGATCATGCCGGCAAGACAGAGGCCCGTGCCCAGTATCGTCATGATGGTGCCTCGGACGGTTCTGGGTTTGACAATGTCTGATTTTCTGCGACCGTAGCTTTTGGACTCTTTCAAAGCCGCTTGGTCTGCCCTCTCCCATTTACTGCAGGTATTGAGGATGAAACTGCCCAACACAAACATCACGACCGCCCAAACCTGTTCGACTGCTAAAGCTTCCATTATTTCTCCTTACAAAGTGCCTCTTCTCCACAGACAGCGGGGATGGTTCACAGTATAACAATTACTTCTTTACAAACAAATAGTTCTGCAAGACAATGCCCCTGTGGACAGTGCAAAACCCCTTAAAGAACTGGTCATTGACCAGGAAAAAACCGGCTACCGTTATTCCATCGAACCGTTCCTGCTGGCCGATTTCATATCCCTTTTACCCGGCCAGTCGGTGCTGGATGTCGGCACCGGTTGCGGCATCATTCCGCTATTGTTGGTACAAAGGGAGGCGAACTTGAAAATAACCGCCATTGAAATTCAGGATTGTGCGCAAGCGCAAAAAAATATTCAGCAAAATAAAATGGATGAGCCGATCACCCTCATTCATGGCGATTTCCTCAAGGAAGCGGAAAATTTGCAACCCGAATCTTTTGACCATATTGTTTCCAACCCCCCTTACCGAAAAATCCAGACAGGACGGATCAACCCCGATGCCGGAAAAGCCCTGGCCCGCCACGAAATTGCTCTCAGCCTGGAGTCCTTGCTCGATAAATCCGCGCCCTTACTGAAACCTGGCGGACAGATCAGCCTGGCTTATCCACCCGAGCGCATGAGTGAAATTCTGCGGGAATTGGAATACCGGAACTTATTTCCTCGTCAAGCCCGTTTCATTCATGGCAATTTTCAGACTGCCGCAAAAATAGTTCTGATCTCTGCTCTTAAAGGAAAAAAATCCGATTTTTGCGTAGCTCCCCCGCTTGCGGTTTATAATGAGAGCGGAACTTATTCAAAAGAGGCAGAGAGCCTCCTCCGAGGGGGAACTTTTGCATAACTCGAGATTTTTCATTGTGATCCTCCCCTCTCATGAGGGGAGGCTTGGAGGGGTGTGGACTTTTTTGATGAAATTCATCATCCAACCCTCCCTGCTCAACCCCTCAACTCATCGGGCTTGAGTCCCTATGAAGGGAGGGGAAGTTCAGATCTCCCATTGGAACACAAGAGCCAGGAAATTTATGCTTCCTTTAATTATACTGACCGGCCCGACGAACTCGGGCAAAAGTGAAACCGCGCTGGCCCTGGCCCGCAAGCTGGACACGGAAATCATCAGTGCCGACTCCATGCAGGTCTATAAATATTTCGACATCGGCACGGCAAAACCCTCGCAGGAAGTGCGCAAGGAAACCCCGCATCACCTGATTGATATTCTTGAGCCGGACGAAGAATTCAACGCGTTTGATTTTAAAACACGGGCCTTGAAAATCATCCATGAACTCATGAATCGTGATAAAATTCCCATACTGGTCGGTGGCACCGGACTGTATATAAAAGTCCTGACCGAGGACTACGATTGCGCCGAAGGAACC
>CAZEBI010000112.1:0-9077 GCA_964510355.1 uncultured Nitrospina sp. | reverse complement strand
TCCGGAACTTTAAAAGAGACCCAACTGGTTTTAGTCTTTGGTCATCCCGCAAATTTGAAAAATGAAAATCTTTTCGAAGAAATTCGCCAGTCTTACCCTGACGCTTATATCCTGAGCGGTTCCACCGCCGGAGAAATTTTAAAAACCCGCGTTTATGATGATTCGCTGGTAACAACGGCGATCTGGTTCAAAAACACCACCCTGAAACCCGCATATTTAAAAATCAACAATCGAGAAGACAGCTTATCCATTGGCGAAGAACTGATGCACATTTTGGATCAGAAGGAATTATGTCATGTCTTCGTTCTGGCCGATGGATTGAATGTGAATGGGGCGGAATTGGTCAAGGGAATGATGAACTACTTACCGCAAGGCGTAAAGATTACCGGAGGCCTGACAGGAGACGGGAAAAATTTTAATGAAACCCTGATTGGCGCCAACCAGATGCCTGAAAGTAAAACAGTAGTGGCTTTAGGATTTTACGGAACCCGCTTAAAAACCCATTGTGGTTCCATCAGTGGATTCAAGCCTTTCGGCCCCCTACGCAGGATCACCCGTTCTGAAAACAATATTCTTTATGAGCTGGACGGGGAACCTGCCTTGGAATTGTATAAAAAATACCTCGGGGACCGCGTTCAGGATATGCCTGCCCAATGTTTCTATTTCCCCCTCTATTACCAAACCTCGGAAATGGAAAATGGTATTGTGCGTACAATTTTAGGGGTGGATGAAAAGACCGGGAGCATGACATTTGCAGGCGACCTGGAACAGGGAGGCACAGCGCGTCTCATGAAAACCAATATAGACAACCTTGTCAGCGGAGCCGAAGAAGCCGCCAAAGCGTGCCAGAGCGCAGGAGCTTCCGCCCCCAGTATGGCCATTCTCATGAGTTGTGTTGGAAGAAAAATTATCATGAAACAACGGGTGGAAGAGGAAATTGAAGCGGTTGAAGAAGTATTCGGGCCCCAAACCAGCTTGACCGGATTTTACTCCTACGGTGAGATCGCTCCCATTGAAGAATCCATGTATTCACACCTGCATAATCAGACCATGTCCATCACCACCTTTTCCGAAACTTGAGTTTCTCAAAATGAAACACAAATTACTCACTCGGCAGATCAAAAAATATCTAGGCGGTCTGGAAAATATCCCCCCCCAATGGGAAGGCTTCCTCAATGCCGTAGATAACGCCTACCATACAAACGATGAGGATTATGCCTTGCTCGAACACACCATGGATGTGTCTGCCGAGGAGATTCTTGAGAAAAGCACGAAGATTGAATGGCTCTCCCATCTGCCCGATGAAAACCCGCATCCTGTCCTGCGTATTTCCAAAGAAGGTCAGTTGCTTTATTTCAACCCGGCCAGCCTGCCGTTACTGCAATTATCGAGCGTGGACCCCGCCAAACCCCTGCCGCCGAAATGGCAAAAACTGGCCCGTGACGCATTTGCTCAGCACGCCAACAAAACGGTTGAGCTGGAGTTTTCTGAACATTTTTTTTCCATCACCTTTTCTCCTTTTGTCGAACACAACTACGTCAACGTCTACGGGTTTGATATCACCGAACGTAAAGTGGCAGAAAATTATCTTCTCGACCATAACAGGATTTTGGGACATCTTGCGACGGGAAAACCTTTCCAGAAAATTCTGGACGAATTGTGCGAAAAAATGGAAAAATACAGCGATGGGCTGTTGAGTTCCATTCTTGTTCTGGATCGATCAGAAAAAATTCTTAAACACGGTTCCGCTCCCAGCCTGCCTGCGGGATATGTCAGAAAAATGAGCCGGGTTGTCCCCGGCCCAAAAGTGGGTTCATGCGGCACCGCCGCTTTCACAAAACGCGCCGTTGTGGTAGAAGACATTTCCCTCGACCCTCTTTGGGAAGATTACAAGGAAACCGCTCTTGAGCATGGCCTCAAAGCCTGTTGCTCCACCCCCATTTTCGATTCCGATGGGAATGTTCTGGGCACCTTCGCCGTTTATTATACCCAGCCCCGAAAACCCACGTCAGCTGAGATGGAACTGCTCAGGACTTCCGCCAATTTAGCGGCACTGACCATACACAATCACAATGTGAAAAACGATTTAAAAAATTATGCTGAGGAACTAAAAAGAAGCAACAATGACTTGAAAGATTTTGCCCATATCGCCTCGCATGATTTACAGGAACCCTTGAGGAAAATATCCATATTCAGTGACCGCCTGCTGGAAGCCAAGTCCCATTTGAGTGAACAACACCGGGAGTATCTCGCAAGAATGGGAAATGCCGCCCATCGAATGCAGGCACTGATTGATGACCTGCTTGAACTTTCTCAGATAACCGTAAAGGGAAAACCTTTTAAAAAAGTGGACATGGCAAAAATTTCCCGTGAAGTCATAGAAGACCTCGAAACACGGCTCATGGAAACCCAGGGCAAGGTCACCGTCGGCAATCTGCCCCGTCTTGATGCAGACCCTTTTCAAATGCGGCAACTTTTGCAAAACCTGATTGAAAATGCCCTGAAATACCATAAACCCGATACCCCTCCTGTTGTTCATCTCGACTGCCAACCGGGCCAAAGCGGGTACTGGGAAATTTCTGTACAGGATAACGGAATCGGACTGAATGAAAAGTTCTCGGAACGGATTTTCGTCCCCCTGGAAAGACTGCACGGAAGGTCGGCTTATGAAGGAACGGGAATTGGCCTGGCTATCTGCAAGAAGATTGTTTCCCGCCATGGAGGCAGTATATCTGTAAAAAGCCAGCTGGGCGAAGGGTCCACATTCACCATCACTCTGCCCAAGGGCCAACTCACTTGACCGTCAGTCAACCGGATTTTTTGGCAATTTTCGCCCAGGTATCACGAAGCGTTACAGTGCGGTTGAAAACTGGAGCGCCAACAGCGGAGTCCGCACTGTCCACGCAAAAATAGCCCAGCCGTAAAAACTGAAATCGGTCTCCCCCCACCGCATCCTGTAAAAAGGGTTCAATGAACGCGTCCTGAACAATCTCCAGGGAATCAGGATTCAAACTCGATTGCAGATCAGGACATTCTTTCTCGTCTGCCGGGTTTTCTTTGAGAAAAAGAGGGTTGTACAGTCTCACTTCAACGCGCTGGGCATGAGCCGCAGAAAGCCAGTGCAGGGTGCCTTTCACCTTGCGACCTGCCTGGGAAGAACCGCTTTTGGTTTCCGGGTCGTAAGTGCAACGTAACTCGACCACCTCGCCGGTTTTTTCATCCTTAACCACCTGTTCGCATTTGATAATATAAGCATGCTTTAATCGCACCTCCCTGCCCGGAGCAAGACGGAAAAACTTTTTCGGGGCCTCTTCCATAAAATCATCCTGCTCAATATACAGAACTCTGGAAAAGGGCATTTTGCGCGACCCTGCTTTGGGGTCCTCCGGGTTGTTCTCGGCTGTCAACTCTTCCACCTGGTCTTCAGGGTAATTCTCAATCACCACTTTGAGCGGTCGCACCACCGCCATCACCCGAGGTGAGGTTCGATTTAAATTTTCCCGCACACAATGTTCCAGCAAAGCAAAATCTACCGTGCTGTTGCTTTTGGAAACACCGATGCGTTCACAAAAATCACGAATTGCTTCCGACGGATAACCCCTGCGGCGCATACCCGATAACGTCGGCATACGTGGATCATCCCACCCGTTCACATGCTTTTCTTGCACCAACTGCAAAAGCTTGCGCTTGCTCAATATCGTATAATTCAGATTGAGGCGGGCAAATTCTATTTGTTGGGGACGATAGATATCCAACTGGGTCAGGAACCAGTCATAAAGAGGCCGGTGATCCTCAAACTCCAGGGTACAGATTGAGTGGGTGATCCGCTCCAGAGAATCCGACTGACCGTGTGTGAAATCATACATGGGATAAATGCACCATTTATCTGCGGTACGGTGATGCGTCGCTTTTAAAATTCGGTACAGCACCGGGTCGCGCAAATTCAAATTTCCCGAGGCCATGTCAATTTTGGCCCGCAAGACTTTTTCGCCTTCGGCAAACTCACCGCCTCGCATACGTTTGAACAAATCCATATTTTCTTCCACCGACCTGTCCCGGTGAGGGCTGTTTCGCCCCGGCTCAGAAAGGGTGCCGCGATACTCACGAATTTGTTCCGGGCTCAATGCGTCCACATAAGCTTTGCCTTTCTCGATCAATCGCAGGGCATATTCGTAGAGCTGATCAAAATTTTCCGACGCATAATACAACCGGTCCTCCCACTCAAACCCCAGCCACCGCACATCTTCCATAATGGCTTTTACATATTCTTCCTCTTCTTTGCTGGGGTTGGTGTCATCAAAACGCAGATTGCATTTGCCGGAATATTGCGCCGCCAGACCAAAGTTCAAACAAATGGACTTGGCGTGACCGATATGCAGATAGCCGTTCGGCTCAGGAGGAAAACGGGTATGCACCCGCCCCTCATATTTTCCGGTCTTTAAATCTTCCTCGATAATATTCTGGATAAAATGGTTCGAGGTTTCTGAATCGTCCGTCTGCAAAATCTTTTCTCCTTCACTAGGCGTGGGGCCAGCACTGCATTACCCGTAAAGCAGGCTGAGCCCTCAAGCGCAATTCGTTAATATCTTCTTCCCAACAAAGGGCCTTTGCATAACCCTGGGTTTCTTATTGATCCTCCCCTCTCATGAGGGGAGGTCTGGAGGGGTGTGGGGTTTTTTGACAGCACTCATAATCCAACCCTCCCCTAACCCCTCCCTATGAAGGGAGGGGAATTCAAGTTTAGCTTTTCCGGCTTACACAAAGCTCTTGCTGCTGGAAGACTACAAATTTGGTTTCCCCATAAAGGCTTTTTTGGGGTAAAAACAGGTTTCCCTAAATGTCAGATAATACGTTTGAATGACCCGTAATCGCAAATTTATAATTCTCTTGGGTTTTCTGGTTCTGGTGGCATCCAGCTTCTGGCTGGTTTCACGTTACCCGGCTTTGGATAACAAGGCCGCGCTTTCTGGCAGTGAGGCCTTTGAGGATCCGCTCACTCACCAGGCTCACTTTCATGCTCCGCGCAATGCAAGTTTTGTCATGCGCGTGGTTTATACCACCCTCAACTGGTATGAAACCAACTGGCGCGGCATGGCGTTTGGCCTGATTCTCGCCGCCGGGTTCTACACCCTGCTCAAAATCATGCCCCGCCAGTCTTCGGACCGGCGCTTCCGTAACAGTTTTATGGGCATGTTTGTCGGCACCCCGCTCGGAGTCTGTGTCAATTGTGTCGCGCCTATCGCCAAAGGCATGTACGAAGCCGGCAGTAAAATGGAAACGGCGTTAGCGGTCATGTTCAGTTCTCCCACCCTGAACATTGTTGTTCTCACCATGCTGTTTTCGATTTTTCCTTTTTATATGGCCGTGATGAAACTGGCGGCGACTTTTATCCTGATCCTGATCATCGTTCCTCTGATTTCAGAAAAAACACGCACCGCACCAGAAAATCAGACTTGCGAAATTGACCCGGCTGCAACCTGCGATCGTAATAATGACTCCTGGGTCATGGCTTTCAAGTCGGTGAGTTTGGATTATTGGAAAAGTCTGGGCTATATCTTCACCCGCACCGTCCCGCTGATGTTGCTGGCAGGTGTGCTCGGGGCTTTAGCCAGCCACCTGTGGAGCTTTGACCAACTGATCGGGGCCCCGGTCAACCTGATCAATCTGGGCCTGCTCTCATTTATGGGGACGATCATGCCCCTGCCCATCGCGTTCGACCTCATGCTGGCCCAGGCCATGATGATGTCAGGGCTCTCCCCGGCATTCGTCACCACACTTGTGTTCACCTTCGGGACTTTCAGCATCTATTCGGCCATGATCATCGCCCGCACGTTCTCTGTTTTTCTAGCGATAAAATTATTTTTCATCGTCTTTGCCATCGGCGTCGGCTTAGGCTATATTGCCAACAGTTTCATCGAATACCGGCATGTCCAATGGCTCATACAATATGACAAAATTATTACGGCACCCGAAAACAAGGCGGACTCACCTCGACCCGAGTTGAAAATCCCTAAAAAAACGGATTCGCCTGCAATCACCGCTCCCATCATTTTTAAGCAAGACAATCTGGAAGTTCGTGCTCTGGCACACCAACCACGCAACAAACAAGCGGGAAAACCCTTCACACAACGTCTGGGGACTGAGATGGGCATCACCTATTCCAATGCCCTGACACCAAAAATATTTTTCGATCCGTTGTTTTTCGGCAGAGGCATCGCTTCCGGAGATTTCAATCGCGATGGTTTCCCCGATATCGCCGTGGCAACGAATGACGGGTTCGAACTCTACCAGAACATGCACGGCACCCGATTCAAAAAGGTGTTCAGTGGAATCAAAGAATTGCACGGCAAACAAGGCATCAATATCGCCCTGGTAGATTTGAACAATGACGGCTGGCTCGATATTTTCCTGACTACTTTTGCCACCGGAAATTTCGCAATACTCAACCCCCTGGCTAATGGGGGTGAGATAAAAATTTTGGAAGTTCCCAACGGCGGGGCACTTTTAACCAGCGCCACAGCCTTCGCCGACCTCAACCGCGATGGTTTTCCCGATATCGTTAACGGAAATTATTTTTTAGGCATTGCCACCCGCAAGCCGGTAAAACAAGCCGCTGACCAATGGATTCTCAACCATAACCTGGAGTTCAAATCACAAACCCTGGATGGAATTCCCGGACAAACCCACAGCGTCCTGCTATCGGATCTCAACGCAGACGGGATGCCCGATCTCATAATCGGCAACGACTATAGGGTTGCTGACACTTATTATCACGGCAGTTTAAACGCCGGGTTCAAAAAAATCCGCCGACAAGACGGCATCATCCCCCTGACCACGCAGAACACCATGAGCATCGACACCGCCGACTTTAATAATGACCTGATCCCGGACATTTATCTTGCCAATATCGGCATGTCGCGGGGGCTCGATGTGGTCTCCAATATTTTCGGCGACACCATGCAAAACACCGGCCTGGAATTTTGCGACTCCGGCGGCGGAGGAAAAACTCTGCTCGACAAAAAAACCTGCCACCGGCTCAACCAACTCACAACATTATTGAACCCGGACAAACAGGATATCACCGAACACTGCACTCTCTTAAAAGACCCGCAGTGGATAAAAGAATGCATGGTCACACGCATGGCTCTCGTGGCTTCAAGTAAAAAAATTCCCTCTCTGTGTGAAAAAATCCCTTTTACCCTCAACCGTAATTATTGCCAGAAATTTTTCAAAGCCGAGCATCTCAAACTTTCTCGGGAAGATGAAATTCCCATGCAAGCCCAGTTCAACCTTCTGCTCGCAGGACAGGCGGACCATACTTTTCGGGATGTCTCGGAACAAACAAAAATCTCCACCGCCGAGTGGAGTTGGAATGCCCGATTCGCCGACCTCGATAACGATGAATGGCAGGATCTTTTTGTGGTCAACGGAGTACCGATCACCCAGGAGTTTGCCGCAAATAATTTCTTCCATAACCGACACGGAAAATCTTTCGTCCCGGCGCAGGAAGAATTTGGTCTCGACGACCGCGACCACAGTTCTTCTTACACCTATATCGACATCGACCAGGATGGCGACCTCGACATTATCGCCAACACTCTATATGGCCCGTTCAAAGTCTATACCAACAACAATACTCAGGGTCACAGCGTGACCTTCAAGCTGGTCGATGACCGGGGCAACCGGTTCTGCCTGGGTTGCAAAATCATCATCCGCTATGGCCGGAAGCGCCACCAGATGCGTGAGATAAAAACCGGCGGCGGTTTTCATTCTTACGACGCACCCATCGCCCATTTCGGCCTGGGAAAATATAAAACCATCCGCCAAATTGAAATCACCTGGTCCACAGGAGAAACCTCAATACTCAAACATGATTTCCCTGCCAACCACCAATACACTGCTAGGCGCAGGGCCAGCGTGCAATAACTCTATCTGGCGAGCAACGGTATTCTCGGCACAATCAAGTCTTTGCCGTATTCCCTCCCACGGGAGTGGGTGGCTAGCAAATAGTATGGACGACTTAAAGGACTCTTGCTATATTCCTTCTAGTGGGAATGGATGGCCCCACGCCTAGTGGCGGTGGGAAAAACAGGAGAAGGCATGTCACTTTGGTTGGTAGTAGGTCTTGGGGGGTTTTTTGGGGCGATTTTGCGCTATTGGGTCAGCGGGTGGATTCAGAGTAGCTTCGTCAGCTTCCCTTTTGGTACTCTCGGGGTAAACTTTATCGGCAGTCTGCTACTGGCACTGGTCATGTATGCTTCTGAATACCGCGGTTTTTTTGGTGAAGAAACACGGGTATTTCTGACCATCGGTATCCTGGGTTCGTTCACCACCATGTCAACCTTCAGCTATGAGTCGATGAAACTTTTAGAGCAGGGCGAACATATGTTGTTCGGGCTCAACCTGGCGGGAACTGTCACACTCTGCCTGCTTGCCGTTTATCTGGGGAAAATTTTGATCACCACTACGGGCCTGAAATAAAATGAAAAAAGAATCTGATGCCATCCTTCTACGAATTTTTATCAGTGAATCCGATAAATATAAAGGCGTGCCGCTTTCCAGATACCTGGTCGAATTTTTCAAGAAGGAAGGTTTGGCGGGAGCCACTGTTTTAAGAGGACTCAGTGGGTTCGGAAAATCCAGCGAACTGCATACCACATCCATATTGAGATTGTCCGATGACCTCCCGATTGTGATTGAAGTGGTGGATCGGAAAGAAAATATCGAACGCATCAAACCCAAACTCGATGATGTGATCGAAGAAGGCCTGATCACCGAAGAAGAAGTCAAAATCATCCTCTACCAAGGCCGGCCACCCGCGTGACGCTGGGGGTGTGATATCCTCTTCCATAAACTTCATGCCCCGAAGGGGTACAGAGTACAATAGCTTTTGCTGGCAAACAGAGAGTTGTCTCGGCCCACTATGCGTAAGACCCTTCGAGCGACAACTTTTTCTTGTAACAAAAGTTATCTCGGCTTAAGATGCCACCTCCAATCACCTTGGGTCGAAACATAATTTCATATGCGCCTGTAGCTCAGCTGGATAGAGCAACGGACTTCTAATCCGTAGGTCGCAG
>CAZEBI010000111.1:0-9110 GCA_964510355.1 uncultured Nitrospina sp. | reverse complement strand
AGACCCATATCGCTATTATTCGAGATGGACGACATCCTGAAAAAATTCCTCCGCAAATAGCCGTTAGGCGCGGGGCCCGTATTGTATTGCTACGTCAAGTAGGCAACGCCATCAAGCGCACGTGATATTCTTCCTGAGCTCTTGTGAGCCTGTTATCTGCTTCATTGAATTTCATGCCCCGCGAGAAAAGAGGGGTAGGAGGGATAATAAGGGGCAACGGGTTTGCTGTAGTCGAAAAAAGACGTGAGCTATTTATCAGCTGTGGACGTGGAAAGTTTGAGGTGAACTTTTAAATTCAAATCTTTTTCTGTCATTCTCCAACTCAAATCTTTTGTCGGCACTCTCTGATTTAACAGGAAGTTCTTCATTTTTCCTCAGGATCTCTATGCCGGTTTTAATAAAAGCAAGTAAGACCCCTAGAATTAACCCAAGCACCATTGCGGCTATAATAACTGTTCCCTTGGATTTAGGGGGCTGGATTAGGGAAATTCCGGGCTGACTGATAACGACTATGTTGGCGGTTTTCAAGGATGCTTTGGTAGCGTTCCACTTCTCCAATTCTGTTTCCATTGCTAGAAGTTTTTTGTTATTAAGGGGCACAGCGTTATCAAGACTCTCAATGTTTTCAAACTCTGCAAGATTGGCGAGCCTCGCAAGGTTGGCGAATTTCGCAAGGTTGGCAAATCCTGCAAGCTTGACAGACTCCGCAAGCTTGGCAAGCTTAGCAAGGTCGTCAATATCTGTAACTTTTTCAAGTTCCGTAAGTTTTTTAAGCTGTGTAACTTTTTCAAGCTCCGCAGCATTGTTCAGGCTCGTTGCTTTGGATTTCAAGGCCTTTAACTCTGTCTCAAGAATATTTGCGCCATACAGGAACCATTTGGGTGCATTGTGTTGGATTTTGAAATTATTTTCATTTATATTCAAACTTCGAGCCATATTCAATTGTTCGGCTAATAATTTAATCTCATTTGTCAGTTTTTTCTTTGTGCCCGCCCGTTTTTTCTTTGCCTTCTCCCGCGCATCCTCCAGTGTTTTCTTTGCATTCATTCGTGCATCGACAAGTTTTTTCTTTGCATTTATTCGCGCATCCGCAAGTTTTTTCTTTTCTCGAATATCAATTGATTCGCGTAGCAACTCTTTTTCGCTGAAAACAGTTTTCAGGCGTTGATCAACACTACTTTTGAGAGTATTTGACGCTTCCTCCTGAATATTTATTGCTGCTGTTTTAACCAGAATATTTAAAAAATCTTCCATTACTTCAGGTTTTGAACCCGCCATCTCCAGGAACACCTGTTTGCCGGGCGTGATTTTTTTATTTGGTGAACCGTCTTTCAGTGTTATCGAGTTATGTATTCCTAGCAAAACCCTTTCTGGTTTTGTGGAATCACTCACACCACCAACAAATCTCGTTAGGAAGCCCCCACTATCAAATATGTCCTTTTGGAAATTATAAGACTGAATCTGGGCCAAAAATTTTTGATAAAGGGACTTTTTAAGTTTCGCCAACGCCACCAAGTTCTTATTTGGGGTAGGCTTTGGCGATAAAGCCTCCTGAGACAATGAGAAGCCGGTCGTTGTTTGATAAACAGGCGCCGGTATCCCCACCAGAATATAGCCCACGGAAAGCAGTGTAAGGATAGCTGTGCTGGCAAGTATAAGGTTTTTCTGTCTGACTAGAACACCCAATACTTCGATAAGGCTGACTTCATCCTCTGAAGTTTGCTGGGCGTTTGAGCCAGAGTGAATTGAGTTGGGTAAATTAATGGGAGGATTCATTGTTCTTTGTTTAGGTTGTGTACGATTGAGAACATTCTCTATAGCCAAGCTCTTCACGCTCGAATCTCTGGAGTCGAAAGAACTGCCTATATTCAGTTCTCTTGTCCTTAATGTGTCTATCGGAGGAGATATCTATTTCTTTAGGTTGTATTAACCTTTATACCTTTCAAAGCCTGAAATGCCTGTTTCGCGCATGGAAGATAAGATAAAGGGCGCGCCAGGGTGATTAATCCTTTGGGTTACGCAAGACTAAGGCTAGGGGAGTGATTGGGTTTTTGTGCTCTGAGGAACGCATGAAGATGTTCTGCATGAGAAATACGACAGGTTTAATTATGATGTTGTGCCGAAACGCCATAAAGATCAACCCTTCCCTGTAAGGAGAGGCGGTTTAGATTTTAAACATTCTCTTGGATGATTCTACTTGCGGGATTTGTCGTAGGGATGTAAAGGCAGGTTCGCTGTAAGCGGAGTGAGAAAAAAACCTGAACCCTTATTAGCTTTGGGTGTGAAAAGTTTGAGGTGAATTTTTAAATTCAAATCTTTTGCTGTCACTCTCCAAATAAACAGGAAGTTCTTCATTTTCTCTCAGGATATCTATGCCGGTTTTAATAAAAGCAAGAAGGACCCCTAGAATTAATCCAATCATCATTGCGGTTATAATAATTATTCGTTTGGATTTAGATGGTTGCATCAGGGAAATGCTGGGTTGACTGATAACGACTACGCGAGGGTTTTTAAAGTATGCTTTGGTAGCTTTCCACTTTTCCAGTTCTATTTCCATTGCTAGAAGTTTTTTGTTGTCAACTCTCGTAATGTTGTCAAGGCTCGCAGCTTTGGATTTTAGGACATTTAGCTCCGCTGCAAGAATTTTCTCGCCATACAGGAACCATTTGGGAGCCTTATTTGGAACTCCAAAATTATTTTCTTTTATATTTAAACTTCGAGCCATATTCAATTGTTCGGCTAACAATTTAATCTCATCCGCCAGTGCTCTCTTTGCTTGAGTATCAAGTGATTTGCGCAGTAACTCTTTTTCTCTGGAAATAGTTTTCAGGCGTTGATCAATACTCTTTTTAGTAATATGCAACGCTTCATCCTGAATATTTATTATTGCTGTTTCAACCAGAGTATTTAAAAAATCTTCCATTGCCTCAGGCTTTGAGCCCACCATCTCTAGAAATACTGGTTTTTCGGGTAGTGCACTGTTCTTGTTTGGTACAACCCTTTTCAGGGTTATCGAATTATGTATTCCTAATAAAACCCTTTCTGATCGAGTGGAAGCACTCACATCATCAATGAATCTCTTTAGGAAATCCCCACTATCAAACACTTCTTTCTGAAAACTATAAGACTGAGTCTGGGCTAAAAATTTTTGATAAATAGACTCTTTAAGTTTAGCCAACTCTTTTGATTTTTTACTGGGGATAGGCTTTGGTGATAAAGTCTCCTGGGGTAATAGAAAGCCGGTGGTTGTTCGATAAGTCGGTGCAGGCATCCCCACCAGAACATAGCCCACGGAAAGCAGTGTAAGGATAGCTGCGCTGGCAAGGATAAGGTTTTTCTGTTTGACTAGAACCCCCAATACTTCGATAAGGCTGACCTCATCCTTTGAAGTTTGCTGGGTGTTTGGGCCCGAGTGAATTGAGCTGGGTAAGTTAATGGGAGGATTCATCATTTTTTGTTTAGGCTATGTACGATTGTGAACAATTTTCCTAGCCAGATCCTTCACGCTCAAATCTCTGGAGCCGAAAGAACTGCCTGTATGATATTTATCGGAAAAAACTTTCTATTTCTTTAGGTTGTATTAATTTTTCCACCCTTCAAGGCATGGAATACCCGTTTTGCGCATGGCTCCTCCTTATTAAAATAGTTCGCGTACGTATTTTATAACGTCATCACACCATTTTTCAGGAGTTTGTCAGCACCCTGCTAGTTGAGTCCAGCATCATGTTGGCGGGCTCGTCGGCTAGCCGCGGACGGTGATTTTTTTTATGTTTTTTGCGAGGTTTTTTAGTTTTGTTGCGGTTTGGGCTTTTTCCAGTTTGCGGGGGATTTTTTTAGTGGCGGTGATCCGGGATCTTCGGGTGTTGTTGAACATCCACTCCAAGTCCAGCAGGAACTTTTCCCGGTTGCTACGGTGGGCTTTTCTGAATAACGTGAGCAGTTTTTGTTCTTCCTTGTTGGTTGTTACCAGATTATCGTTTAATAACCCTCTGAACATCACTCGTCCTTCTTCAATGCCGCCACCGATCACTTCCATTTTCTGGGCTGTGGACGGGGGGCTTTCCTGGTCCGGGGTGTTCAGGCCTTCGGGCAGGAGTTTGGTGGTCAGGAGCCGGTCCAGTGAGACATTTCCCAGTTTGGCAAGTTTGACCATGACCGAAATGGGGGCATCTCTTTCTCCCGCTTCATATCGGACGTAGGTTCTAAAACCGATTTCCAGGACTTCTGACAGGGCCATCTGGGTGCAGTTGAGCTTTTTCCTGATGGTTCTTAAATTTTCAGAAAGAATTGTCATGATGTTGAATCCTGCGTTTTTTCCCCCCGTAGAACCGAGAGAACATTTGATCGCCAGCCATTGCTCATGCCAGAGGAGTCTCTCCGCTCAGGCCAACTCAATCCCGTTTTTTCTTAAAAATTTAGTTGCTTCATCAATCCAGTATCGCTCCTTTTCGAGTTTGTAGTCGGGCAGATCTTTGGAGGAACCGACAATGCTTTTCATCTGGTCGATAGCTTCCTGTTTTTCGCCTTTTTTGTCGAGAAGGTGTGCGTAGTGGTAATAAGCCTTGAAGAAGTGGAAAGAGTTTATGACTTCGCTGTAGGTTTCCAGGGCTTTTTCATCATTGCCGGATAAACGGTAGCATTCTGCCAATCCTAGAATTGCATTGCCATAGTCGTATTTTTTTTCAATGGCGGTCAACTCTTCGAGTGCAACGGCGGCATCTTCAAACCGGCTCAACCCGTGCAGGCATTTGGCCAAGCCATAACGGGCTTCCAGCATTTCAGGGTCGCGCTCGATGGCTTGCTCAAACTGAGAGATGGCCATATCAAATTGTTTTTGCTCTACATAGACCTGACCCAGTTTCTCATAATGATAGGCTTTGTTGAGTTGTTTGATCAGCTCTTTAAGGTGTAGCGTTTCTTCTGTTTCCACTTCCTTGCGAAGGGGAGTGGGACTGGCAGAAGCCTTGCTGCCCCCCCCTACGCGGTTTTTCACTACGAAAAAATAGGCCACCGCCCCCACGGGGAAAAGAATGATCATGATGATGATCCATATAAAATGCTCACGGCGTTGAATGCAATCCATGCACATCCAGACCATGAACCCGGCGGCAGCATATATAAAAAAATCAGTCAAGTTAACCTCATTATCTCAAAATAGATGGGTGGTTTGATTGCGGACAGGCAAACAAAGTCAACTCTCCACAATTTTATTCGCCTCATCAAGGAGGACGATCTGAGCTTCATGTTTTTCCTGTTCAGTATCTATAATACCATAGGCCGCAACAATGATGCGATCATTAATCTGAGCCAGGCGGGCGGCCGCACCGTTGATTGAAAACACTCCAGACCCCCGTTTGGCGGTTATGGCGTAGGTGATGAACCGCTTTCCGGTGTTAATGTTATAGATGTGAACCTGTTCAAGAGGCAGAATTCCGACTCTATCCAGCAAGTCTTCATCAATGGCGATACTGCCTTCATAATCAATTTCCGTAGCCGTTACCCGGGCACGGTGAAGTTTGGATTTAAGCATTACTCTTTGCATCAGAACTCCTCGATAATGCAATTATCAATTAGCCGTGACGGCCCGACCTTTACGGCGAGGGCGATCAGCGTCCTTCCATAAATTTGTTTCTTTTCCTCGAAATTTTCCGGGTCGCAAATGGAAATATAGTCGATTTCGGTCCCTTCTTTTTCTGACAGGCACTGCCGGATAGAATTTCTAATAGTTTCTGCCGAGGTGATGCCGCAACGAATATCGTCGCGGGCTTTCTGTAGAGAATGCGATAAAGACAGGGCAGTTTGTCGTTCCTGAGTTGATAGGTGGCGGTTCCTGGAACTCATGGCAAGGCCATCGGGTTCTCTTGCAAGGGGCACACGAATGATGGCAACATCAAGGTTTAAGTCTTCGACCAGGGTTTCGATGACCGCAAGCTGTTGCCAGTCTTTTTCGCCGAAAAAAGCATTATGAGGGCGGACGATATTGAACAGTTTTAATACTATTGTCGTGACGCCTTTGAAAAAGCCGACTCGACTTTTTCCGCATAAATGTTTGGTGATGTTCTGCACTTCCACATAGGTTTGGTAGTTCGCCGGATACATCTCGTCTGCGCTGGGATGAAACAGGATATCCACCCCGGCTGCTGTCAGTTTTTCGATGTCGCTTTCGAGCTCACGCGGATAGGTATCCAGATCCTCACCAGGGCCAAACTGGGTGGGGTTGACAAAAATACTGACTACGGTTTTATCGCAGGACTCGAGTGATCTTTTGACCAGTTTTAAATGGCCTTCATGGAGGCACCCCATGGTCGGCACGAACCCTATGGTCAGGTTCTGTTTGCACAGGGATGCAGAAACTTCTTTCATTTTTGCTATGGAGGACACCCTTTGCAGGGTTCCCGCTTTATTTTTAGTCTCAATCATTGACTTGCTTGAGCACTCCCTGTTTTGAGTGGTAGGTATGCTCTTGCCCTGGAAAGGTTTCGGCTCTGACTTCCTGAATGTATTCGGAAACGGCGCTCTTTAAGCTATCAGCCAGTTGAGCATATTGTTTTACAAATTTGGGCACGAAGTCCTGGTTCAGCCCCAGAAGATCGTGAAGAACCAGAATCTGGCCGTCACATTTGAGGCCTGCCCCAATTCCAATGGTGGGTATCTTTAGTTCTGCGGTGATTTCTTCTGCGAGTTCACCGGGGATGCCTTCCATAACCAGAGCGAAGATGCCCGCACTTTGCAGGTCACGCGCGTCTTGCCTGATTTGCCGGGAGTCGAGATAGTTTTTGCCCTGCACTTTATAGCCGCCGAACTGATGCACCGATTGCGGAGTCAAACCAATATGGCCCATGACGGGAATGCACGCCTGAACAATCGCCTGAACCCGGTCTACCACGCGGACTCCTCCTTCCAGTTTAACGGCGGATGCGCCGCCTTCCTGGATCAGGCGACCGGCGTTGGTCACTGCCTGTTCCACTGAAACCTGATAAGACATGAAAGGCATGTCGCCTACCACCAGAGCGCGCCTGGCTCCTTGTTTTACCGCACGGGTATGATCGATCATATTTTCCATCGTCACCGACAGCGTATTCTCATGACCGAGAGAAACCATTCCCAAGGAATCTCCCACCAGAATAATGTCTATATCCGTTGCGTCTAAAAGTTTAGCGAAACTGTAATCGTAGGCGGTCAGGGCGGTGATCTTTTTCCCTGAATTTTTTCTCCCCGCAATATCAGGGACGGTAACAGGACTTTTTTCCATGATTTTTTATCGAATGAAGGCTTGGGGTCTAACGGGGGAGGGGGTTCAAAAGAAGCCGTCGGCAAACGCCGAGGGTAACATTAAAAACGCATGAAAAAATTTTAGGGCCACCAGGGTCCCCGAACTACGTTTTTTGTTTTTATGAAGCTCACTCCGTCCCGGTCCGTCAGGATCCAAGCGGGTTATAATATTCTCTACCTATTTTATGACTGTTGATCTTGTTAATCAACTCTTCCAGATCACATTTTTTTTCGACAAAGTCGATCTCATTGGTATTTATGACCAAAAGCGGTGTGTCGGAATAATAAAAAAAGAAATTATTGAAAGCCTTGTTCACCGAATCGAGGTAATCGGGGTCCATAAACGCTTCGTAATCCCGGCCTCGTTTGGAAACTCTCTCCAGCAATACTTCGGTGCCGGCTTGCAAAAAAATGACTAAATCGGGTTTCGGAGCTTTGGGGCTGATCAGGTTAAAAATTTGCTCGTACAAGCGGTATTCGTGATCTTCCAGATTGAGTTGGGCGAATATTTTGTCCCGCTGAAACAGATAGTCGATCACGACCACGGAACTGAACAGGTCTCTTTGCGCCAGCTGTAGATATTGGTTGTACCGGTTCAGTAAAAAAAAAATCTGAGTTTGAAAGGAATAGGCTTCCCGGTCCTCATAGAATTTGGCGATAAAGGGGTTTGAATCGTTGTCTTCCAGGATCACCTTAGCCCCATATTGTTTTGCCAGAAGACTGACCAGTGATGTTTTGCCCGCGCCAATAGCGCCTTCAACAGCAATGAATCGGGGTTCGATGGTTTGATTTACCATATTGCTCTGATCAACCCGCTTGTCGCTGATTGAAAATCTCCTTGATGGTGAGTTTCAGTTCCGGGATATCTGCCGATTTGACGACTCTGGCAGACGAAGCCCAGATTCTAAAATCCTGCCTGTAATGACCTTGGGCCGAACAGAGTATTACGGGTGTGTCCCTGATTTTTCGCATGATCTCAATGCCGTCTTCTTCCGGGTTTTTGATGTCCAGAATAATAAGATCCTGGTCGTTTAACTGGGCCTTTTCGCCAAGGGCAGAAAGCGTAACCTGATAACCGTCCAGCTCTTCCTTATAAAGAGAGCGGGTATTTTGTTCGTCAGCGATAACGAGAATTTTTTTCATGGGTCTGCTAATTTTACAAGATTCGTCTTTCAAGAAAATGCACGATTCATTCTTGAGAAACACTAGTTTTTATAATAATCGGGCGCTTTTTGCAACGCTAAAGGCAGATAGACGGTAACTCCTTGTTGAACTGATAGTTCAAGAGCTCAGTGATTTGTGATAAAGACGGGAATACTGCTTGGCGGAAGACTGCCAGCTATTGTCTTTAGCCATGCCATTTTGCAGCAGTTTCTGCCAGGTTTCGCTTTGGTTGAAACACGATAAGGCTTTTTGCAGGGATTGCATGAAAAATTTTGTCTCTGGAATTTTAAATTTAAACCCGGTCCCCTTTCCTGTTTTCTTGCTGAATTCCTGGATGGAGTTTTTCAAGCCGCCGATGTCCCGGACGATAGGAACGGTACCATATTTTAACGCATACATCTGGGTGAGCCCGCAAGGCTCATAGCTGGAAGGCATGAGGAGCATATCACTGCCGGCCAGAATACGGTGTCCCAGGGGTTCATCAAATTTCAATGCCGCCGCGATGCGGCCAGGTCTATCCTGGCTCCATTGCCGAAAAAAAGATTCGTACCGGGTTTCCCCTGTTCCCAGGATCAATAAGGCGATGTCTTGTTCATCGAGCGCGTCTCGGGATTCCATGATCAGGTCGATGCCCTTTTGCTCGGAAAGCCTAGTGATCATGCAGAGAATAGGGG
>CAZEBI010000110.1:1095-9284 GCA_964510355.1 uncultured Nitrospina sp. | reverse complement strand
TTTTCTCGGTGGAAGGGTTTCGGAAGACCAGGTGGTGTTTGGCACATCGGTCATCAAAATTCCGGCTAAAAACGCTCCGGCGGCGATGAAACTTTCCCTGACAGACTATAAGGCCGGAAAAGAAAACGATGAAACCTTTGGCGAATATTTTGACCGTAAGGGTAAAAACCATTTCCGCGACTTACTGAGTCCACTGAAAGACCTGCCCGATATTGAAAAGTCGCCGCAATCTTATATCGACTATGGCTCGACGGAAAAGTTCAGCCTCGAAGACCGTGGCCAGGGCGAGTGCGCCGGTGCCGTCACCGATATGATCACCGATCGCATCAGCGAAGCCGAGCGAGCCCTCTTCCAAGGCAAGCTCAGCCTGGAGAAAAACGCATTCAAGGAAACCGGTGAACACGCCAAGCATTCGGTCATTGCTTCTGCCCGAGCCTTGCTGGTTACAGAGGGCATGGATTTTAATGACGACTGGGAATGTCTGAAAAAATTCCAGTCGCTGGTCATCGACATGGAAATTGTATCGGCAAAGTTTGCCCAACTCATCGACAGCTTTGAGTCTATCCCTGAGGCGACAGATACCAAGACTGCCGAGTGGTGGTTGAAGGAAGCCGGACAATTGCTCGAAGAATGTAAAAACGTGCAAAACAAAATGCAGGAAGACAAGTCTTTGAGAATGCGGGTCGGTGGAGAAGACACCAAGGCTACAAGTGGCGATAGCAAACAAAGCATTGACCTTCTTGGCGTCAAGTGCCCGTTCAATTACGTCAAGACGAAAATCAAACTGGAAACCATGGCCTCGGGAAGCGTACTGGAAGTATTGCTCGATGCAGGCGAGCCCTCTGAGAATGTCCCGCGCAGTATTAAAAATGACGGGCACAAGGTTGTTTCCCTAACTGAGGAAAACGGTCATTACAAACTGACCGTGGAAAAGGCTTAAAATTTAATGTTAATCAGCATGACCGGGTTTGGCCGGGCAGAATGCCAGGAGGGAGATTATTCCTACAAGGCGGAAATTCGTTCAGTCAACAATCGCTTTATAGACATCAACACCCGCCTGCCCAAAGCTTATGCCGATCTGGAACAGCCTTTAAAAAAACTGGTCAAGTCGCATTGCTCCAGAGGCTCAATCAGCATCACCATCACTCTGGCAAACACCAATGAGAGTTCGGGCGAATGGGAAGTCAAACCCAACCTGGCCCTTGCCACACAATATGTACAGGCACTGAAAAAAATTCAAACCGAGTTGGGGTTAGAAGGCACGCTGAATATCGATTCGGTGGTCGGCCTGCGCGATATCATAAAAATGGAACCGGTGACCATCGACCCGGCTAAAGAAGGCCTGCTCTTAAACATGGCGGAAACGGCTCTCGTCTCGCTGCACAAAATGCGGCAGGAAGAAGGACAGCATTTACAAGATGACCTTGCACAGCGTATTGACTCCATCGAAAAACACGCTGAGCAGATAAATCTGCGCCAACCTGAAGTCATTCAGGAATACAAAACCCGGCTTCAGGAAAAAATCAAACTGCTCGGTGCTGAGATTGACGACAGCCGTCTGGCCCAGGAGACCGCTATCCTGGCTGACCGGTGCGACATCACCGAAGAAATCACGCGGTTAGGCAGTCACCTCAAGCAATTTAGAAAGTTATTTGATTCGAAAGAACCTTCGGGACGCAAGCTGGAGTTCATCACCCAGGAGATCAACCGGGAGATCAATACCATGGGTTCAAAATCCAGCGATATCCAGATATCCAGCCTGGTTATTGAGATAAAAAGTTCACTTGAAAAAATAAGGGAACAGTTGGCAAATATCGAGTGACTGATTTTTTGCGCCCCTTGGCAGGGGAGGATCTGTTTGAATCGTTGCCAACAATAAAATGCTATTGCACACTGACGCTTGGCAGGGTGCTGAAAAACTATTTAGCATTCGATCTTCATCTCGGGTTTTGCCGCATTGTTTAACCCCCCTAGCCCCCCTTATCAGGGGGGGAACTGTGCCTCCCCCTGATAAGGGGGATTTCAGAGGGGGTTGCTCTTTGCCCTCAGGCTCGGATAATATATGTTTTTCGGCAATGGGATTGCCACAGAAAGAATCACCTAACAAATAGAGCAATTCATAAATTGTTGGAGCCGCCATTATGGGTAAAGGTTTTGCCATAATACTTTCAGCCCCCTCCGGGACAGGAAAAACCACCACCTGCAATCTTCTGCGGAAAAAACTGCCTGACTTAAAAGTTGCAGTTTCTCACACCACTCGGGCGATCCGTAATGGGGAAAAAGACGGTGCGGATTATATCTTCATAACTCAAAAGGAGTTCGAAGATAAAATCAAGAACAAGGATTTCCTCGAATGGGCTCGTGTGCACGGTTCTTATTATGGCACCTCTCTTGAGCCTGCCGATAGCCTGCTAAAAAGCGGATACGATACCCTTTTGGAGCTGGATGTTCAAGGCGTTGAAACATTACGGAAGATGAAGTACCAGGGAGTTTATGTTCTCATCCTGCCTCCCTCCATTAAAGAGATGGAGGCCCGGCTTAGAAAAAGGGGAACGGACTCAGAAGAAAGCATCCAACAGCGCATCAAAACCGGAAAAAAGGAAATCAAAAAATATAAAATGTACGATTACGTCATCACCAACAATGAGATCGAAGATACGGTTAATTCCATCCTCTCTATCCTACAGGCAGAAAAAGTAAGGGTTGCCCATTACAGCCCACCCTCTCCCGATATTGAAGAATTATTAAAAGATGGAGTTGATTGACCATGTCCCATATTGATCTCATGGAGCTGGTTCGGGATAAGATAAAAGGACTGAAAGCCTATCGGGTGGAAAACCTGGATGACGGCATTAAATTACACGCCAACGAAAACCCTTACCCGCCCTCGCCGGAACTGTTAAATAAAATATTCCAACGGTTAGATGAACTGCAACTCAATCGTTACCCCGACCCCGATTGCAAGGATCTGAAAAAGGCTATCGCCAACAGAACGGGCGTTGCTATGGAGCAAATCATCATCGGAAACGGCTCGGACGAATTGATTCAATACCTGATGCAGGTTCTATGTGGTGAAGGAGAAACCATTGCCTTCCCGGACCCCACATTTGCCATGTATGGCATCACGGCCCAGTGCCTGGGATTGAACCCTGTCAGCTTCCCACTCAATGACAGTTGGGATTTTACAGCTTCCTCCGCATTGAAAGTACTCGCCGAACAGAAGGCCCGAATTGTTTTCATCAGTTATCCCAACAACCCGACGGGCAATTGTTTTTCGGCACAGGAAATTCAGCAAGTCATTGAGCAGTTTAAGGGCATCGTGGTTCTGGATGAAGCCTATCATGATTTTGCGGGAAAAACTTTTCTCAAACAAATGGAAAAACATAATAACCTTGTCATACTCAGGAGCTTGTCAAAAATCGGTCTGGCGGGGTTGCGGGTAGGTTACGGAATTTTTCCGACTCTGCTTGCCCAGCAGGTCAACAAAGTCCGCCTGCCTTATAACTCGAACTCCCTATCGCAATGGGTCGCGAAAGAACTTCTCAACGATTTTTCCCCGGTGCAAAATCAAATCCATTCCATTTTAGAAGAACGGGACCGCCTGATGGATGAGCTATCAAAATTACCCGCCATCACCGCGTATCCCTCAAATTCCAATTTTATTTTGTTTCAAGTCTCCAAAGATGGGGTATTTGATCAGCTGAAAGAAAATGGAATCCTGGTGCGAAACCTGAGTTCTCACCCCCGGTTAAAAAACTGCCTGCGCGTCACGATAGGAACAAAACAGGAAAATGATCAGTTTCTGATTCAGTTGCAGAAGGCCGCATCATAAACCAGATTATGAAGCGCTGGATAAAAAGAATTTTTCTCACTGGCTTCTGGGGCTCTTTGGTACTGGCATGGGTCGTGCTGGGTTTGTTCTACTATCAAGCTTCCCAGCCCGCCAGTGACAGCACCCAAACCACAGTCTTTGAGGTCCAACCGGGAATGACCTTAAAACAGGTGGCGCAGGAACTTTCCGGTCAAGGGCTGATCCGCAGTCCCAGCGCTTTTCAGGCTATCGCCTATATTCAGGATAAACAGACGCAGGTCATGGTTGGGGAGTTCAGCCTGTCACCCTCCATGTCTCCATCCCAGATCCTTCTTCGAATCACATCCGGTAAAACCGTCCTCCACTCTGTCACCATCCCGGAGGGTTATCGAATAACAGAAATCGCCACGCTCCTGCACTCAGCAGGTCTGGCAGATCGAGAAGTTTTTATCCGTCAAACCCGTGATGAAAATTTAATCCGCTCTTTAGGCATTCCCACTGACAGCCTGGAAGGTTATTTGTTCCCGGAAACTTACCATTTCAGCAAGTTCACACCAGAAAAAAGAATTGTCCAAAAAATGGTGGATACGTTCAAGGAGCAGGTTTTAAAACCTGAATTATTTTCAAAGAGCGAAAACTCTCTTTCATGGCATGAGATCATTACCCTGGCTTCCCTGATAGAAAAAGAAACCGGGTTAGATACAGAACGAAAACTGATCTCTTCGGTCTTTCATAATCGGTTGAGAAAAAATATGCGCCTGCAAACCGATCCCACCGTGATTTACGCTATGGAACAATTTGACGGCAACATCCGTAAACGTGATTTAAAAATCGACTCCCCTTATAACACCTATAGGCACAAAGGGCTGCCCCCCGGCCCTATCGCCAGCCCGGGGCTCAAATCCATCGTGGCGGCAATATTCCCCGTTGAGTCCGACCGCCTGTATTTTGTTTCCCGGCAAGATGGCAGCCACTACTTTTCTGCCACCCTGATCGAGCATAACCGGGCGGTACAAAAATCTCAGTTACGCAGAACCCGTTTGCGCAAATGATCTTTCTAGCCTGCTAGAAATTAGTATTCGAACTCTTGCTGATGATCAATGCGGACTTCTGCATTCTCTTGTGTTGCGCTTGCAACTGAGCATATTCCTGCTCCTGTTCCTGAATTTTTTTCGTCAAACTTTCATTGACTCCATTTAACAAAAAAGCAACCTCCTTCCAATCCAGCTCCTGATCGTTCGGTTCCATAATTCACTCCTCCTTGTGTAGGGGGGGGGTAAGCTTATCAAAACCCCGGATTTATCGGTTATTGCAACAGATCGGCCAGCATATTCCTATACTGACTTCTATCGATAAATATATCCTCATATCAAATAATATTCATAAACAGACAATAAAGTCCAGCAAAATCAAATGACTTTACAATGAAATATTGTTTCACAAAACCAAATATTCTACAGTCCGAAACATTTTGGTGTTTTCACCCCTACCCTATCGCCAGCCCGTGGCTCAAATCCATCACGGCAGTAACACTCCCTGTTGAGTCCGACCGCCTGTATTTTGTTTCCCGGCAAGATGGCAGTAATTATTTTTCGTCCACCCGATCGAGCATAACCGGGCGGCACAAAAATACCCGTTGCGCAGAATCCGTTCGCGCAAATAACCGTATGTAGAGAGTTAATTGTTCAAACTTTTACCGATGATTAACACTGAGCTCTGCATTCTTTTGTGTTGCGCTTGCAACTGGGCATATTCCAGCTCCTGCTCCCGAATTTTTTCGGTTAACCTCTCATTGACGCCATTTAGCAAAAAAGCAACCTGCTTCCAGTCCATCTCCTGATCATTCGGCTCCATAAATTCACTCCTCCTGAGGGGGACCCCCTTCAAAAATGTCAAATTTATTGATTATCCAAACAAATTGGCCTAGTATAAGTATGGCTTCGTATAATTTATTCAAACGATTAATATGGAATATTTAGCCCATAACACAATGCAACATATATTAATACATGTCAACCGATAAAAGTACCTAATGACTAATAATATTAACAAAAGGATAATAATTTCGAGAAAATCTAAGGGTTTCACGCAAAAATACTTAGCCGGAATATTAAGTATCTCCCTCCCTACCATGAACCACTACGAGAGCGGGAAGCGGGTTCCAAGCTCTAGTTTGCTGGCAAAACTGGCCGAAGTTGTTGAATGCGATCCCGGCTGGTTGCTCACTGGTCAGGGAAGTGAAAACAAAAAGTACACAGACGGTTCGTCTGTAGAGGGATTTGTCCTGGTACCGCGATGCAAGATGAAGACTTCCTCGGGAGAAGGCTCCACCATTCATTCTGAGCAGATTGTCGACCATCTCGCTTTCAAGGCAGATTGGGTTTATAAAGAGCTCGGCACCGACCCTAAAAATCTGGTTCTGGTCCATGCCATGGGGGGCTCGATGGAACCA
Source organism: uncultured Nitrospina sp. (assembly GCA_964510355.1). GTDB lineage: Bacteria > Nitrospinota > Nitrospinia > Nitrospinales > VA-1 > LS-NOB. Next base: position 3,021 of record CAZEBI010000110.1, on the reverse strand, counting down.
ACGATCCGTTCGGGCGATTTGCTTCTGGTCGACCAGAGTAAATCACAGGTGAAAGAAGATGGCATTTACCTGGTCAATCTGGATGATGGGTTGATGGTCAGACGGGTACAATGGTTGCTCGGTGGGTCGGTGGCCATTCGCGGCGATAATACGGTGGTTTCCAAAGAACAGGTTTTGCCAGCAACGGATATGGAAAAACTCCATATCCTCGGTCGTGTCGTGTGGATAGGAAGCAAGATATAGTATTTTACAAATCTTTTCGGATCGAACCTTCCGGTTTGTTTTGCAGAAACAGTATCTGATTGCGAACGGTTTCATTGCAGGCAACATCCATTTTCAGCTTTTTCCCTTCCCGCACGATCACTCCGTTGAGCGCCTCAATCTCTGTCTTTCTGCCGGCGCGGATATCCTGCAACATGGAAGATTCGTGACTATAGGTGCTGGGCAACAACTGCTCATAAAAATCCTTGAGATACGCCTCGGCATTCGGCCAGTGACTGGCATGACCCAAGCCCTGCATGACCCGAAAAACTTCCACGATGACCCGCTCCATAAGTGCTCGACTGTTTTCGTTCTCCCCCAAATGTCCGTAAGGAACCTGCAAAACAGCTCCCAACGCGTTAAGCGGACAGTTATAAAGCATTTTTGCCCACAGGTCTTTGCCGATATCATCTGTCACGACAGTGGGAATGCAGTTTTGCAAACCCTCCGCCAATGCCTGCAAACGTGAGCAGTCTCCATCAAACAGGCTACCGAGATGAATGGGTTGAGCATGCACTGTCACCTCCACGATATGAGGTTCAGAGCGGGTGAACCCGGTTATAACCCGTGCATTAAAAACCTGTTGCGCCGGAAAAAACCGAGTAAAAATTTCCGCATTGCCCCAGCCGTTCTGGCAAAGAACAATGGGGCTGTTTTGCACAATTGAAACATCTTGCAGCTGCCGGGCTACGTTTTCCGTATCGAACGATTTGGTACATACCAGATAAAAATCAAAGGACCCCGCTTCAGCTAAACTTGACGAGGCTGAAAATTGTTGCTGGGGAAAAAAGGCAGAACCAAAAATACCGCGCCGTCTCAGGCCATTTTTACGCAACGCAATAACTGTTTTTTCTCTGCCAATAAGATGCACATGATGACCCGCCTGCATTAAAAAGCTCGAAAACCCCAACCCCACTGCACCTGCCCCAAAAACCAATATCTTCACGATTCCCCACCCACAAAATATCCAGTAAGACACCCACAGTATCACCCATTGATAAATTTACCAAAGAGCGATAAACTGAGATAGTATTTATCACTTCATCAAGGTTCCCGGAAAGGAGGGAGTAGCATGAATATGGAAAATCAACAGGCACATTTTAACCATGAAGATTGGCTCACTCACCTTTACCGGTATATTGAAACGGCCCGCCAGTTTTGCGGGGAACTGATAAGAGGCGTAAAAGCCATTTCACAAAAAGGCCTGCGACAAGCCTGGAGCGAAATTCGTTCTGCCGCATCCGGGCTCACTCCCCAGGATTTTATTATTACAGGATTGACCGCCTGCGCCGGAATGTTTGGCATACTAGTATTTGCAATCGGGCTCAGCCTTTTCGGCTATCAGGCCCTGTTATGGTTACAGAATGGAATCTGGACCGAGTTCCCGCTCTTTGTGGTTTTCAACTTCCTGTTTGAGAGCACTGCCCTGCAACAATGGATGGTTCAACCTGAATCCTGGGTGGGCCTGCAAAAAATGTTGTCCTGGTTTTTGGGGTCTATTCCTCTTTCACTGGCATTAATGATTCCCGGCTTTTCTATTGCCCTGTTTATGGCGGGCACCCTGATTGCCGCCCTGCTCTATCGTTTTAATCAGTTAAGAAACAGGAATGACTGAGAACAAAAGCACTCCATCGCTCAAGGAAAAATTGGAGGGTTCCAAAAAAT
>CAZEBI010000110.1:0-1085 GCA_964510355.1 uncultured Nitrospina sp. | reverse complement strand
AACGCCGATCTCAAAGGAGCCGACCTTGAAGGGGCCGACCTTAAAGGAGCATTGCTGGTTGGCTCTGATTTGCGTGGGGCCAACTTAAGAAAAATTTTCCTCAGCGAGGCCCAACTCTCTAAAGCCAACCTGTCCGGGGCCAATCTCGACCAAGCAAATCTTAGCGGGGCCGATTTAAATAAATCCAACCTTGGCGGAGCCAACCTGCAAAATGCCTACATCCGACGCGCCGACCTGCGTGGGGCAAATTTAAGCGAAACCAACCTGACCAAAGCCAATCTCAGAGAATGCGCACTCTATAAAGCCTGGATCAAGAAGGCCGATTGCAGTGGAGCAAATATGCAAAACATTAAAGCCGCGCAAACGAAAATGCAGGGTTCAATATTTAAGGGAACCAAGCTGGAAGGAGCAGACCTTCAAGGAGCCCAACTTGAAGGTGCCAACTTCGAAAATGCAGGTCTGCAAACGGCAAACCTCAACCGGGCAGTTTTAAAAGGCACAAATCTTAATCGGGCGGACCTGCGTGGAGCCAATTTGCGTTATGTCGTGGGGTTGACCCGGGAACAGATCGAGCTTGCAATTATTGATAAAAAAACCCTTTTACCCGATTACATCAAAATCAAATGGGCCTCAGAAACCGAGTTTGAGTTTCTCGACGAGAAAAATTAAGAGTATCTCTATTTATTCTCTAGTTTTTTCTCTGAGACTGCGGCCATTATTTTTTATGGATAAAAAATGGATACCGATAGAAAACTGATCAGATTCTCCGCCGCGACAGGATTTTCAGTGGTTTTGGAATTTCCCACGACTGAAAAAATGAACGAGTACCAGGAAAAAATTAAAACTGCCGGACTGCAATGCGAAACCATCCCGGACTTCAATTTGAATTTTGATCAGGCCGACTTGTTCATGGATCTGCGTAGCCCCGAATGCAGAGCCCAATTCGACCTCGAAGACTGGATATAACCCACTCGGCGCCAGCGTGACGCTGGACTCAAATAGCAATAGCTCTTTCGCGAACAACCGTATTTCTCGGCTCAATCAAGTTCTTGCCCAGTTGCTTAGCAGAGATACTCTATTTTAAT
>CAZEBI010000109.1:0-9308 GCA_964510355.1 uncultured Nitrospina sp. | reverse complement strand
CACCGTTGTCAGAATGTCGGCAAATATCAGCCCACCTTTTAAAAAACTGATTTGACCGTAAAACTCAATGCCCTCTTCTTGGAACCAGGATTCATCCAGTCCGGTTGTCCTCAACTGAGAATGGGGGAAATTGCCCTGGTAACCGAGGTTATGAATGGAGAAAAGAGTTTTTGTCTGAGAAAACCAGGGATCATTTTTTAAATATATCGGGATCAGCCCGGTGTGCCAGTCGTTGCAATGGATGATATCCGGTTTGAAATCGAGTTTTTTTGCGGCTTCCAGCACGGCCCGGCAAAAATAAGCAAAGCGCTCGGCATTGTCAGGGTAATCGGGTTCGCCATAAAGATGTTTGCGGTTGTAATAGCCATCGTGCCCGATCAGATAAACCGGGACACCCGAGTCCAGCTCTGACTGGAACAGGCAGCCTTTTGGACTGAAGCCGGGCAGTTGCAGGTCTACCTTGAGGTCTTGTGTTTTTTTTCCCGCCTTGGATGTGCAGGGGTATTTGGGCAGGATGACCCGAATGTCATGCCCGAGTTTTTTTAAGGCCGGGGGCAACGCGCCGCTGACGTCTGCCAGTCCGCCGGTCTTGGCAAAAGGGTGGACCTCGGCTGAAACGAAAAGAATTTTAAGTTTTCTGTCCATATTAATGGCATCACTCTATGTAATGAAAAGTGGAAAGTCAAACGTCCTCCATCCTAAAAACATTGATTGCTTGGGAGTTAATATTTATAATTGAAGCATCGTGGTTAGTTGTGCAAAAGCAACCCCCTCTGATAAGGGGGGTTAAAACAGTCTTTTTATTTCAAAAAATGATGAAAAACGCAAAAATTGTTTTGGGTGTTTCTGCCGGTATTGCCGCTTACAAGGCGGTGGAGTTGCTGCGCCTGCTGGTGAAAGAGGGGGCCGATGTGCGTGTTGTGATGAGCGCCAATGCCGGAAAATTTGTCACTCCATTGACGTTTGAAGCACTATCGGGGAACCCGGTGTATCACCTGTTATTTGATGCGAAAAATTCCGCCGATATGGAACATATCCGCATTGCCGAGAATGCGGACCTTCTGCTTGTGGCTCCGGCAACGGCTTCTATACTGGCAAAAATGGCGCAGGGTCTTGCCGATGATGCGCTGTCGTGTTTGCATCTGGCGTTCAAGGGGCCGGTGTTAATGGCTCCTGCCATGAATGAAGGGATGTGGGAGCACCCGGCGGTAAGAGAAAATATTGCACTTCTCAAATCCAGAGGTGTTCAGTTTGTCGAACCCGAATGCGGAGAACTCGCTTGCGGGGTGACCGGGCCGGGGCGTTTGGCTGAACCGGCCCTTATTCTGGATAAGGTTAAAGCCCATTTTAATCAGCGTGATGATTTATCCGGCATACAATTTTTGATAACAGCCGGGCCGACTCACGAGGCTCTCGACCCGGTGCGCTACCTGTCCAACCCGTCTTCGGGGAAAATGGGTTATGCGATTGCCGAGCAGGCAAAAGCCAGGGGAGGCGACGTGGTGCTCATTAGCGGACCGACTGCTTTAACGCCGCCTGCGGGTGTGGGTTTTAAATCTTGCAAGACGGCGGACGAGATGAATACCTTGGTGCAAGAGCATCTTGAAAACTGCGATGTGCTGGTGATGTCTGCGGCGGTGGGCGATTTTGCTCCGGAAAAACTGGAAAAAGAAAAAATCAAAAAACAGGGGGGGTTGACTCTCAAACTGGTTCCCACTAAAGATATTTTGTTGGGAGTGGCAGAGCGCAAGCTGGGTAAGCTGGTGGTGGGTTTTGCGGCGGAAACCCAGAACCTGGTAGAGAGCGCTCTTGAGAAATTGCAGAAAAAGAATCTCGACCTCATTGTAGCCAATGATATCAGTGCACCGGGAATCGGGTTTCAGTCTGACTCCAATCAGGTGACGATCATTGACCGTGAAAAAAATATCGAAAACATTCCCCTCAAACCCAAGCGCGAAATTGCCGATCTGCTACTGGATAGAATCCTGTCCCGGCTTTCTTAGAAAGTCCTATTTAGAGACGCTTTTAGCGCAACGAAAACCCACGGTGGTATTTCTCACATTGGGGGCGGTGGCGTTGCGGTAGGTCAGGTCGACGTTATCGGCTTTGTTTCTCCAGTTGCCTCCGCGAATAATTTTATATTGTCCCTTTTCCGGGCCTTGCGGGTTTTCTTTGGGAGAAAACAGGTAGTACTCCGGGTAATGCCAGTCCTGCACCCATTCGGCGACATTGCCCGAAAGATCATAGACACCATAGTCGGACTTGCCTTTTTCATAGGAGCCCACCGGGGTGGTTTTCATTTTCTCTTTGTTATAGTTTAGTTTTTCAGAATCAGGCGGAGAATTTCCCCATGGATATTTGACCGGACGTTTGCCCCGGCCTGCCTTTTCCCATTCAGCTTCTGTGGGCAGACGTTTTTGAGCCCACTTGCAATAGGCCACAGCTTCTTTCCAGGAGGCTCCTACAACGGGTTGCCGGTCTCCATTGAAATCGGGTTTTGCCCAGCCTCTGGGTTTTTTTGCTCCGGTCATGTCCACATATTTTTTATATTTTTCATTGCTCACTTCAAAAATATCTATATAGAACGCATCAAGATCGACTTCGTGGGCCGGGTTTTCCGGTCCCAGAGTGTGTCGGTCGGTATTGAACAGGTCGTGGGGTCGCAGTTCCAACAGGGATTTTTTGCTGCCCATTTGGGATTTTCCCGCAGGAATGAGGCTCATGTCTGCGGGCGTTTCGGCGGCAAAACCGGGACAAACCAGGCTCAATGATAAAAGAACGAAAAGAATCTGTATCATAATAATAGAATTTCAGTGCTTAAGTTAGAGTGAGATCGGATTATAGGCAATTGCGTCGTTCAATGTCAAAATCTTTGGCGATTGACAGGCTAAGGCAGAAGTAATAAGATTTATATTCACCTGAATTAAGTGGTTTTTTAGAGCGTTCCTGTGACTTAGCAGTTATCAAGGGCCGCTTCTTAGCCGTAGAGGATAGATGGATAAGCCTAAAAAAGAACCCACGACTCTAAATCACAGTCCAGAGAGCAAACTATGCCTCAACTGCGGGTTCCCCAATCGCAATACCGATGCTCAATGTATGTATTGCAGGACCAGCCTGATTGAGGATAGCGGGTTGTTCAACTGGTTTTGCCAGACCTATTATATCCTGCGCTGGCGGTGGCAACTCAAGCAAAAGCGCGACAATCTGGAAAGTAAAACCCCGGTCTACCGTTCTTTCGGTTTTTTTGTCCTTGGGCTGATTTTAAGTGGGGTGGGCATCTTTGTGTTCACCACTGCGATGAGTCAGAACTCTTTTTCCAGCGGACTGATTGCCCTCGTGCTCATTGGTTATGGTGCGGCTACCCTGAAAACCCTGTTCAGCAATAAATAAAAGGCGTCACTCTCCATTCTTTCCTGCGCAACATCTCTTTTCTGTCGGCAACTGTTAGACTCGATCCCAAAATATGTGTATCCTGAGTATTATTTTTGAGTTGGATCAATTATGCGGACCATCAATCCATGAATAAAAAGAATATAACCCTTCCGGTTCAAGGCATGAGTTGTGCCAGTTGTTCGGCACGGATCGAAAAAAAGGTCGGTGAACTTGAAGGGGTAGAGTCTGTCCATGTCAATTTGGCGGCAGAAATGGCCTCCATCGAATTTGATCCACAAAAAATATCGGTGAGTCAGTTTCCCAAAACAATCGCGACGCTGGGGTTTGAGGTTCCCCGACAGAACAAGGTATTTTCTGTAGAAGGTATGACCTGCGCTTCCTGCGTCTCACGGGTAGAGAAAAAACTGGCATCACTGGAAGGGGTGCATAAAGTCGATGTGAACCTGGCGACCGAACAGGTGTCCATCGATTATATTCCGGCGTTGGCGGGTTTTGAAGTTTTGCGCCTGGCGTTAGAGCAAGTTGGTTATCGTCTTTTGCCAGCACAGGAAGAACGCATTGCGCAGAGTGAGGAGCGGCACCTCAAATATCTGGCTCAGCTCAAAATCAAGCTGATTCTCAGTGGCGGCATCAGCTTTATCGTCATGTTTCTGTCCATGCAGACAGTATTCGATATTGAGAATATCCTTTTGTTTGCTCTGGCTACCCCGGTGCAGTTTTTCTGTGGCGGGATGTTTTATCGCGGTGCGTTCAACGGGCTCCGCCACGGTTATGCCGACATGAATACGCTCATCGCCGTGGGCACATCGTCGGCCTATTTTTACAGCATTTGCGCCACTTTTTTCCCGGCTTGGCTGGGCACTCCCGAAGTCTATTACGATACCTCGGTCATGATCATCACGCTTGTCCTGCTTGGGCGTTGGATGGAAGCGCGTGCCAAGCACAGTGCTTCTTCGGCGATCAAGAAGTTGATGGGGTTGCAACCTAAAACCGCCCGTATTGAAAGGGACGGTATAGAGCTTGAGGTCCGTGTGGAAGATTTGCTAAAGGGAGACTTGGTTTTGGTCCGGCCCGGAGAAAAAATTCCTGTAGATGGAATCCTGATTACGGGGCAATCTTCCATTGATGAATCGATGCTGACGGGTGAAAGTATTCCTGTAGAAAAAAAATCCGGCGACGAAGTGATCGGGGCGAGCATCAATAAAACCGGGTTTTTTAAAATGCGGGTGACCCGCATGGGCAAAGATACCCTGCTGGCGCAGATCATTCAGCTCGTGGAACAGGCGCAGGGGTCCAAAGCGCCAGTGCAAAGGCTGGCGGACAAAATTGCCGCAATCTTTGTGCCGACAGTGATTGTCCTGGCCCTTGGGGCTTTTGCATTCTGGTGGGGGTTTGGCGAGTCATTCGGTCCGTTGCCGACATCGCCGTTTCTCTTTGCTTTGATGATATTCATTTCAGTCATGATCATTGCCTGCCCGTGTGCGTTAGGTCTTGCCACTCCTACTGCTATCATGGTCGGTACCGGGAAGGGTGCCCAGATGGGTATCCTGATCAAGGGCGGTGAGGTTTTGGAACAGGCTGAAAAACTCGATACGATACTGTTTGATAAAACAGGAACCCTCACCTGCGGTAAACCGGAAGTGGCTGATGTGCTTTTATCTCCTACAGCGGTATTGGATGTGGATCGCTTGCTGATGTTGGCTGCGGCTCTGGAAAAAAACTCGGAGCATCCTTTAGCCCAGGCTGTAGTTTCTGAAGCGAAGAAGCGTGGCCTTAAGCTCGAGAAACTCGACAAAGAAGAAGCGCTTTCCGACTTCGAAGCTCTGCCCGGTTTTGGGGTGCAGGGGAAGATAGGCGGTAAAAATATTTTCCTCGGCAATATGAAATTAATGAAAGAAAAGAAAATTGATTTTTCCCCGCTGGCTGATGAATTGGAAAAACTGGTTGAGCAGGGAAAAACACCGATGATTTTAAGTTTCGATGGCAATGTCGAGGGTATTATCACCACCACCGATACATTAAAACCCTATGCGAAACAAACCGTTCGCCGCCTCAAAATGATGGGGCTGAAAGTGATTATGGTGACCGGCGATAACCAAAAAACTGCGCAGGCCATTGCCCGGAAACTGGACATTGATGATGTGATCGCGGAAGTTCTGCCGGCAGAAAAGAGGGATGAAGTCAGAAAACAGATGGCCGAGGGGCGCAAGGTGGCGATGGTGGGCGACGGCATCAATGATGCCCCCGCTTTAGCCGAGTCTAGTGTGGGCATTGCTTTAGGGAGCGGCACGGATATCGCGATGGAGGCTTCGGATATCACTCTGGTTACTTCCGATCTTCGGGCTGTGCCACATGCCATTGAGTTGAGTCGTAAAACACTCACTAAAATCCGGCAGAATCTTTTCTGGGCTTTCTTTTATAATGTACTGGGAATTCCTGTCGCGGCGGGGCTTTTGTATCCCTTTTATGGGGTTCTCTTAAAACCTGTATTCGCCGCTGTGGCAATGTCGTTGAGTTCTGTTTCGGTGGTGGGGAACTCGCTTTTGCTCAAACGCTTTTCCCCGTCCAAGTTTTAGTTTATGTGTAGCTTTATTTGTTTGATGATTTAGTCTTGGGCAATCACTAGCCCGACATTGCATAAGTAAAAAAAAGCAAATCCCCCCAACCCCTGTGGTATTTCTTCCAAAGCTTTCATGCTCGGAACGGGTACTTCGTAGAAGGGGGAGCTTCAATGGACCCCTCTTTTACAAAGTACCCACTTCGGGGCATGAGGCCAAATGAAGGGGACATCACAAGGGGCTGGGGTGATTTAGGAACTCCCATGTTGAAGGTGGTTTGTGGCTCTGCAAAAAAGAACAAAAACGTCTTTTTTCTTCTCTGTCGGGACGGTCGTTTTCTTTTTCGGCTTGATCGAACTGGTTCTCAGGCTTTCCGGGTTTGAACCGGTATTCCATTATAAAACCTATGCCATCCCTTCCTGGATGGAAGAGCTGGACCCGGTGGTATTGGATAAATACCGGCAGTTTGTGGCCGGGCAGGGGTTTGTGAATGAAGATGCCTATGCCTACCGTCCTGACTTGCGCTATGGTTATAAGCTCAAACCCGATATCTCGATCACGGTGCAGAACTACTCCTCCTCTTTGGTGGTGGACAAACTTCCTCCCTGGACGATTGTCTCCAACGCCGAAGGGTTTCGTGTGTCTTCCCTGGAAAATAAGAAGCAAGCGCCAAAAACCCTTTATGTATTGGGAGACTCCAGCAGTTTTGGCTGGGGGGTGGATTATGAAAAGACGTATGCCTCTTTGCTGGTTGAAAAATTAAATGCTTCTCGTTTTAAACTGAGGAATTTATCTCTTCCCGGTTTTTCTTCCTTCCAGGGGAAATTATTGTGGCAGGAGTTGGAGGGAATAAAAAATGGCGATAGGGTTATTCTTTCTTTCGGATGGAATGATTCTTACCCCTCCCTGCAGACAGACCGCCGACAATTTGCAGCGCGCAACTCCCTGATGGGGAAAATCAGCTGGAATATGAGACAAATTTTATTCTTCAGGTGGATGCGATCATGGCGTCTGCCCGAACCTGCTTTTGCATATAAGGAAGGGGCTACGCGAGTTCCTTTAACACGATACCGCGAAAACCTTGCGGCATTGATAGAGGGGGTGCTCAAAAAGGGGGCCAAGCCTATGCTGGTCAGTGTCTGCAATTTTGCGGGATACCGGGATGCGGCAAGGCAGATAGCCGGCGATAAAAAAATCCCATTTTTTAACTTTCCCTCCGCATTGAAGCCGTTTTTGTCTACGGTTCATGATCGTTTCCCCGATCAGTTTGTGACTTATTTTGAAGCTTATGGGGAGTATATGGAAGACAACCCCATGCTGGCCTTCCTGTTTCCCGACCGTTGCCATCCCAATGAAATTGGGCATAGCTTGATGGCTGAGGTGCTTTTTAATGCGACTGGAGGGGGTTGAACAATTGACCCGACATGAAAAGGCCGAACACGAAATAGTTTTTCAACGACCTGCTACCGGTCAAAGCCGGAGACCAGCACTTCGCGGTTATAAGCGGCGACCACCTCGCCTCGGTTGACCATGCCGATCACCCGTTTGGGGTCGTCCTGACTGACTACGGGGAGTTGCTCCACATCAAGCCTGGCGAATAATTCCATAGCATGATTGAGGTTGTTTTCCGGTGTGAGGGTCACCACCGATTTGACTTTCAGATCATTGGCAACGACCAAATCGCCCAGATTTTCCTCGAAAATCATTTCCCGAACCATGTGGAAAGATAAAATCCCAGACATTTCTCCCTGAGAGTTGACAACGGGGAAATAGAAATTCTTGGAGTGAGAGATGGTTTCCAGGATTTTTCTGAAAGGCATGGCTTCGGGAATTGTCGTGACATCCCGGCTCAAAACATCATTGATTTTTATGGCGTTGAGAATGGAAACTTCCCGACCGTGTTGGATGTTGATGCCTTCCTTCAGCAACTTCTGTACATAAATGGAGTTTTTGTTGAAGTTGCGAAAGGTGTAGGCCGAAACGATGCAGGTGATCATGATCGGCAAAATGATGGTGTAATCGTTGGTCAACTCAAACAGCATCAAAATATTGGTCAAAGGAGCTTGCATCACCGCTCCCGCGACAGCTCCCATTCCTACCAGCGCATAGGTCTCGGGAGAAGCCGTGAACCCCGGGTTGATCGCATGCACCAGGGTTCCATAGGCGGCACCCAGCATGGCACCGATAAACAGGGAAGGCGCGAACACTCCCCCCAGCCCGCCCGAACCTAATGTTACGGATGTGCTGATGATTTTCAAAAAGATCAACCCGAATGCAAGGCCCCAATAAAGTTCTCCTGCCAGAGCCTGTTCCATAAAATCATAGCCGTTACCAAGAACCGCCGGAAAAAGTAAAGCGATGAACCCAACGATCAGGCCGCCGAGAGCGGGTTTTAAGGGTTTCGGGATGTGAACCTTCTTTTCAAAAATATCATAGGCCTTGAAATAGCTGTAAGTGAATAACTTTGAAACCACTCCGCATAAGAGCCCGAGGAACAAATAAAAAATAATTTCTGAATAACTGACCAGTTCATGAACGGGAACATGGAAAGTGATTTCGTTGCCTTCAAGGGCTCGGCCCGTGGCTGTGCCAATGACCGAGGCGACTACAATCGGGCTGAACGTATGGATGGTGAAGTTAGTGAGGATGATTTCGAGCGCGAACAAGACTCCGGCTAAAGGAGCATTGAAGGAGGCGGCGATTCCTGCTGCCGCTCCACAACCGACTAAAATCTGCACCCTTTCATGGGATAGATGAAATAAGTTCCCCAGCGCCGAACCCACCGCCGAGCCAATCTGAACGGTCGGGCCTTCGCGCCCGGCTGAGCCGCCGGACCCGATGGTGAGCGCTGATGTGGTGGAACAAGTCAGCAAGGTGCGTTTGCGAATTTTCCCCGCCTTCAGGGCGACTGCGTGCATGACCCGGTGCACTCCGTTTTCCTTCACCGCATCGGGGAAAAAATGGCAGATGATGCCGGTAAAGATGCCACCTATCATGGGCATGAGCGGTACCAGGAAAGGAACGGTGGAGCCGGTTATCCCGATCCATGATAGCCCCTCGGGAGAAAAAACCACCCCGAAAAACCCGATCAGCCAGCGAAATAAAGTCGATGCCAGCCCGGCCAGAAACCCGATCACTGCCGCCAGCAATAACATATTGTGGTCCTGCATCAAGAGGTCTTTGATCTTCTCACGGAGATTTTTGAGTGCAGTCTGCATGGGCTTAAAAGTAGAGGGTATAAAACGGTTTATTATAATGAAAGAAGTCGTTGAGCGCTAGCCCACATATTGCAGAGGAAAAAAGCAAATCCCCCCAACCCCCTTCGTAGAAGGGGGAGCTTCAATGGACCCCTCTTTT
>CAZEBI010000108.1:0-9540 GCA_964510355.1 uncultured Nitrospina sp. | reverse complement strand
GTTTTTCTAAAACCGATTCATCGAAATCCATGCCCTCAATCCGGATCACGGCGTTGGCTCTGCCTAAAACAAGGTCCACGCTTTCAGTAAACGACATCATGGTTTGCTGATTAGCCAGGCGAATGCTGAGAAATACGGCGACCCCCACAGCCACACCAAGGATGGTGATGGTGGTGCGAAACGGGTCGCGCAATAAAGGTCGCAGGATGAGTGCGGTGAACAGGTCTTTAAAATAAAACAGGAAGCTCACGGTGTTTGGTCGGTCAGCTTGCCATCGCGGATATCGTAATGGCGGTTGCCGAGTTTTGCGACTTGCGGATTGTGGGTAACCAGAACGACGGTCATTTTAAATTCGGTCGATACCTGTTTCATGAGGTCGAGAATTTTTATGCCGTTTTCCGAGTCGAGGTTGCCGGTGGGTTCATCGGCAAGAAGGATGGTCGGCTGGTGTACCAGGGCGCGGGCGATCGCGACTCGTTGCATTTCCCCGCCTGACAGTTCTGCGGGAAAAGAGTCGCTCCGGTGCCAGAGCCCGACATAGTCGAGCAGGGTTTTAATACGTTGACCGTCTGTGCGGGATGAATGCGCCAGTAAAAGCGGCAGTTCTACATTTTCCATCACGGTGAGGGTTGGCATGAGGTTGAAAAACTGGAATACAATGCCGATCTCTTTTCGGCGTAGCAATGTCAGCTCATGATCGGAGAAGTCGGATACCTTGCGACCGTTGAGAATAATCTGGCCTTTATCGGGCAGGTCGAGCCCAGCCAGCAGGTTGAGCAAAGTGGTTTTTCCTCCTCCGCTGGGGCCCATGATGGTGGCGAAGTCTCCGGCATGGAGGCTCAGGTTCACCGCTTCCAGTGCGATCACGGGCTGGGCACCGTTCCTATAAGATTTGTGAACATCAATGAATTGAATGATTGGAAGGGTCATTGAAAAAAAGGGTGTCAGAGAAAAGGTTGCTTCTCAGTGAGCAGAGCTATTTTTGGAAATAGAAAAGCCAGTCATATAGTTAGGAAGGATGTGTGTTATGAGAAAGGACAGAGGTTGCATAAAATCACATATCTTCTATTTCAAAATATGAAAGGAAGGTGCGATAAAGCTCTGATTCACCACTAGTTCCAGGTTGAAATCTTTCTGTAGTAAAATCTAAATCTTTTAGGTCAATCTTTGAGAATATCATTTCTGAAAAATCTGCCTTAGATGGTACTTGCCCGATTCCAGTAATATGTGGATAAATATCGCGAAGAAACCTCATTAATGCTTTGAATCCATTTGTTTTATTTAACATAATGCCTCGCCCATCAGATGCCCATGCTTTTGGCCATTTTTCACGCACAGCATCGAAATAGTTCCAAATAATATCCGCGATTTTCAAGTCTTGTTCATCAATCATCATATTTCTAAAAATTAATTTTTCAGACTCATCATTGTTTGCTTTTTCGGGTATTTTCCCTCTCAGATAAATATCTCGATCACTAATTTTATTTTTTGTTAGATATGGCAATAGCGATTGTATAAAAGTTGCTTGAGTAATGGTTTCGTTAAATCTTCCTTCAGTTGAGACACCTAGGCGCTTAATTTTTTTGTAGAAGGGGCTGTCAGAATTTTGATCTAACCCGACTGCAATGTTATGGCAAACTCTTTGTGGGCTCCTTGATTGGGATAATGCATATAAATCATATACAAGGCTTTTATTGACCTTGGTTTGGTGAAGATTGACAGTGGAGAAAATATAGGCCTGATCGGCAATATCCATATCGATAAAAATACTGATGTTTACTTCAAAGCTTGGCCCCTTAAAGTTTCGTAAACCTTCTATCCGATGTTGGCCATCTAAAACTTTTGCGATATCTTTATAAGATATATTCTTGTTCTCGTCATGGTAAGTAGAAAGGGTGATTTCTTTGGTTTTATCGTTGTACTTTGCGCAAACACCTGGAACAGCCAGTATTACTGCTGTTGGAAAACAAGCATCTATTGTTTCTACATAGCTCCGAATTTCGGTTACTCTTTTTTCAATCAAAGGTCGTTGGATTCCAAGATAGGTTTCTACATCCCTTTTTTCTTTTTCAATTCGCCTGACATCGAACCAAGTGATATCGCATAATTTCTTTGATGGAATGCTTGCTATATAAAAATCGCCTATAGGCTGAGTAACTTTTATACATGGGAAGGTAATTGAGCTAGGGTTTTTGCTCATGAGTTCCTCCGATGTCGATTAAGGTCCTCGGAAAAGGTTTTTTCTTGGTTCTTGAATTCCTCGCTGACAGGGGGAATGCTTTGTCTTTTGTAAACTGTAGCCAAGCCCAATAATACCCAAGAAACAGCAAACAAGGTAAGGGATGCGCTAAAAATAAATTCTTTATTTATCTCGGAGTTCGATCGTTCAAGTCCAAATGAACAGGTCGAAAAGATAAGAACAATTATTATGAAAATTGTGTGAGATATTTTTGTTGGGAATTTATTTCCTCCTTCCACATCACCAAAAGCTATAAATACTATTGGTCCTAATCCGGCTGTTGCGAATAAAAACAATTCTCCGTTGCTTATATTGGAAAGTAAGGCAGAGGTGAATACTGGGTAGCTGATAGGTGTATTTGGGCTTAAAGCTATGGTGATATATGTGCCTAGCCAAATAGGCATGGTGGAGAAAATAAAATTAATTGAAATATCTATTGATGCATTTTTATAATCAGACGAATTGCAACTAGCTAGACCGCCAATGAGTGGCAGGCTTTTTATGATATTTTTTAGCATGCTATATTTTATCTCCGCTTGCTTCTGATTAGTAACTCTTCAATTAGACCCCTGTGTTTAGAGTTTCCGGCTATAACGCTTTGTCGTTTGACTGTGAAAAGTGAAAAATCTTTTTCATACAATTTTACTACTGAAGGATGATGAGCATTTGTTATTAAAACACTTGCTCCTCTGTTGACTGCTTGGAGTGCAGATTTTTTGAGGCGAATTTGGTCGTCCCAAGAGAAGAGTTTTTCATTATACTTTATGAAATTATTTTGATTGTGTTTAACTGTGTAAGGCGGGTCAATGAAGATGAAATCTTTTTCTTCTGCAGAGCCTATGATTTTTTCGAAATCGCAAGCTCTTAAAGTGGAATTCTTTAAGCAAGAGGAAACTTTTTCGAAGTTATCCGTGTCTAAAATAACTTTCGTTTTTGTTCCGATAGGAACGTTGAACTTTCCTTGAAAATTTACCCGGTAAAGACCATTCCAACAGGTCCTATTTAGATAAATGAATCTGGCAGCATTTGTATGCGGTGTTCTTGGTTTTTTATTTCTAATGTAATAGTAATATTCTTTGGAATGATTTCTATTGTGTGTTTCTAACTCTCTTAGTACGTTTTTCCACTGCGTCTTAATGGTTCGATAAGTTGAAATTAGTTCCTTATTTTTGTCTGACAAAATTGCTTTTTGGGGTTGGAGAGAAAAAAAGACCGCTCCGCTTCCAAAAAATGGTTCGATGTACCTGTTAAAGTTGGTTGGGAAATAATCTTTATGATTTGCTGTTAACCACCTTTTCCCGCCCGCCCATTTGAGGAAAGGGTATATTTCGTAAATTGTTTCGTGAGAGTTTTGAGACATTAGCGACTTTTAACATTGATGTGTCAATTTGGACTTCCGATGGATTATAGTGTAAATTTCTTTTAGTTTCTAGCTGGTTTCATAGGATTGTAATATAAAGTCGTTTTATTTGCGTAGATAGATTTCGACTTGGAATTAAGATCCCTCACCGTTATTTATGGGGATGTAGTATGGCGATATCGCAAAAGGTTGTTGGATACATGGAAAAATCTTCCTGGATCCGCAAAATGTTTGAGGAGGGTATCCGGCTCAAAAAAGAGTTCGGTGAAGAAAACGTATTCGACTTGTCTTTGGGCAACCCGGTGATGGAACCGCCAGAAGAAGTCCGCAAAGCACTAGTAGAAAGCGCGCGTGATGAGTCCCCCGGTTTACATCGTTATATGCCCAATGCCGGGTTCGCGGATGTGCGGACTGTTATTGCCGAGTCGTTGTCACCGGAATGCAAGGTAGAGATTTCGGCTGACGATGTGGTCATGGTATGCGGTGCGGCAGGCGGACTCAATATCACGTTAAAGACTCTGCTGGACCCGGGTGATGAGGTCATCATCTTCACGCCTTATTTTGTGGAATACCTGTTTTATGCGGACAATCATGGTGGTAAGGCGGTTCCTGTGCCCACTCGGGATGATTTCCGGCTCGATTTTTCGGCTTTGCAAGACGCGCTCAACGAAAAAACCAAGGCGGTCATCATCAACTCCCCGAATAACCCGACGGGAGTGGTTTATTCGCGTAAGGAACTGCAGGAGTTGGGCGACCTGTTAAAAACGCATTCTGATCGGCATGGCAAAGCGGTTTATCTGATTTCGGACGACCCGTATAAAAAAATCACCTTTGATGCGGTGGAGGTGTTGAACATCATGGAGTTTTACGATAACAGCATATACATCACTTCGCATTCAAAGGATATTGCATTGCCGGGTGAACGCATTGGTTTTGTTGCAGTGCATCCGCGTTGCGAGTCTGCCGGGCCGCTCATGGCGGGGCTGATCTTTAGCAATCGCGTGTTGGGGTTCGTGAATGCCCCGGCGCTCATCCAGCGTGTGGTGAAACAGGTCCAGAATGTGACGGTGGATGTGGAACAGTATCAACGTAAACGCGATTACCTATATAAGGAACTGACACGGATCGGATACGAGGTTGTGAAACCTCAGGGAGCATTTTATTTTTTCCCGAAATCTCCGCTGGCAGATGAGGTGGAGTTCGTTAAAAGGCTGGCTGACAAAAAAGTGCTGGTGGTGCCGGGCCGAGGCTTTGGCCTTCCGGGTTATTTCCGCATTTCCTTTTGTTTTCCTGATTCTGTCATCGAAGGCTCCATCGCCGGATTTGAACAGACTTTTAACGCCCTTTAGCGAGGGCAGGTCACTAGCCAGGCGACTATTCTTCGCCGGATAGAAGTTGCCCGTCACGGCGAGCGAGCCACTAGGCGTGGGGCCAGTGTGCCATCGCTTTATTTGGCGAGCAAAGAGTTGTCTCGGCACAATCAAGTCCTTGCCAGTTGTCTCACCCGTGAGGGGGTGGTAGAATTGAATCCAATCAGCGACAATTGTATCTAATCAATAACAGGAAAAAAATAGGCGTCGTTTTTTTTAAGGATTATTTGTTATGGCTTTGACACAGGATCAAATTGGCCGTTACAGTCGGCATTTGCTTTTGCCGGAGGTGGGGGTTGAAGGGCAGGAAAAAATTTGCAACTCCAAGGTGCTTTTGATCGGCACGGGTGGGCTGGGCTCGCCGTTGGCTCTTTATCTTGCGGCGGCAGGGGTAGGAAAACTGGGCCTGATCGATTTTGATGTGGTCGATTTCAGCAACCTGCAAAGACAGGTGATACATGGGGAATCGACGGTAGGAAAATTAAAAGTAGATTCAGCCAAAGACCGTATCGCTGATCTGAATTCCAGCGTCAATGTCACCACTTACAACACACGTTTGTCAGCGGAAAATGTGATGGAGATTTTTGCCGACTACGACATTATCGTCGATGGCACGGACAATTTTCCCACTCGTTATCTGGCCAGCGATGCCTGTGTGTTGTTGCAGAAACCTTATATCTATGGATGTATTCTGCGTTTTGAAGGACAGGCTTCGGTATTCGATTCCCGCGTGGGGCCGTGCTACCGTTGCCTGTACCCGGAGCCACCACCACCGGGTCTTGTGCCCAGTTGTGCCGAAGGCGGGGTGATCGGAATTTTGCCGGGCATTGTTGGTTTGATTCAGGCCAACGAGGTGATCAAGCTGGTGATGGGAATAGGGGACTCGCTGGTAGGGCGGTTGTTGCTGTTCGATGCGTTGACGATGAAGTTCAGAGAAATGAAACTGCGTAAGGATAAGGATTGCCCGATCTGTGGCGAAAACCCGACTATTACCGAGTTGATCGACTACGAGCAGTTCTGCGGCATCCTGCCCGTCGAAGAATCGGCGGACGATGCGGCAATGGAAATTGATGTCGAGCAGGTCAAACAAATGCTGGATGCCAAGCACACGTTCAAGTTGATCGATGTGCGCGAACCTTTCGAATATGATATCTGCAAAATTGCCCAGGCGACCCTGATTCCTCTGGGCGATATTGAGGCCAAAGACCCGGAAAAATTAAATGGCCTGAATGCGAATGACGAAATTGTGCTGCACTGCAAAGCCGGGGTGCGTTCGATGAAAGCCCTGAAAGCCCTACAGGAAATGGGGTTTAGCAACCTAAAGAGCATGCGGGGGGGCATCAACGAATGGTCGGAGAAAATCGACTCCTCTGTGCCCCTGTACTAATACTTGGAGTGGGTTGACAAGGTAGGGGAGAGAGGTTTAAGGTTAGGTCAGAAGTTATCTGGAATTTGTTTTTATCAGGAAATTGAAAGGGGCATTTATGAGTGATTCCGATGGGTCTGAGCGCAGTTTTGAAAAATTGTCCAAAGCGATCACCGAAGCGGTCATGACTTCACCCAAAGTGAAAAAGATCGTTGCTGAAATTCAGAAAAACGAGGATATCTGCCCCAAGAGTTTTATGGTGTTGGTGCTCAAGATGGAAGTGTTGACCGATTCACTCGAACTGGAAGTTGAAGAGGAACTCACTGAGGAGCGGCCTGTGCCCAAGAAGCGCAGAAGTAAAAAGTCTTCCAAAAAGTCGCAGTTCATCGATGGACAGGAACTTTCTAAAAAAGAAATCGAATTCCAGGAGTACAACAACAAAAAATTCGATACCCAGGATTGGCTCAAGAAAAACGGGCTTATTCTTTAAGGGTTTTCTCTCTGCTATTGTCTTTAGCTCGGCATTCTGTATGCCTGTCTTTTCTGTAGATTTTGAATCAGCTCGAAAGCAGATGGTCGAAGACCAGATCGAGCGTCGTGATATCCGCGATGAGGCTGTTTTGCAGGCCTTGCTCCGAGTACCCCGCCATCTGTTTGTAGAACCCGGGTTTTTGAGCCGGGCTTATTCCGATTCCGCCCTTCCCATAAAAGAAAACCAGACTATTTCGCAACCCTATATTGTTGCCCTGATGACCCAGAGCGCAATGTTGAATGCCGACGACCGTGTTTTGGAAATCGGTACGGGTTCCGCTTATCAGGCGGCGGTGCTGGCTCAAATCGTCAAGGAGGTATATACGATCGAGATCGTTGAATCTCTCGCCAGCAGTGCGAGTGATAGGCTGAAAAACCTGGGTTATAAAAATATAAGTGTCCGGCACGGCGATGGTTACAGGGGATGGCAGGAAAAATCCCCTTTCGATGCGATCCTCATCACTGCAGCGGCGCCGAAAATACCTCAGCTTTTAGTTGACCAGTTGAAAGTCGGCGGCAGAATGGTGCTTCCCCTGGGAAAAACCAGAGGCTCGCAGGACTTGCTGGTGTTGACCAAACAGGAAAACGGCAGTCTGAAAGAACGATTTATTACCGCTGTAGTGTTTGTGCCCATGACGGGAGAGATTCGGGAATGAAGTTTTTTGATGCGGATAAAAAAAGCCCGGAAAAACGCCAGCCTGCGGTGGCCGGCAGGTTTTATCCTGCTAAACGTGAGGCTCTGGTTCGGGATGTGGAATCTCATATGGAGCGAGACGCGAAAAAAAGTCCGGCCCTGGGCATCGTTGTCCCTCATGCCGGGTTCATATACTCCGGCGATGTGGCGGGAGCGGTGTATGCGAAAATTGAAATCCCGGACACGGTTATTTTAATTGGACCCAACCACACCGGTCAAGGCGAGAAGGTAGCGGTTATGGCAGAGGGGGTCTGGTCCATGCCGATGGGTGATATTGCCATCGACAGGGAATTGGCAAATGCGATATGCGAGGAAACGACGGCGGCGAAACAGGACTCTTTAGCGCACCGGTTTGAACATTCTTTAGAAACCCAATTGCCGTTTCTGCAATATTTTAAAAAAGAGTTTCAAATTGTTCCCATCTGCCTCATGAAGATAAAAGTTTCAACTTGTAAAGCACTCGCTGAAGCAATTGTTCAGGCGGTCAAGAGGTTGGGGCGGTCGGTTTTGCTGGTTGCCAGTTCAGATATGACGCATTACGAATCGCATGATGCGGCTAAAATCAAAGACGCCAAAGCCATCGCCTGCATACAAAACCGGGACCCGGCTGGTTTGTGGGAAACGGTGAGTTCAGAAAAAATCACGATGTGCGGGGTCAATCCTGTAACTGTCATGTTGCACTGCTGTGAAAGTCTGGGTGCTAAAGAGGCCGAGCTGGTCAAGTATATGACTTCAGGAGAAGTGAGCGGGGACATGGAAAAAGTCGTGGGTTACGCAGGACTGATAATAAAATAACCACTCGGCACTGACAAGCCATCGGGGGCAGATAGCAAACACTTCTCAAGCCGAGACAACTCCTTGCTCGCCAAATAAAGCGATGGCACACTGGCCCTACGCCGAGTAGTTAAACTGGACAACAGGTTGGTATGGGTCCATTTGTTTTTTTATGATGGCGACCAGTTCTACAAGGCGGGTCTGGGTTTCGGCCTCAAACCTCAGCACCAGTACGGGTTGGGTGTTGGAGGCGCGGATCAATGCCCAGCCATCGCTAAAGTTGATGCGCACACCGTCGATGTCAATGATTTCGTACTGACTCCTGAAAAACTCTGTCAATTCCCGGACGATTTCAAATTTTCTGTCATCGGGGCAGTCGATACGGATTTCCGGTGTGTAAGCGGTCTTGGGAAGGTCGGCGAGCATTTCAGAAACTTTCAAATCGGACTGCGCTACAATTTGTAATATCCGGCCTGCGGCAAACAGCGCGTCATCGAACCCGAAATAGTTATCGGCAAAACAGACATGTCCGCTCATTTCCCCAGCGAGGAGTGCGCCGGTCTCCTTCATTTTCTTTTTAATCAACGAGTGGCCCGCCGGTGCCATGACCGCAACCCCGCCATGTTTTTCGATGTCCTGATACAGGTTTTGTGAACATTTGACTTCACCCACAATGGTGGCACCGGGGTTTTTCGCCAGGATGTCCCGTGCGAAAATGGTCAACAGTTGGTCGCCCCAGAGAATATTGCCCTTTTCATCCACCACGCCGATGCGGTCGGCATCGCCATCGAACCCGATACCCAGCTCCGCTTTCTCAGTGCGAACTTTTTCGATCAAGCCCACCAGATTTTCTGCGACAGTGGGGTCGGGGTGGTGATTGGGGAAGGTTCCATCTGGTTTACAAAAAATTTCTATGGGTTCGAGTCCAAGTCTTCGCAAGAGTTGCGGACCGACAATACCGAAACATCCGTTACCTCCATCCACGACGACTTTCACTTTTCGGGAAATCTTCAGGATGGAGCAAATATTCTCCATATAAGGTTCCAGAACATTTGTCTGCGTAATTTTTCCTGACCCGGTTGTTTCGAAATCTTTGCGATCGATCAGGTCTTTCAACTCCTGAATCTTTTTTCCATAGAGACTGTGCTTGCCCTGGCTGATTTTAAAGCCGTTAAATTCGGGAGGATTATGGCTGCCGGTGATCAT
>CAZEBI010000107.1:0-9564 GCA_964510355.1 uncultured Nitrospina sp. | reverse complement strand
AAGCAAAGAAGGATATTTTTGAATATATCGAAGTGTTTTATAATCGGCAACGCCGTCACTCATATCTCGGCTATCTCAGTCCGGTCGAGTTTGAGAAACAGGCCTATGCCTCTTAACTAACTGTCCACTAAAACAGGGGAAGTTCAATGTCCTGTGTAAGGAAGGAGTTGGTAGAACTCTTCTTTATCCTTGCTCATGGTGGTGCCTCCTTTGTTTTGTATTGTTTTTCTCGTAGAAAGCAATTTTGCGACAAAAGATGCGCCCTCTTCTCACTCCTCATGCACCAGAAATCATGATCCAGTATCCTAAGCTTTCTCTTTACATCCCTCTTAGCTTTGCTCATCTAAGTTCTCCTTCGGTAAAAGTCTAAAATTGACAAAACTTGTCTACCGCAGTCGAACATTTCACAGCTGGTGAGTGGCCCTTTTTTGGCCCATAAATTAGGTGGTTCACATGCTATAAAGATATCGGCTTCAAGCGTGGCGAACGGTTGTTCATTAAAAAAATCGAGTTATCCCCAACCTGGTATAAATGACGGGGTCTGGTCATTTATACCAGATAACTTATGGTCAATAGTGGACTCGCCCCTTTTATGTTAAACTTTCCTTTAATATGAATTGCTTTTTTCGTAGAAAACACTTATATAATAACGCTTGCATTACCTTCTCAATCTTCTCCTCCTCCCCCACACCAGAAATTAATATAACTCATTCGGCTATAAATTGTTATGGAGCATAATGATATGAATAATAAATTAATGGATGCGTTTCAAGGAATCGGTGCCGCATCAATTTCTATCCCACAATTAATTTTCAGTTTGCTGATTGGTGCTAGCTTTTCATGGGTTATTTCCTGGCATTTTCGGCGTTTCGGAGCCACTCTTTCTAATCGAGAAGAATTTGATCAGGTGTTTCCGTTTATCTTATTGACAACTGTCCTAATCATAACGGTTGTCAAATCTTCGCTCGCCTTATCTCTGGGACTTGTCGGCGCACTATCAATTGTTAGATTTCGCACACCAATCAAAGAACCGGAGGAGCTCGCATATCTATTTTTATCTATTGCCGTCGGACTGGGTTTAGGTGCTGGTCAAGCAGCACCAACCATTACTGCGGGCCTGATAATTTTAATCTTGATGGGTTTAATCAGACAACGTAAGCTGAATAAACCACTGTCAAGTAAAGGGATCTATATGTCTGTCGACTGGAAAACAGACAGCGGCAGAATTCCTGAAAATATTTTAGGACAGCTCAACGCCATCATTTTGGAGCGTGTCAGTGCCTGTGATCTTCGTCGCTACGATATTCGTCCAGCAACATTAGAGGCAACGTACTTGATTAGCGCTTCATCAGTTGATGACTTGGATCTGTTGACTGCAAAAATCCGCATGACATTCCCTGAAATAGGGATTACGTTTCTAGACCAAAGTCAGTTTCATGGAATCTGATGATGCGAGTTTCCTCAATCCACACGACAAAAACTAATCAGTCGACTCGATCAAAATTGCGAATGACAGCGATGGCCCTCTGCGCAATATTTTTTGTGGGAATATTGGGATATAACCCAATCCTTACTACCCTCAAGGAATGGCTGAGATTAAAAGGATTTTATCTGAGCTATTTTTTGAAAGATCCCGTTTCCTATGCCCGAGCCATTCCCGTCAATATGATGAAGTCGATTGGTGGCGGAGATGAGCTCCCAGTTATTGCAATTGATATTAAGTTCAAGAACTGGAAGAAGCTAGAACAGAAACGACGTGAAGCACTTGCTGCGGGTGCGTTAGTTAAGGGCGAGGACGATTATGTCCGAGCGTCTTTACGTTATGAGGATAAAGCTGTTAGAGTAAAGCTGAGGCTCAAAGGAGACCATATTGATCATCTGATGGGAAACAAGTGGTCATTTCGCATTAAGGTGTCTGGGAAAGACCGAATTTTTGGAATGCGTCGATTTTCCATTCAGAACCCCCGCACTCGCCGTTTCCAATCGGAGCCGGTATTTTACGAGATGCTCAGGGACTACGGTATCATGTCACCCCGGTATTTTTTTGTTCACGCATATGTCAATGGTGAAGACATTGGCGTGATGGCAATTGAAGAGCATTTTTCTAAGGAAATGATTGAGCACAATCATCGCAAGGAAAGTATATTTCTCGGTATCAACGAATCTAGATATTTCTCCGGCAAGCGCAATATACTTCTATACGACTCAAACCTGAAATCTTTCCAGCACAATAGGATTTGGAAATCAAAAGAGCTGTTTGAAAACTACGAAACAGCAATTGGTTTAGTAAGGTCCTTTTTAGCGGGTGACCTACCTACAGATCAAGTATTTGACGAGGTTCTGATGGGGCGTTTTTTAGCTCTGGTCGATGTATGGGGTGCCGGACATGGTCTCTATTTTAACGCAAGACTGTACTACAATCCGATCATCGCTCGGCTGGAGCCTGTCGGGTTCGACTCCAATATTGGTGAGGAATTAGGTTTTTTTGGTGACACGATTCTAGCAAAATCTATTAAGGGTAGCGCCACGCAACTTGTTTATGCCGATACTATCCGCAAGCTAAAAACGCAGTTTAGCGACCCATCCTATGTTGATCGACTTGAATCTGTTGATACCAGATTTGAGGCTCAACTACGAGGAGAGTTTTTCCTGAAGCCCCCGCCTGTGAAAAGCCTGTTTGAATCATTTCGAAGGCGTATAAAGGAAATCGAGGAATCTTGGTCAGAAGAACCTATTGTCATCGGCTCATTTGATGAATGTGATGCAAAGCCGTTTCATGGCTGGGCGGTAGATTTGAGAAACCCGAATGACTCGGCTCAGTTTCAGTATCTGAGTAAGAATGGAACACTGCACACCATTCATGCTGACCAGAGCGAACTGGGCTTTCACAAGTTGGGTCTGCGGGAGTTGGGCATTGATAGTGCTAAGCATGGATTCTCCATACCACAACGGACGGATAATTTAATCCACCATTGCACGAATATTGTAAGTCGGCAGATTGAACCACCCACCTTACCTGATAAACCGCATATGGACAACGACTACTTTGCCTTGGTCGATGCGCTTATATATGCGGACGGCAACCACACAGTTCTTGAAATTATCAATGTCACCCCGCATCAAATCAATATTCAGACAGTGAATAAAGACGGTATGCCTTTAGAAATGCCCGGCTATCAGATGCCAATTCTGCTGCATCCAGGAGCAAAAGTTTTTATCTCGCTGCAGAAAACTAAGGACCTAGAGGGTGTTGTTGTGACCTCGACCATTCAGGGCAAAAATATCGAGTATTTAACTAATGCTCACAAATACGTTGCTCCCTTATCCATCAACCCGGCGCCTGATTCTGACGCGAAAGAGCAGGCAAAACTTCATTCATTTCTAAGCCTCGATGAGAAAAATAAAGTTCTGAACGTCTCCACCGGGACATGGCACATCACTGCTCCAATTATCGTACCAGCTGGCTATACGCTATCAATAAAAAAGGGTACGAAATTGCATTTTGATCCGAATTGCGGGATCGTTTCTTATGGTAGTCTTTTGTTCAATGGCAAGCTTGAGGATCCTATTTTGCTTGACGCTGTTATACCAGAAAAATACTGGAAGGGGATCGTCGTTCTCGGGAAACACGAGAAAGTGACATCTCATTTACAGGGTGTTGTTATCCGCAATGCAACGAATATTGAACAAGGTAAGTGGCGGCAAACAGGCGGCATCGTTTTTTATCGTAGTAATCTGAAAATTAATGACAGTCTCGTTGAAAAGGCGAGTAGCGAGGACGCTATTAACATTATTCAATCCAAGTTTGATATTCGTAACCTGACTATTGACAATTCGACATTCGATGCCATTGATATAGATTTTTCGGAGGGTTCTATTTCCAATAGTGTATTTCAGAATATCGGTCATGCCGGTGGAGGAGATGCAATTGATGTAAGTGGGTCGAAAGTTATTTTGCGGGATATTGTGATACGAAATGTCGACGACAAAGCCTTGTCTGTGGGCGAAAGAAGCCAAGTTTCAGCATTAAATATCAACATCAACAATAGCGATATTGGCGTAGTGAGTAAGGACTCCTCACATGTTTCGATTTCGAATTCCTTGATTACAGAAATACGGGTGGCCGGGCTGATGGCCTACGTCAAAAAACAAGAATATGGACCTGGGAGTATTAAAGCCGATAACATTGTGTTTTCAAATACCATGCTGGAGGCGAAAGTCCAGGAAGGTAGTCGCATCCTGCTGAATGGTGTCGAAATTACCCGTGAAAACTTTAGTGTTGAACGACTATACAAGAAGCCAGGCAGACTGGAGATAGCCAATTGAGTCTTTTTGTTCCAGAAAATGCGCGACAGGAGATAAAATTCGTTACGTTCCATACAAACCGATACCGGTTTATGCAGTGGCTCCAATTTCATCACGCAGGATTTTTCCGTGCGTATCCTGAAAGATGGGTCAACAACATTTATTTTGATTCGAACGGATACCATTCATTTGAAGCTAATATTTCTGGAACAAGTTCCCGTGCAAAAATAAGGTATCGATGGTATGGAGACTTGCAGGCGTTAACTTCTGGAGCCCTTGAGATCAAGCGAAAGAGAAATTTTTTTGGGTGGAAACGGATCTTTCAGGTTAGTACTGGGCCTAACCTTGCCACAGAAAACTGGAAGAGGATCAAAAACCTTCTCCGTGAGCAAATATCTCAAGAAGGCCAATCGTGGCTCATATCTCATCCGATGCCTATTATAATTAACCGATATCGTCGGGAATATTTTGTTTCCCGTGACAGGAAAGTTCGCGTTACCGTAGATAACATCCAGTCCTTGTGGGATCAGCGTTGTGGATCAACCCCAAACCTGATCTATAAGAATACGTTGCCAGATATGGTAGTTATTGAGGTTAAATTTGATCGAATGCACCGCGAACTTGCTAGTAACTACCTTCAGGGTATTCCCCTACGCGTAAGCCGTCATTCAAAGTATATTAACGGTGTCAATGCAGTTACTGGTAACGGAGTATGGCTTTGAAATAGCTGGCGTAGCTCTAGCAGACTTTCTACGTGAATACTTTCCTCTATTCTGCTCCTTTTTCCTTTTATGTTTATTTTGAGCCCTCACCTGCTTAAAATATTTGCCTACATAGTGCCTACATAAAGAATGTCTAGCAGGTTGCTAAAAAACTCCTAAAAGAGAGTGCTGGCATCTAAAATGTGTGCTGGAAAACTTTTTTATAGGGATTATCTTTTTTAAATTAGCCCTTTCAGAGCAGACAGCTGAATCTGCTTTACTAATCTCCTCCTCCAATTGGTATTTTCAATGTTCCATCAGGGCTTGTCAGTTCAGTCTGCAGCCTTCTTCCCAGCGATTTATAATATTTTCCATCGCTAGGATAACTAAAGACAGCTCCGGTAGCAATATGTTATATATTATGCAGGATGGGTATTGGCTAGGTGAAGAGTGCCGAGCCGAAAGACATTAATCTTCATATATGCTGGATTTATTTTGGGTTGGGTGAGTTGGCACCTCTTGAGCCGTCCTCAAATTTTCAAATTAAACAGATTTATAAAACTTTAAAAGGATTACTGGCATGAGGAAGGTGTTAATTACTGGAATAACTGGGTTTGTTGGCTCTTATCTTGCAGAATATTGTCTGAGAAAAAAGGATATAGAGTTATGGGGGTTCAAGAGATACCATTTGTCCAGCATGAAAAATATTTTGCCAATTCAAGAAAAAATTAATTGGTATGACTGTGACATGATGGATCCAAAAGCTGTTGCTAAAGGGATAAAAAAAATTAAGCCAGACCTCATTTTTCACATGGCATCTCAAAGTTTTGTAAGCCCCTCCTGGGATCACCCCACTTTATATATGGACGGAAATTATAAAATGACGGTGAATCTGTTTGAGGGCTGTTTGGATAGCAATATAAGCCCAAAAATACATATCCCGGGCTCAGGTGAGGAGTATGGGGAAATTTTTGAGCATGAATTGCCCATCACCCTTGATACTCCCTTGAGACCTGTGAACCCCTATGCTGTTTCAAAAATTGCTCAGGATTTGATCTCCTATGTTTATTTTCGTTCTTATGATTTGAAAGTCATTAGAACACGTGCCTTTAACCATGAAGGTCCTAGAAGAGACAAGGTGTTTGGTATTCCATGGTACGCTTATCAAATTGCTAAAATTGAAAAGGGTCTGCAAGAGCCGCTAATGAAAGTCGGTCATATTGATGACAAAAGAAATTTTACACATGTACAGGATATGGTTCATGGTTACTGGCTGGCTGTTGAAAAGTGTGAGCCTGGAGAATTGTACCTGATTGGCTCTGAAGAAGAGAGCCATGTTTGTACTTTCAGAGAGGCGTTAGAGCGGCTGATAAGTTATTCAAAGGTTTCTGGTATTAAATATGAAACTGACCAAAAATATGTTCGTCCCACGCAGGTTCCAAGATTGATTTGCGACACATCAAAATTTGTTAAAGAAACCAATTGGAAACCCGTTATAAGCATGGAGGACATATTGAGATCTACTTTAGAGTATTGGCGGGATCAGGTTAATAGAGGCCTTGTGAACTAGGTGGAAAAAAATTAAAACTTATACTGTAATAGAGAGTTGCCGGGCGTGCGGGGCCAAGGATTTAGCGACAATCATCAGTCTGGGTGAGCACCCTCTGGCTAACTCTTTGAAAGCGGACCCAGATCAAGAAGAGGAAAAATTTCCGTTAACTTTAATGTTCTGTTCGACTTGCTGTTTAGTCCAGCTAAAGGAAACTGTTCCTAAAGAGGTATTGTTTAAGAGCTATGTTTGGGTTACTGGCACATCCAAAACCGCGAGAGATTTTAGAGAAGAGTTTTATAAGTCCACCATAAAATACTTTGAGAATAAAAATTTATTTGTGCTTGAGGTAGCAAGTAATGATGGAACCTTCTTAGAACCCTTCAAAAGGGGGGGGCACAAGGTCTTAGGGGTGGACCCTGCAGAAAACATTGCCCAGATTGCCAACAACAATGGAATCCAGACAATTAGCGAGTTTTTTGGGTTGAAGGTTGCAGGTTCCATAGTAGATGATTACGGGCAGGCCGACTGTGTTATTGCAAGGAATGTTGTGCCCCATTCCGAAGAACTGCATGAGGTGATAGCTGGTATTGAGCGTTGTTTGAAAAATGATGGGGTGGGGGCAATTGAATTTCATTATACGCAGGCCATATTGGACGGAGTCCAATATGACTCAATCTACCATGAGCACCTTTCATACTTCTCGCTTTACAGCATATGCCA
Organism: uncultured Nitrospina sp.; assembly: GCA_964510355.1. GTDB lineage: Bacteria > Nitrospinota > Nitrospinia > Nitrospinales > VA-1 > LS-NOB. The sequence continues at coordinate 2,286 of CAZEBI010000107.1, read as the reverse complement.
TCTCTTGGAGAGATATAATTTACACCCCTTTGATATTTTGGAAAGCCCTATCAGTGGTGGTGCTTTGGTTGTGTATTTTTCGAAGGTAAAGCGGGCGGCTTCAAATAAATTTGAAGAAAGAAAAATATCCGAAAGTGAAACTGGCATATTGAAGAAAGAGAAATGGGAAGAATTTGCTGGAGCCTGTATTGCGCATAAAGAAAAACTACTTGCCCTGCTTAAAACTGAAACCAAAAAAGAGTGCAGGTTAATTGGCTATGGCGCTTCAGCAAGAAGTTCTACGTTGCTTAATTTCTGCGGTATAAATAATTTTGGCTTAGCATGCATTGCCGATGGGAACACCATCAAGCAGGGGAAGTTTGCTCCTGGAGCCAACATTCCTATCGTTTCCCCTGACTTGGCCTTTTCTGAAATGCCCGACACGATTCTTCTTCTTGCTTGGAATTTTAAGGATGAAATCTTGTCTGTTTTGAAAGAAAAATATCGTTTTCGCGGAAAAGTAATCCTTCCGCTTCCCTCTTCTCCCCACGTAATCCAAATCTAATTTAGGATAAATTTAAGAGTGAAATTTTACGAGCAAGATATCAAGGGAGTTTGGCTTATTGAGGCGGAACCGGTGACTGATGCACGTGGGTCATTTCGCAGGCATTTTTGTCAAAAAGAATATGAAGACAAGGGGTTGCAATCTAAGATTGCCCAGACAAATATTTCTGAGAACCCCCAAAAGCATACGTTAAGAGGTTTTCACTATCAAATAAAGCCTTTTGAAGAAAGCAAGACTCTGACGTGTTTGCAGGGCGGTCTTTTTGACGTTATTGTGGATCTGCGTTCAGATTCTGATACGTTTTTAAAATGGATATCGGTAAAGCTGACTGTAGGAGATAATCTTAGTTTGTACGTTCCAGCGGGATGCGCTAATGCCTACCTGACTTTGGAAGATTCTACGATAATTCTATATTACATGTCCGAGTTCTTTGCTCCGGAGTCTTATAGAGGTTTCCGTTATAACGACCCAAAACTATCAGTAAACTGGCCATCCGAACCTGCGCTCATTTCATCAAAGGATCAAAGCTATCCAGATTTAGATTTGAGAGTTTTTAATAAATAGATCAAGAGAAAATTTGAGTTTGACCTCTCATGCGCATATTTTTAACAGGCGGATATGGATCCATAGGAAAGCACCTCCTTCCATTACTGCATAATCATCAAGTTTTGATGGTTGGTCGGAGTGATCGCAGTTGTTTGCATTTGCAGGACAACATTTCTTATATTCGAGGCGACCTTGCTGACCTTCCACGTTTGGAGGGGGAAATTAAAAAATTTTCCCCGGAAGCTTGTATACATTTAGCTTGGGAGGGAATTCCTGACTACTCCTTTTCAACCTGCTTGAAAAATTTTAACACAAGCATTCGCTTGTTTGACTTTCTTGCTAGTCTGGGCTGCAAAACCATATTTACGGCAGGGACATGCTGGGAATATGGAAATTTAAAGGGTCCGGTCTGTGAATCGGATATCCCGGAAAACATGAATTTATTTGCCTCAATAAAATCAGGTTTGAGGGTAGCAGGGCAAAGCATATTTAATTCCCCCGGCACTAATTTTATATGGGGAAGATTCTTTTTTGTCTACGGGCCAGGCCAGAGAGAAACCTCTTTAATTCCATCCTGTATTCGAACTATCAGTGAGGGCAAAATGCCCGATATTAAGAACCCCAATGCCGTTAATGACTTTATACATATCCAGGACGCCAGCAACGCTATAGCAAGTCTTATAGAAACCCCTGGTGTTTCCGGCGTTGTCAATATTGGCTCTGGGATGCCAACTAAAGTCATTGATGTTTGTAAAATCATTTCTAAAAAAATGGGCGCTACTTTTAAAAGTCCTGTCGCGGAGAACACTCTTAAGGGCGATGGATGTTGGGCTGACCTGTCCTGTGTAAGAGAGCAAATCCGCTGGGTGCCAAAAATTTCGTTGGAAGAGGGGGTCCAAATGACTTTAAATTCTTTTTTGGAGGGCAAATGATCATTCCTGAACAAGCCGCCATATTTTGCGGTGGCTTGGGAACCAGGATGCACCCGATTACTCATAAGATTCCCAAACCAATGGTTCCGGTAAATGGAACGCCTTTTTTGGAGCACCTTATTTGTCAGCTAAAGGAAAACGGAATTAAGGAAATCATCCTTATGACCGGTTATTTGGGCGAGCAAATTCGCGAATACTTTGGAGATGGGGAAAAACTGGATATAAAAATTCGATATTCTCATGGCCCGGTAGAATGGGAAACCG
>CAZEBI010000106.1:2356-9590 GCA_964510355.1 uncultured Nitrospina sp. | reverse complement strand
GGGCTGAAAGTAATTTTCAGAGGAGTCCTGGCCAGAAAACTCTCAGGCAACGGTAACGGATTTGGCGAGAAATCGGGGTTTGTCGATATTGCGCTTTAAGGAGGTGGCCGTAAAATATGAAAACAACTGGCCAATGACCAGTTGAATAAGCGGTGCCGTCAAAGGGTGCACCTTGGGAAGGATCAGCTCTTCGCTATATAAATCCGGGTTTTTTCCCCTTTCGGTGAAATGAATTCCCAGAACAAAACCTGACCGGGCACGAATTTCCTCTATGCTGTGTAGCGTCGATTCGTAGAGAGCTTTGTCTTCAGGAGGCGGAACAAACACTATTGAAAAAACATCGTCATCAATCATGGCTAGTGTTCCGTGCTTTAAAAATCCGCCGGGCATTCCTTCGGCATGAATATAAGCCACCTCTTTCATTTTCAAAGCCGACTCCAGAGCAATGGGGTAATAAATTCCCCGGCCCAAATAGAGCCAGTTGCGAGTCTTTGAATACTTGCTGGCAATGCGATGGATAAAACCGGACCGCTCATTCAAAATTCCCTGAATAATTTCAGGAAGCTCCTGCAAAGCCTGCAGATACTGGGTATAAGTTTTTCGCGTGATCACCTTCTTTTTTAGAGCCAGCTTCATAGCCAGCATAGTGAGTATCACCATTTGCGATAATGCGGCCTTGGTGCTGATCACGCAGATCTCCGGCCCCGACCCCTGGAGAACCACCTTGTCCACCAACCGGGCAATAGAAGAACCCATGACATTGACAACCGCCGCCGTTCTGGCACCTCTGGATTTGGCCTGCTTCAATGCCGACAAAGTGTCAAAAGTCTCCCCCGATTGTGAAAGGGCAAAAACCAGGGACTGCTTGTTCACATTGGCCAGCACCATAGATTCATCGGAACTGACAGAAGGAAAGAATTCCTGCGCCAACTGCGAAAAAATATATTTGGCATATTCCGCGACATAAAATGTGGTCCCCACACCGAGAAAATAGGAGTTTTTAGATTTTTCAAATAAATTAACAACCTCATCCAGCCCTGAGGCCTCCAGATCCAACGCATTGGAAATGGTTTGAGGCTGTTCATAAATTTCCTTGAGCATATAATGAGGGTAACCGCCTTTTTTGGAAGTCTCACTGTCCCATTCGATTTTAGTAATGGGTTTCATGATTTCCTCTTTGCTCACAAGGCTTTTCACAACATAAGTGTCCCGGGAAAGAATGGCATATTCCCCATCATCCAGAATCACGGCATTTTTGGTGTAGTCGATGAAAGCATTGAAATCGGAACCAATAAACTTGATCTCATCACCGATTCCCAGCATCAGAGGCGATTCTCTTTTGGCGCAAAAAATCTGGTCGGGAAGGTAGGAAGAAATAAACGCCATCGCAAAAGTACCTTCAATGAGACTCAGCATTTTCACAAAAGCTTTTTCCACATTGCGGCTGCGCTTATAAAACTTTTCCAGAAGATGGGCAAGAACTTCAGTATCGGTTTCAGAAGAAAACTTAAAACCTTCTTTTTTCAGCTGATCCCTCAAGGGGCGGTAATTTGAGATGATTCCATTATGAACCACCGCAAACTTCTCATCGCGAGAAGAGAAGGGATGGGTATTGTTCTGTGTCACTTTCCCGTGCGTGGCCCAGCGGGTGTGCGCGATGCCTATCTTGCTTTTGAGTTGCAGGACATTGTGTCTGCGATAAAACTCTTCCACTCCGCCGATATCTTTTTTGATGATAAGGCGGGTTTTATTCATCAAGGCAACGCCGCAGGAATCATAGCCCCGGTATTCCAGGTTCCTGATGCCTTCAAAAAGAAACTCGGATATATTTTTTAATCCGACAACGCCGCTAATTCCACACATATTTATCCTGTTATTTTTGTTTTACTGAGTAGCAGGCAGGAAGAATTTTCCCCGGTGCAACGACCGTGCCCGGTTGCAGGGTATTTCCGGCGCCAACAACAACCCCGTCACCCAAAAAGGCCCCAAGTTTTGTCATTCCCGTTTTTATAGACCGCTTCCCGTTTTTCACGGAAATCGGTTTCCAGTCCACGGTCCGGTTCACGGTCATGCATCCTGCCCCCATATCCACGTTTTCACCCAGCACGCTGTCGCCGACAAAAGAGAGTCGGCCTATCTGGGAATTGTCCATCACCACGCAGTTTTTTAATTCCACGCCACTTCCTACCGAACAGTTTTTTCCAACGGAGGTATAGCTCCTGACGAGGGAGTTGTTTCCGATATAGCTTCCCTCTCCAATGCAACAGGGCCCCTCCAGCACCGCGCCGGATTTAATAATCGCTCCGGCCTCGATGCGCACAATCCCTTGCAGGGTCACGTTGGCTTCCAGCGTTGCGGTTTTGGCAATGGAAGATTCCTGCCACGAGTCCATGATCATCTTATTGCCCATTAAAATTTCCCAGGGATAGACCACATCCAGCCACTCATCTTCCCACATAGAGGCCCGCAACCCTTCTCCTGCCACCACTTTCTTCAACGCCTTCTCCATGGAGTTTCCCGAAGATTCCAGCAGTTTGAAAAAAGAAGCCGGCAATATAAACACTCCCGACAGGACATAATTTCCGAGGTTATTTCCTTTGGGTTTTTCGATAATTTTTGTGATCTCCATCCTGGCATTCAGGAAAACATTGCCAAACATCTGGTTGGTAGGAGGCAAACAAATGGAGGCAACCGGACATTTAAAGGCATGAAATGATTGTTGGACTTTACTGAAAATATTTTCCGCAGTCAGGGTATCCCCATACAAAAGCAGGAAATACTCGCCGGGAGATATTTTATTTTTGACCTGCATCACTGCATGACCGATGCCCAACTCGCGTTTTTGTTCCACGCAATGCAGATTCAACCCATTATGGTCTTGTTGCTGAAGCCGTTCGATCAATTTATCCCTCTCATGCCCAACCACAATAAAGATGTCATTGATGCCAGCGCTTTTGAGTAAAGCAAGGGTGTTATCCAGCATGGTCCGCCCCGCAACCCCAATCATAGGGTTAGGCCGGGTTTCTGAAAAGGGGCTGAGGTGGGTGCCTTGACCTGCGGCGAGGATTATGGCTTTCATTTTAGAAAATCCTGATTGGAAGGATGTTGGCTACGAGAGTTGCTGATGGTCCGCCAGCAACCGTTCTGCCCGGTCCAAATCATCGGGAGAATTGATTCCCAGTATCTCATCTGCATCTTGAGTCTGAACCGCCTGAACGAGATACCCGTTTCGCACCAAGTATTCTATCGTATCGGTCAAATAATATTCTCTCTGAATATTGTCAGGGCTGACATGAGATAAAGCCTTAAAAAACAATTCATTGTCAAAACAATATACTCCAGAGTTGAATTCGTCAACTTTTTTCTCAGCTTCCGATGCATCCTTGAATTCCACGATTTTTAATATGGAACCTTTCCCGTCACGAATGATCCGGCCAAAATCATGGCAACCGCTACTCCTCAAGGTCAGCATCGTACATTTTGCTCCGCTTGTTTCATGTTCTGCAAGCATGAGCAACAGGGTTTCTGACCGAATCAAAGGCATGTCCCCGCACAACACCAAAACCTGCCCTTTTTTAAAGTCTGCCAATTTCTGTTTAGCTTGCTCAGCGGCGTGGCCCGTGCCCAACTGCTCGCTCTGAACAACGAATTCAACCTTCTTGTGAGCAAAGGCTTCGCGGACCTGGGCCGCCTGGTGCCCCACCACGACTACAGTCCGAGCAGGGTTCAAACGAGAGGAAAGATCCAGCACATAATCAAGGAGAGGACGACCGGCAAGGGGAAGAAGGACTTTGGCAAGAGAAGATTGCATGCGGGTCCCTTTACCCGCCGCTAAAATGATGACCGCTAGGTTCGGGTGCCGCATTTAATTTTATATTCGGCGATTTTTTTTCTTAACGTGTTGCGGTTGATCCCCAAAATATTTGCGGCCTTGGTCTGGTTGCCGTTGGTTTCCTTTAAAACGATTTCAACCAGCGGTTTTTCAATGCCTCCCATGATCAACTCATGCAAGTGTCCATTATTTTCCTCATCCATTGCACCAACATATTGCCGGATGGATTTGTCCAGCCACTTTTCCAGAAAAGTGGTGACTTGTTTTTGAGTTTTTTGCATAGCAGGAGGATTCATTAACATCCTGAGGTCAGAAATTGTGACGTCCTCCCCAGGGTCGCAAGTGGCTTGAGTGCGGTGATAGTAGCAAACTCACCCCAAGCGGTCAAGCATGGACTTGCAGGACTTTCTAAAGGCATCTATATTTATTCAGTAATTTTCTTGCGGCAACTCGCACCCCTTATTTCATAAGGGGTGCTCATGGCCAAAGTAATTTTCAGAGATACCCTTAAATCATGCAATTACAAGTTGCTCCAATGCATAGTCTAAGATAAAGTAAAAGTATCTGAAAACTTTTACGCATATTTGAATTGAACTCCAGGAAAGTTGCCTGCATTACATTGGGATGTCGAACCAACCAGCACGATACAGCAGAAATGCAGACCCTGCTTGAGCAGGAAGGTTTTGCTATCGTCAACGGTAAAGAAAAAGCCGATGCCTATGTCATCAACACCTGTACGGTAACCCAACGCAGTGATACCAGCTCCCGTCTTGCAGTTAAAAAATCTCTGGCCATCAACCCCGAGGCCCTGGTCGTGTTCACCGGATGTTATGCACAGCTGAACCCGCAAGAAGCCGCAAACATGCCCGGCCTCGACATCGTTCTTGGCAATGCCGACAAACTGGAAATCGCCAACCTCATAAAAAAGAAACTGTTGAACCCAGGCGAGCCTTGGGGAAAAACTACGTCCACTGAAATCATCATGTCCGATATTCATAAAAGGCGGATATTCAAGACCATCCCGGTGCGAAATTTTCAGGGCATGACCAAAGCCTTCATCAAAGTCCAAACCGGCTGTGACGAGAAATGTTCCTTCTGCACCGTTGTCAAAGCGCGTGGTAAATCGGTCAGTGATACACGCGAAAATATCATCCATAATATCCAACAAGCGGTCATTTCCGGATTCAAGGAAATCACACTCACCGGCATCAACCTGGGCACATGGGGCATGGACCGGAACGAAACTTTCTCCTCTTTGGTTCGCGATATCGTTGCACTGCCAGGAGATTTCCGGGTCCGGTTGAGTTCGATCAATCCTATGGAAATCGATAATGACCTGATACAGCTCATGGCGGAAACTCAAAAACTCTGCTCGCACCTTCATATTCCTTTGCAAAGTGGCGATGACACAATCCTTAAAGCCATGCGTAGAAATTATAACCACGACCAATATCTTGAAGTGGTTCAACGCGCACTCACCGCCATACCCGGACTGGGACTGGGGGCAGATGTCATCGTTGGTTTTCCCGGCGAAACCGATGCACAATTTGAAAACACCCGCAAACTGATAGAGCAATTGCCCTTCTCCTACCTGCATGTGTTTTCCTACTCGCCGCGCCGGGGCACCGAAGCCTATCAACTCAAAGACGATGTTCCCGGAAACATAAAAAAACAAAGGAACCGGAACTTGACTCAGTTGGCCCGCCACAAAGCCACAAAATATTGGGAAAATATTTTAAAACAGAATACAACCGTGCTGATTGAAAATCAGCGCGACACAAAATCCGGCTGGCTCAAAGGCCATACCGAAAACTATGTTCCGGTCATTGTGGAAGGTTCCGACTCATTAAAAAACAATCTCGTCTCCGTCACCTTGCAAGAAGTTTGTGAACATCAGGTCGCAGGATGCGTCCAATAATAACCCTCACCACAGACTTTGGCCTGGATGATCCTTTTGTCGGCATCATGAAGGGGGTCATTCTCAATATTGTGCCCGATGCCCAGATCGTTGACATCACCCACAATATCGAACCGCAAAACATCGCTCAGGCGGCATTAATTCTCAACGCCACCTACCCCTGGTTTCCCAGAAAAACCGTGCATGTGGTGATTGTCGATCCTGGTGTCGGCTCTCCCCTTAAGGGAAAAGCAAAAAAATCGGAAAACCTCGGCCCGACAATGCGCAGGGCCATGGTGGTGCAGTCCAAATTCCAGACCTTTGTTGGGCCCGACAACGGGGTCCTCACCCCTGCCCTGTATTCTGATAGCCGGGTCTATGAAATCACCAATAAAAAATATTTCCTTAAAAACATCTCCAACACGTTTCACGGGCGCGATGTATTCGCCCCCTGCGCGGCATGGATTGCAAGCGGTATCGCACAGTCAAAAATGGGACCACGGGTATTGAAACCCGTCCATCTGGACTTTCCGCAACCGCAATTAAAAGGAACAACCCTGCAAGGAGAAATCATTTATATCGACCGCTTCGGCAACCTCACCACCAATATTTCTGCCGAATTAATCCACGAAACTTTTTCTTCATCAGCTACAATAAATGTGCAGATCGGAAAGCACCGTATCGAAGGGCTCGTCACCGGTTATTACCAGATGAAAGACAATCAACCCGGCGCCATCATCAACAGCTGGAATCAACTGGAAATATTTTACCGCGAAGACAACGCACAAAAAAAACTGAAAGCCCGAATGGGGCAGTCCGTGACCCTGGAAGTTAACTAATGTACTTCCCCTCCCTTCATAGGGACTCAAGCCCGATGAGCTGAGGGGTTGAGCACGGGAGGGTTGGGTTATGACTTCCATCAAAGAAATCCACACCCCTCCAAACCTCCCCTCATGAGAGGGGAGGATAGTTCAACAACACTTTTTATTTATCCGGTTATCCATCGTGAGTGATATTAAAATTGTCTGCCAGAATAAAAAGGCGAGACATAATTATTCCATCGAAGACACCCTGGAGGCAGGGATAATGCTACGGGGCACAGAGGTTAAATCCCTGAGAGACGGCAAAGCCAACCTGGTTGACAGCTACGCCATCATTGACAAGGAGGAAGCCTGGCTGCTCCATTTCCATATCGATGCTTACACCCCGGCCACGCAGTTCAACCACCATCCCATGCGAAAGCGCAAACTGCTCCTGCATAAAAAGGAGATCAGCAAACTCATCGGAAAAACCCAGGAGAAGGGTTGCACCCTGGTGCCACTGAAAGTTTATTTTAAAAACGGCAAGGCAAAAGTCGATCTCGGAATTTGTAAAGCGAAAAAACTCTACGACAAACGCGCCGCACTCAAGAAACGCGAGGCCGACCGCGAAATCGACCGGGGCATGAAATCCCGCAACCGCTGATCCAAAAAAGGGAGCATACAGATGGAAATGGACAAGGTCAT
>CAZEBI010000106.1:0-2320 GCA_964510355.1 uncultured Nitrospina sp. | reverse complement strand
ATCAACCGGCTTGCGTGATCATGACCGCTAACGAACTCAAATTATTCGATCAACTCAAACAACCAGCAACCGCCGCACAAATCGCAAAAACCTTGACCCTGGACCCCGAAGCCACCGAGCGCCTGCTCAATGCCCTCACTTCCATGGAAATCATCGTCAAGGAAAAACAAGGCTACCACCTGCCAAAAACCGCGCACGATTACCTCATATCCGGCGGCAGTCACTGCAACAATGGATTCAACTCTCGGCGGATCTCTATCCCATTTGGGGGCAACTGTCCTCATTTATAAAATCCGGCATTCTCATCAAGAGCATCATGGAGATGCTTGGCGGCAACCCACACAAAATGCGAGCGTTCACCGATGCCATGCACGACAAGGCGCTTAAAGCCACGTGGCTGATTGCCCGCGAGATTCCTGTCGGGGACGCAAAAACGATGCTGGATATAGGAGGAGGGCCCGGAACCTATGCGCTGGAATGGTGCAAACTGCACAGCCATCTCAAAGCAACCGTATTCGATATCGCACCGGTTCTGCAAGTCGCAAAAAATTATATCGAAAGTTATGGACTACAAGACCGGGTTGACACCCAACCGGGTGATTTCCATAAAGATGATTTGGGCGATAGCCAATACGACCTGGTACTCATGGCTAATATCCTGCATATGTATGATGCGGATATGAGTAGAGCCCTGGTCGCTAAAGCGGTGAAAGCCGTGAAACCAGGAGGCCGCATCGTCATCCACGGTTTCTGCACCAATGAAGACCAGACCGGCCCTGTGGATGACACGCTGTTCAGCCTCAATATTGGCATGCTGACCGAAGGCGGACGGGCGCATCCCATTGAAGAAAAAATCGAATGGCTTAAGGGAGCCGGAGTTTCCGATATTCGCCATTTCCGCATCGAAGCCATCCCCACCGGAGTCGTCACCGCCACTAGGCGTGGGGCCAGCGTGCAATAAATTTTTCTGGCGAGCAAAGAGTTATCTCGGCACAACCAAGCCCTTGCCCAGTTGCCCTGCGGCTAGCAGCCACTCGGCCACCAGCGTGACGCTGGACCCAGTGAACAATAGCCCTTGTTGGCAAGCAAAAAGTTGTCTCGACTTAACGAGTTCTTGCCCTGTTTTCCCCGGCGGTTCGCCGGTGGTAGACAACCAGTACCACTCCGATAACAGCAATCGCGCCACCCAAATATCCTAATGATCCGACCGGGTCGGCTTGTAGCCCGGCAAACCCCATCTCAGGAAGAACTTTCATTCCCCAAAGCGTGATCAACGGATTCAGGCTGATGATGACACTTATCAAAGCCAGGGGAATATGTTTGACCGCTTCGGCAAGCGCACCATATGCCAGGAGCGTGTTGATCGCACAAAATATCAGAGCCCACCAGGCGGTGAGACCCGCGCGGGAAAAATCGGCCCAATCAACGCCTGCTATCAGCACAATGGTCGCAACAGCATATACCAGCAGGTTTAAAGACTGCGCCCCATATTGCCGACTGAGGAATTTTTGCGACACCATATACCCCACCCATGTCAGAGCCGCAAGAACAATTAAAAAATTGGCATAATAATATTCTCCCGGTTCCCGAATCCGGGTTTGCTGGTCATGAAAAAACAGGAACAACCCGCATCCCACTACGAACATTCCCAGCACCTGCCTCAAAGACAGGCGTTCATGAAAAACAAAAACCCCGACCAGGACCAAAAACACTCCGGCAACCTGTATCAGAACCGCCATATTGGAAGGCCCGCTCAAGTCGACGGCGACTGTCACCCAATAATAGTTTACGGAAAGACAGACTCCTCCCAGGATTCCCATCCATGGAGGTTTGCGAAGAATGTCCAGCGGTTCATGCCCTTTCCATTGCAGGATGACTGCCAACAGCGCAAAGGCAAAAAGAAACCGGAACCAGGCAATCGTTCCGGCATGAAAACCTTGCAAAGTTATCTTAAGAAAAATAGGAAGAACGCCCCAAAGCAAAGCTGTGGCAAAAGACAATAAAATGCCACGAAGATACCCTTTAGTAACCACTAGCTTTTATATTGCATGAGAGGTTGTAAACCAGCCCAATCCCCGTGACATTTATTCACTTGCCTCATGGATCAAAGGGGGTAGCTTGAGGGAAAAGAGGTTTAAAATCAACCCCCCTCAATCCCCCTTATCAGGGGGACCTTTGCGTAACCCGAGATTTTTCATTGACCCTCCCCTCTCATGAGGGGCACTGCTTCAGTGACGGCCAGGAGGGGTGTGGATTTTTTTGCTTAAATTCACCATCCAACCCTCCCTGCTCAACCCCTCAACTCATCGGGCTTGAGTCC
>CAZEBI010000105.1:0-9828 GCA_964510355.1 uncultured Nitrospina sp. | reverse complement strand
AATGGACCCCTCTTTTTAAAGAGGGCTGGGGTGATTTAAAAACCTCTCGTACAATAGATAGGCTAGATGAATATTCTACCTGATAGAAATACATTTGACCGGTTGACAGCATCTTCATCGCGTGTGCCGGTTTGCGGTCAGCAAAAGGTTCCGGGCCTGGATCTGTCCCTTTTATTTAAGAAACTTTTTCCTGATACTGAAAATACTTTCCTGTTTGAAAGTGGCAAAGGCCCCAAAGAGACAGCCCGTTATTCTTTGATGGGAAAGGCGGGCTCCAGAATTTTAGAGATCCGAGGACAGCAGGCAAAATTATTGCAAAAAGGTACAGTAGTGGCAGAATGGGATCAACCTGATTCGGGTCTGGCTTTGCTGAATTTCGAAGAAAGCGTCCGACCGGTGGATTATCTGCCGCATTTTTGGGGTGGATGGGTAGGATTCATCGGTTATGAAGCTGGTGCATGGTTTGAATCTTTACCTGTCAGAAAATCGCCTGAAAGTAATTTTTTACCCGACTTGCTGTTCATGGAGATAGAACGCCTGCATTTATATGATCATGCTACGGAAGAATTAAAATTCATTCTCTCGCCGAAAACGTCAGGTTGTGACTACGACGAACTTTGCGAGGAAATCAAAAATATGTGGCAGGAGCTGGACCGGGTTTTAGCAGAGGACATCGGTGAAAAATCAGAACTTCCGCAATCTGGTTCACCCTCCGGGCTAAAATCTAATTTGAGCCCGGCGGATTACACCGAGCGCGTGGAAAAGGCTAAAAATTATATCCGGGAAGGAGATATTTACCAGGCTAATCTGGCGCAGAAATTCACCACAGGTTTTACCGGCAGCCCGTTCCAGCTTTATGGTAGGCTACGGCAAATCAATCCCTCGCCTTTTTCAGGGTTTTTGGAGTTTCAAAATTTTTCATTGGTCAGTTCGTCTCCCGAGCGGCTGGTGAAAGTTCACGAGCGTCATATTGAAACACGGCCCATCGCTGGCACCCGGCCTCGTGGCAAGAGGGATGAAGACGATCAGGCCCTTTCTGCGGAGCTGCTGTTGAATCCGAAAGAACGGGCTGAACATTTGATGCTGGTAGATTTAGAGCGCAATGATTTAGGGCGTATCGCCGAATCGGTTTGTGTTACCGATTTTATGTTTCTGGAAAAATATTCGCATGTGAGCCATATTGTTTCCAATATAGTTGGAACTCTTAAACCCGGAACCTGTGTTCGTGATATTTTGCAGGCGGTCTTTCCTGGAGGAACCATTACAGGCTGCCCCAAAATTCGTTGTATGGAAATTATTTCTGAACTGGAGCCGGTTGTGCGAGGCCCCTATTCCGGCTCTTTCGGATATATTGGTTTCGCCCCTTATATGGATTTAAACATTATTATACGTTCCATAGTGGTCTGCGATGGAACGGCTAGCTTTCATGTGGGTGCAGGTATTGTGGCGGATTCTGACCCGCAAAAAGAGTATCAGGAAACCTTGGACAAGGCTGCGGCAATGATACAGGCTTTGTCTCAATAGGGCGTCGCTTATGCAAAACTCCATTGTTTATTTAAACGGATTATTCACCCCTCTTGAAAATGCAAAAGTTTCTATATTGGACCGAGGTTTCTGTTACGGCGATGGTTTGTTTGAAACCATGCGTGCCAGTAAGGGAAAAGTCTTCAGGCTTGATCACCATATCGAAAGGTTGTTTCGCTCCCTGCCCCTGATCTTTATTGATTTGCCCATGACCCAGGAAGAAGTCAAGGCGGTGGTGCTGGAAACACTGACCCTGAACAAGTTTAAAAATGCCATCATCCGGCTGACCGTCACCCGGGGCATCAACGCAGACAGTTTTCGGATAGACCCTGAGACTCCCCCTACATTAGTGGTCCATGTCAGGCCTCATCAGCCTCTACCTGCGGCTATTTATCGCAAAGGGGTTCAGATCACTTTGCTCACCATGTCGGCATCGGGTTTGCCAGGTATACAAGAGGGCCTGAAAACCTGCAACTTCCTTGCAAATATTTTGGTCCGGGAAATTTCCATGCGCAAGGGAAGTATGGAGGGAGTGATCGTTGATCCGGTTCGGGGTGTGACGGAAGGGGCGACCAGCAATCTGTTTATTGTAAAAGAGGGTGTTCTTAAAACTCCGAGAGTCAATGATTATGTGCTGGGAGGAATCACCCGCAGGGTTGTAATTGAAATCGCGAGAAGGTTCAAAATTCCCATAGAAGAAGGTGCTTTGCTGGCGGAAGATGTTTTGAGTGCTGATGAAGTGTTTATTACCAATTCCGGGATTGATATTGTTCCCGTAATTCGTGTGGACAATATAGGCATAGGAAACAAAAAACCGGGCATCCTGACCCGCCTTTTGCAGGACGAGCTTTTAAAAGGCATTGAAGAGGCCCGTTAAACATGATAGTTTTCCACATCAATAATTCTGGGTACAACAAATGAATCAACAGCTGGGTCAACAAAACCGTTTCCATGACAATCCGTCAGGGATGATCACCGACACAAAATATAATAAACACTGGCTGCCTAAAGACTCCTGGGGCGATTTGGGTCAATGGCGGACTTTTGACGAGGCACAGGCTTATTGCCAGCTGATGAAACAGGTTTATGCCGGAGGGTTCAGCGATTGGCGGCTTCCAACCCAGGAAGAAGTCGAAACTTTATTCGAATCGAAATTGAATCAAAAAGACTGGGAAGACGAAGTGGTTCATATTGACCCATTATTTGTCAGCAAATGCGCCCACTTTATTTGGACGAGCACAACGAATGACAAACAGGAAGTGGGTCGGATCAACCTTCGCAATGGGGAAGTGGAATTTGTTGATCGCAAGACCCGTGAACACCAATCCGCAAGATTAGTACGCGATATTGAGACTAAGCGTCAGCTCGAAGCTGACGAGGAGTAGCTTCTCAAGCCGAGAGAAATTTTGCTAGCCAGAGAAAGTAGTTGCTCATTGGTCCAGCGTCACGCTGGCCCAGTGGTGGTTTCTTCGATGCGGTCATGGTCTGAACTGACGATGAGAACGTCCGCATGTTTGGTATGGGTGAAACCATTGAACAGCGTTCCTGCAAGCGTGGGCTCAAGATCAAGGGGGATCTTCCGGGTAATTTTTGCTTCATGCAGGTCAATATATAGCGTATCTCCATCCACCCGGCACTCAATGGACTGGTCTTCCTCTTTACCCGTGGCGAATATCTTATCTCCCACCCGCACAGCGTGTACCGGGCGGGTAGAACCCTTGCACCAGACTTTTCCTGAATCCTGAATTTTTTCCATACGCCTCCAATTGGCCCCGTGTCACGCTGGACTTGTAGCATAATTTATACCATAATTTTGGCATTGTTGACCCTTCAACAGGTGTGAAATTCATTGAGCGAACAATTTTTCAATCGCCTTCAAGAGGAGTTAGACTCCAGCCGGAATAATGACCTTTTCCGCGAGGTTAAGCTTTATCCTGAGTGTCGGCTTAATTTATGCTCCAACGATTATTTCCAGTTGCGGCATGACCCTCGTGTTATTGCAGGCGCGAAAGAAGCCTGTGAAAAATATGGCACGGGAAGCGGTGCCTCTCCCCTGCTCTCGGGTTTTCTTCCCTGCCACCAGAGTCTGCTGGACCGGTTGCGTGACTGGAAGAACAAATCCTATGGCCTGCTCTTCAATGCGGGTTTCCTGGCAAACCAAGCGGTACTCAAACATTTGCCCGGAAAAAACGACCTTGTTCTGGCAGACAAGCTGATCCACCATTCCATGGTCCAGGCTCTTACGCAGGGTCCTGCGCGATTCAAACGATACCCTCATCTTGATTTGGAACATTTGCAAAAATTGTTGGAGACCCATTCCAAAGATTATGAAACGATTTTTGTGGTCACAGAAAGTGTTTTCAGCATGGATGGGGATTATCCAGATTTGAAAAAGCTTGTTGCGCTGAAAAAGCACATCCCTTTTATACTGATTTTAGACGAAGCGCACGCAACCGGTGTTTTTGGAGAAACAGGTGCAGGGCTTGCAGAGCAAATGCAAGTGCAGGATCAGGTAGATATTCTCATCGGTACGTTAGGGAAATCCTTGGCGAGTATGGGTGCCTATGTTCTTTCCGACTCGTCAATCATTATTGATTTTCTGGTGAACCGGGCGGGAGAATTCATCTACTCGACATTTTTATCTCCGGCTCAGGCAGGTGCGGCTGAGGTGGCATTGAAGGTGTTGCAATCCGCACAAGAAGAACGAAAATATCTTCAGGAAATATCGAAGCATTTCAGAGAGACCTTGAAGATAAAGCAAGAAGCTCACTCCCCCATCATCCCGCTATGGATTGGAGACCCTGGCAAGACGCTGGAACTCAGAAATCATCTTTTGCGCCAGGGAATTCTGGTGGGGGCTATCCGGCCGCCGACCGTGCCCCAAAATTCTTCGCGACTGCGGATTTCCTTGCACACCGGAGTGACCCCTCAAAGCTTGCAGGAGTTACTCGAAATACTCGAGCCATGGACAAAATCTTGAACATAACAGCGGTTTCAGGATGGGCGTTGCCAAAAAAATGGTTTGCCGGGCAGGTGGCCTCTGCTTTTCCTGGTTCTAAGGTTGAAATTATTTACCCTGAAACCCCAGAAAATCCTGAAGAAGCAGAAATATTGCTACGGCGATATCCTGCTGACCTCTATATAGGATATTCTCTGGGAAGCCTCTGGTTGCTGAAGTATAAATATTTATTGCCTGATAATTCGGCAAAAGCGCTGTTAGCCCCCATTTTATCGTTTTTGGATAAAGATGAGCTGGGGGGCACCACCTCGGAAACGCAATTGAAATACCTGGCCCGGGTTTTGCGGCAGAACTCAGATAAATGTGTCACCGACTTCTTTTCTTACTCCGACCTCCCATTCCCGGAAACAATGATTGAAGATGTACCGGATAGAGAGGTCTTATTACGCGGCCTGGAGTTTTTGAGAACATGTCGGGCAAAGGGAGAGGACAGTGAAATATTTTTGTCCATTTTGGGAGAAAATGATATTTTCATTAAAGCTGATATACTCAAAAGGCATATCCCCCATTTGGATATTATTCAAGGGGTTGGTCATGCTCCAGAAAAGCTGTTAAAACACCTGGCAGGACGATTGAACAACGCATAGCTTATGAAAATATTTGGCATAAATTTTAATCATTCCCCCAGCCCAAAAAATCCTATCACAATAGCTGTTTGCGACTTTAAAAAAAGTCAGGGGCTATCTGTAATAAAGGTAGAGGCTTTATACGGATTAAAGGAGTTTGATGCTTTTTTGAAAAAAAACGGACCTTGGTTTGCAGGCGTCAACTTTCCTCTCGGTCAGCCAAATCTTTTCACAAAAAAAATGGATCTGCCCGATAACTGGAGCAGTTATATAAAAAATATTAATCGTTGGAAGCGGGATGGATTTGAAAAGAAAATAAAACAGTTCAAGGCTAAATTACCTAAAGGAAACAAAGAGCCTCGGCGCCTGACCGATACGATGGCCGGAACAGAAAGTCCTTTAAAATTGAATCAGAAACAATTGGCCCTGCAATTTTATGAAGGAACCTATTGCCTTCTCAAGTCAGGCGTATCCATACTCCCCTGTCACCCTAAAAAAGATAACCGTGTTGTATTGGAAACCTTTCCTGATCTGGTAGCTAAACGTTTTGCGGTGCATGGCCTGGGAACTAAAACAAAAAACATAGATCGCGAAAACCTGCATAAGGAAATTATAAAAGGATTAGAAACTCCCGAATTTGAACAAGACTTCAAGTTTAAAATTTTTCTGGATGACACCCTGAAATTAAAATGTATTGAAGAGTCTGACAGCGCCATTTTAGATGCTATTTTAATTTCCACGCAGGTTGCCTGGGCATACAGCATAGGAAAACCCAACTATGGAATGCCTGATATCCAACACCCCAATATTCAAAGCGAGGGGTGGATCGTTGATCCTAGCTTGGTGATCGGATCAGCAAAATCCAGAAATCATTTTGGTAGTGAGTTGGCCGAGTTCATTCAAAAAGGAGGGCTGGATTCCAAACGCTCCTTCAACTTGATGGGGCATATTCAAAGGCTTTCCAATATCGGTCGCGCATTATCCGGGGAAAGAAACCTGAACGCCTTATTGGAAACAATTGTCAATGAAGCCAGGGACCTGACCCTTGCCGACGGAGGAACCCTGTATATTCTTAAGGACAACCTGCTGCATTTCAAAATTGTCCAGAATGAATCTTTAAACATAAATATGGGTGGGGTCACGGGTGCCGACATTACTTTTCCACCGGTGGAAATCAAAGAATCCAATGTGTCGGCCTATGTGGCGATGAAAAATATTTCTGTCAATATCCCAGATGTTTATAATTATAAACCGTTTGATTTTACGGGGCCCAAAAAGTTTGACGCAAAAACGGGTTACAGGACAAAATCAATGCTTGTGGTTCCTTTAACCAATCACGAGGATGAGGTAATAGGTGTCTTGCAACTTTTGAATGCCAGGGATGCCAATGACAAAAAGAAGGTCAATCCCTTTTCTCCTGATTATGAGAGCCTGGTCGAATCATTGGCTTCGCAGGCGGCGGTTGCGGTTAGCAATACTTCGCTGATTAATGAATTGAAAACAGCTCATCAAACACTGATTGGGGCAAGAGACCGTGCCGAAGAGGCCAGTCGTGCTAAAAGTAATTTTCTGGCAAATATGAGCCATGAGCTTCGCACTCCGATGAACGCCATTATTGGATACAGCGAAATGCTCATTGAGGATGCCGAGGAAGACGGCCTGGATGAATTTCAATCCGATTTG
Source organism: uncultured Nitrospina sp. (assembly GCA_964510355.1). Taxonomy (GTDB): domain Bacteria; phylum Nitrospinota; class Nitrospinia; order Nitrospinales; family VA-1; genus LS-NOB. The sequence continues at coordinate 3,036 of CAZEBI010000105.1, read as the reverse complement.
GAAAAAATCCGTACTTCGGGAAAACATTTGCTTGGCTTGATCAATGAAATTCTGGACCTTTCTAAAATCGAAGCCGGTAAAATGGAAATCTTTTTGAAAAGCTTCGATATAAACAAGCTGGTTACGGATGTTGAAGCCACCATACACCCGATGGCTGAGGGAGGGGGCAATGAGTTAGTTATAGATTGCCCCAAGAATATCGGAAGCATGGAGGCTGATGAGACTCGGGTAACGCAGATGCTTCATAACCTGTTGAGCAACGCCTGCAAATTCACAGAAAACGGCACGGTCACATTGAAGGTCATCCGGGTAACCCGTCAAAAAATCGACTGGATCATCTTTGATATCATCGACACCGGAATGGGAATTCCCAAAGAGTCTCTTAAAAATTTGTTTCTTGAATTTTCTCAGGTAGATAATTCTTCTACCCGTAAATTTGGTGGGACGGGACTGGGGCTTGCCATAAGCAGAAGATTTTGCCAGATGATGGGTGGAGATATAACTGTTAAAAGCACTGAGGGCCAAGGATCAATTTTTACCATCCAAATGCCCGTGAAGGTTGTACCAAAAGCCTCTTATCGCAGGCGGGCCAGCGACCGGTAATATTGCATATCGCTTTCTTGCCATTTTTCACCCCGTTTTTGCCATATCCCGCAGTAATTAGGGACTCTTAAAAAATCAGGAAGTACTCCTTGACACCCGATGACAGACATTTATTAAATGATGAAAATTTAATAGACAGCTTTTCCAAGCATGCAAAAACATACGATCGTTATGCACAACTGCAAAAATCCATGGCAGAAAGGCTGGCCTCGTTTCTTCCCGTGCCATTGCCCGACAATGTTCTTGAAATAGGATGTGGCACGGGGCTTTTTACGCGGCACCTTCTCACACAGTCTGTAAAGCAACTTGTTTTAAATGATATCGCTCCGGGAATGCTGAAAATTTTAAGCAACTCGCTGTCATTACAGGACAATATAAAAATAGTCCCTGGAAATGCAGAACATATCCACTTTGAAAAGACAGATATGGTTTGTGCGAATGCCGTATTTCAGTGGTTTAAGCAACCCCAGGAAACATTGAGACAATTGCATCGGGCTTTAACGGATGATGGAAAACTGCTCTTTAGCACCTTTGGTCCGAGGACTCTCGTAGAGTTCAGGGAGGCCGCAAATTTGGCGAGCCCAATGGAACTTTACGGACAGGAAACCTGGAAGGAGATGATTCGAAATTCAGGTTTCACCATTAAAGAGTGTGATGTGGAAATCCGAAAAATATTTTTTGCAAGCACCATAACACTTTTAAAAAATCTACAACAAATCGGAGCGGCACCAATCCGAATGGTAAAAACCGGGGGGCTCAGAAAATTAATGCGTGACTATGATTCCAGGTTCTCAACCGGAGTTTATGCTACCTGGGAGTTGTACTATTTTTCCCTGGTCCGTGAAAAATAAAATGAGCGATTCCCTTCTAAGCAGAAATCTAGTCTCTTTAAGAAAAACAGATGCCGCCTTGTGTGACAAAATTACCGAGAAGATTTCTACTCATTATCGAGTGACAAAGTCCCGATCAGGCCCCCCTACCCTTATCCATATAGACAGCGAGGGAAATAAAAAACAAATCAATAGCAATTACGATCCGATTGCCGAGGCCGCCCGTTATCTCGAAACATTTAGAATCAGTGAGTCCATAAACTTTGTCGTTTTGGGGCTGGGGCTGGGTTATCAGGTTATGGAGATAATTCAGAAAACTTCAAAACAGGCGAAAATATATATATTCGAAAAAGATCCTGAATTGTTCGCGCTTGCTCTGCGCGAGATTGATTTTTCTCCGATTTTTGAACATCCGGGGGTGAAGCTATTTGTCGATGCCAACCCCTTGGAGCTGGACGATCTGTTGGAGTCCGAGCGAATTAATTTCACCCTCAATGAGTATTGCCTCGTCAGGCAAAAATCCCTTGTGGAGAAAAACCTGGAATATTACGGAGTTTTGTTGGAAGAAATTGAAAAATATTTTAGTGAAAGCCGAATCAATTTAAAAACACAGAGCGTTCATTCTAAACTTTATTATCGGAATATTTTTTCCAACTTTGAGAATTTGCTTACGAGTCCGGGGATAACTTCCTTAAAGAACTCTTTACCTGGTATTCCGGCAGTAATATGTTCTGCTGGCCCATCTCTGGATAAAAATATCCAACTTCTCAAATCTGCCCGCGAAAATATTTATTTAATCGCCGTAGGAACAGCCTTAAAACCATTGTTCCATAATGGGATTCAGCCCGATGTTGTCATTTCCATCGACCCTGATGAGGAAACTGTGAAATGCTTTGACCTCACGGCCCGTGGAAGTGACCTATGGCTTGTTTACAGTCCGGCTGTTCCAAATGCCATCCCCAATGCATTTCCAGATCGGCGGTTGGCATTTGATTCACAGGTCTATCTCGCAGAATGGTTGAAGAAATACACTCAGGAAAAAGGTGATTTGGGAAAAGTTACTTCCGTGGCCCATTCTGCTGTCAAATTTGCCCACTATTTATCCTGTTCTCCAATCATTCTGGTAGGCCAGGATCTGTCTTTTTGCAAACAACGCCTGCACTGCAAGCATTCCTATTATTATGATGAACATATGGGCAAGGTAGACCGTTTGAAACCACTGACTTACTGGAGTCGTTTGAAATATGCAAAGCATGGTCCGAGTTTAACCCAGGGCATAGATCTGTTCGGGGGGCGTGTGGCAAGCACCCTGGCAATGGAAAGTTACAATCATGTGTTCTCTCAAAATTCCGATGCTTTTGTTGTCAATGCCACCGAAGGAGGTGTGCCGATAAAGGGGGTCCAAAACCTGACACTAAGAGAAGCGCTTCATTGTTATTGCAGGGGGTCATTTCGGGAACAACACAACACGGTTCCTCGCATTTCCAAAAAGGACTCTCTCAAGGTTTTTCAGGAGTCTGCATTGCGGCAAATTCATATTTTGAAAGATATTTCTGCAAAACTAAAGGCTCTGAAATGTTTGGAGACGAAAACAGCTGAATCC
>CAZEBI010000104.1:0-9875 GCA_964510355.1 uncultured Nitrospina sp. | reverse complement strand
AAAATCAAACTCAAATTCCCCCAGCCCCCTTCGTGGAAGGGGGAGCAAGGGCTCATTAAGCCGATCCAGAGAGCCCCTTAGCAGGAGAGGCCACTGGGCAAACGCTTAATTGAGCCGAGCTAACTCTCTGCTCGCCAGATAAAGCGACGGCACACTGGCCCCACGCCTAGTGGTTAGCAGAGGCCACATATGTGACAGATTGCGGTATCGCAGATGGGGGTGTGGGCGGCGTTCAAGCCGCGTTGATAGTCCTCCCACAGGAAGTTGTTGCGGTAACCGTGATCGACAATATCCCAGGGAAGGTAATCTTCCTTGCCATACTGGCGGTATACATAGCGGTCGATAGAATGCTTTTTTAATGCGGCCTTGGCATCGTGACCGTTATTCAAATAGGTTTTGAAAAAAGCGTGCACAGTCCGGTCGCCACGCGATAAATAGGTTTGCAGGTAGGCCTCGTTCGGGGAACCAAAACTCATTTTCAGGTACGGCAATTTACCCAGGGCTTTTCTCAACCGGGCAAACTTTTTCTTTAAGCTTTTGACCTCTTCCATCGGGTGCCATTGAAAAGGTGTTCCCGGTTTGGGCACCAACGGACTCAAGCCAATCGTCAGTCGACCGATGTTTCCGCGTTTACGGCATTCCTCGACATACCCCGCCTGCACCCGCTCGACCAGTTGAATGAACTGGTCGATATCCTCCTCGGTCTCGTTGGGCAACCCGATTATGGAATAAATTTTTAAATGCAGGATTCCCTTACGCGTCAAAAATCGACACTTCTCAACAATGAAATCATCGGTCGCGGCTTTGTTGATCACATCGCGCATTCTCTCGGAAGGTCCATCCACAGCAACGGTCACGGTTTTCTGTCCGCTTTTAAGGATCAAATCAACGAGTTCATCGTCAAGCGTTTCCATGCGCAAAGAAGAAAACGAAAGCATCTTGCCTTCTTCGGTGATTTTCCGCGCCAACGCCGGAAGATCAGGATGATCCGTCACCGATGGCCCGACAAAACCAATCGTCGATTTTCCCAATCCGGTGGCATTCAAAGACTGATAAGTTTTTTCCAGATCGGGCAGACGTGGAGGACGATATATGAAACCCGCCGTGCAAAATCGGCAAGCCCAAATACATCCGCGCGTGACCTCCATCAACGCCATATCCTTGAAAGTGGAATCTTCATCAGGCAGAACCGAGTGGGTGCAAAGCAACTCTTCTTGTTTCACCCAATGCCGCGTCACCCGCGCAGGAGCTTGATTCATCGGCAAAATGCCAACTTGCAAACCTTGTTCCATGCTGGGACGATAAGATTGCGGCAAGTAAATTCCGGGAAGGGTCACGGCATGTTCCAAAAACTGGTCGCGGTCTTCACTGTCACGCAACGATGCAAAAAACCGTTCGGCCATGCCTTCCCCTTCACCGATGAACAGAACATCCATGCATTCCGCCAGCGGCTCGGGGTTGATGAATATCGCCGAGCCTCCTGCGGTGACCAGCGGAAACGATGCGTCCCGCTCTTTGCGATCTAGAGGGATGCCGAAGTATTTCAGGGCTAAAACCGCGTTCAGGTAGTCGGGCTCGAACGAAATCGAAAACGCGATGACATCAAAATCACGCGGATGCATTTTTAAATCCACCGAACTCAGCGCCTCGCGGTCCAGAGACTGCGTTTGAGGTTTCCACCCCAGCGGCAAAGCATAGCGGTCGCACACCACGCCCTCAATCTGGTTCAACAGAGAATAAACCTGCTGAAAACCCAGGTTGGCCATCGCCACATCACGCGTATTGGGGTAAACCAGAAGCACCCGCAACCCGTTACGCGCAAGGGTCGAATCAGAAGATGAATCGGATAAACAAGAAACCTGCATAGATACCATTAAAAAAGTTACAAACTGGAATAAATTAGGAGTTATCATCATACTCCAATTAACTGCCTCAATATAATGAAAGCGCAACAAATGCCGCAAACCGAACCCGAAACCAGAATGAAGACCTATCTGCAAAAAATAGCGGCAGGACCGCGTTTGAGCAAAGACTTGACCGAAGAGGAGGCCGAAGATGCCCTGTCACTGATCCTCGATGACCGGGTTTCAAAAATCCGCGCCGGGGTCTTTCTCATCGCGGCGCGTATGAAATTAGAAACTATCCCTGAAAATATCGGCTATTGGCGAGCCCTGCAAAGTCGTGTCTCCCCGATCACGGTGGATCTCGATCAGCTCCTGCAAATCGCCGATCCCTTTGATGGCTTCCAGCGTATTCCCTATTTCGGTTTTTATGCTATCCCGGTAATCGCCCAACTCGGTCTTGCGGTTTATGGTCATTCGGCACTGCCGTACCCACCAAAATTCGGCATCACCTTTGAAGAAATTTTGCAAAACCACTATGAGGTCGAAAATGGGACACGCCCCTTGCTGGAAAAATATAAATTTAGCTATCTCAGTATTGCGGACACCCTGCCGCAACTCGAAGCCTTGCGGTCTTTGCGTATTGAAATTATCAAACGCCCCATGCTGGCCACTTTAGAAAAAATCTTGATGCCGCTGAAAGCCAGGAAAAACATTCTGGCCACCACCTATTTTCACCGGGGCTACGAAGTCGCACTCACCACAATCGGCAAGCTCAGCCAATTCGACAAAGTCATCGTCGGCAACGGCATGGAAGGCACCACCCTGTTTGGCGTGCATAAAGAAGCAAAAGTATTTATTCAGGACAAGGTCGGTGCGGCGGAGCAAAAAAACCTGTCTTTAAAAACTCTCTACGATGAAGAAACCGCCGAGCGCATCACAAAGGCCCAGGAAGAATTAAAACGGATAGAGTCCACCCTTGCGACCGTCACAAAGATGGGGGAAGAGGCCTTGAAAACAGGAAAGGGACCGGCAAGCCTGCAAATCGCCAGTCAGGCAGGAACCCTGACGCATCTTGCCGGGTTGTTCGCCACCGCCCAGGAAGGCTTTGATTCCGCCTTGAAAATTTTGCAATCGGGAACCAGCTACGACCCGCTGATGAACTGGGTTAAAGAGGCAAAGGGGTAACAACTCTATTTTTTAAGCATCGGTTCGAGACGTTGCCAAACCAAATCGGTGACGATGCGGTAACCGGAAGCAACAGGGTGCAGTCCGTCAGGTTGGGTGTGTTCGCGCTCTCCTGCAACCCCCTCCAATAAAAAGGGCAGAAAATCCAGATTATGTTTGTCGGCAAGCTCGGAAAAAACGCTGGCAAATTCCCGCATATAATCTTCCCCATAATTGGGCAGAGCCTTCATTCCGGCAAATAAAATTCGGGCATTGTGTTGCTGGCAAACCTGGATCATGCGTTCCAGGTTTCGGCGCATTTCAGCGACAGGAAATCCGCGCAAACCATCATTGGCCCCAAGCGCCAGGATGACGATTCGGGGTTCATGTTTCATCAGCCAACGGATGCGCCGCACCCCGCCTGCCGTCGTGTCGCCGCTCACTCCGGCGTTGATCACCTTGTGAGGAAACCCGGCCGAGGCGATTTTTAATTGCAGTCGGGAGGGGAAATTTTCTTCCTCTTGCACACCATACCCCGCCGTCAAACTGTCTCCCAACGCTAAAATCACAGGCCTCTCCTTTGATAAAACCAGCACCGGGAACAACAAAACCGATAACCCGAGTATGAAAATCACCCTGAGTTTTCGGTTAAAGTTTAACAAAATCATCCAGACCCTTTTATATTACAATGTATAAAACCTTCAAACACATTGGTATTGGATTTTGATCAAAATAACCCACTTGGTAAAAACTCTGCATGGCGGTGGACACGCCGTCGAAATTCTGAAATCCCTCGACCTCACGATTCCCACCGGTCAGTTGTTAGCCATCACCGGCGAATCGGGAAGCGGGAAAACCACCCTGCTCAGCCTGATCGCGGGACTCGACACCCCGACAAGCGGGCGCATTGTGATCGACGGGCAGGATATCACGAAACTCGACGAGGATGAACTCGCTCTTCTGCGTGGACAACGGTTCGGTTTCATCTTTCAGAATTTCCACCTCATCCCGACTTTAACCGCATTGGAAAACGTAGTGCTCGCGGCTGAATTGAACAACACTCCCGGTGCGACAAAAAAGGCCAGCGACTTGCTGGGCATAGTCGGCCTCAGTGATCGCCTGCATCATTACCCGGCGCAACTCTCCGGCGGCGAACAGCAACGCCTGTCTTTGGCCCGTGCTTTTATCAACGAGCCGGATATCATTCTCGCCAGTGAACCGACGGGCAACCTCGACTCTAAAAACAGCGACCGCATTATCGAGCTCATGCTTGAGCTGCATCGCGTGAAACAGGCCACCATCATTCTGGTGACCCACGAATCGCATATCGCCAAACGCTCTCAACGCATCCTGACCCTTGCGGATGGACGAATCATCTCGGACACACCGAACCCATGTTAAATCTGCGACAACTTTTCGCCTTGGTGCTCGCCGAATCCCGTGGTGCGTGGCGCAGGATGTTATTTTTTATTCTCTGCATCGCCATAGGAGTCGGTGCGGTGATGACGGTGAAAAGTTTTTCGAATCTAGTGAAAGAAACCCTGCAAGGCCAGGCAAAAGGGCTTTTAGCCGCCGACATCGCCATCAAGGGCAGTTGGGAACAAAAGTCGGAAGACCTGGACACACAGAAAAAGATTTTGCCTGCAAAAACCGAGTTCCTCTTTATCAAAGAGTTGCACGCCATGGCACAATTTAAAAATTCTCGTACCAAAACAAAATCCCTGATCACCGAACTCAAAACGGTTCCAATCACTGGCCCGCAATATCCTTTCTACGGAGAATTCAAAAGCCAACCGCAAAAACCGTTGGCACAATTATTGGCCCATGGTGGTGCGGTGGTGGAACCTTCTTTTCTGGTGAAAACAGGTTTAAAACCCGGAGATAGTTTTTCTCTCGGAAAAATAAAAGTGCATATCACAGCTGTCGTGCTGGCAGAACCAGATCGCATTACCCGAGCGTTCAGCATCGGCCCACGCATATTCATTGCCCGTGCTTCTTTAGACGAATCCGGGTTGGTCCAACCCGGAAGCCGGATCAAACATAGAACCCTTATACGATTACCCTCTGATTTTGATTTGGAAAAAGCCCAGGTGCTTTTGGAACAGGGCTTGACCGACAAGTCGGTTTCCATTCGCACCTACAAAGACATGCAATCCTCCTTATCGAGCTCCATCGATCGCATGGGCCAATATCTCGGGGCTCTTGGAGTCCTCGCCCTTCTTATGGGCGGAATCGGTGTTGCCATGATCGTGCGCACCTTCATGGCGCAGAAACTCGATACGCTGGCGATCTTGAATTGTTTAGGTGCTTCGTCCAAAACCTTGTTCAAAGTATACCTTCTCCAATCCATGTTGATGGGTCTGGCAGGCAGTCTTTTAGGTGTGGGCATCGGGTTTTTGCTGACGTTTCTGCTTCCTGCCAAAATGGAAGGACTGATCAACTTAAAACTGGAGCCGGTCTTTTACTGGGTTCCGGCATTGCAATCGCTGGTTCTCGGTTGCGCAACCACGCTTTTGTTTTGCCTGTGGCCGTTGATGCGGGCCGTAAAAACCCGGCCTCTGCGTCTGTTCCGCAGGGGTTTCGCAGAAGAGGAAGAAAGTCCGCAGTTGCAACGCTGGCTTTGGGGCATCGCGCTTGGACTGGGGCTGGCGGCAATGATTTGCTGGCAGGCGGGGTCGATACAACGCGGCTTGATTTTTCTTGCCGCATTGGTGATCTCTGCCGGAGTGTTTGCCCTGGCATCCTGGCTTTTATTAAAACTTTTAAAAGCGCCTTCCGGCTCCATGGTTCGCCGTTATGGCCTGTCCAATCTCACGCGGCCTAACAGCCAGGCCACCGCCATCATCACTTGCTTGGGGCTGGGCATCATGCTGATACTCACCGTCCGCCTGGTACAAATGGATATGCTCGCCATGCTCAATAAAAATACCGAGATGAGCCCGCCGAATTATTTTTTCATTGATATCCAACACGACCAGAAACAAATATTCACCCAAGTTCTCGACCAAATCGCGCCCGAAGCAGAGCGCACCCTCACGCCTCTGGTACGCTCACGCCTGCACAGTATCGATGACAACTTGATAACAAACTGGACTTACAAGAATAAACAACGAGAAGAATGGTTCATCAACCGTGAATTTGTATTGACCTATACAGCCGGTCCGCCGCCAAAAGATAACGAAGTCATCCAAGGAGAATGGTGGGATGAGTCTCGGGCAAACAACGCCGAAGTCTCTTTAGAGCAGGACGCGGCAAAAAGATTGCACGCCAAAATTGGATCGCAACTCATTATCGATATTCAGGGCGTTCTTGTTTCCGCCACCGTGACCAGCATCCGCAAGGTAAACTGGCGCAATATGCGCACGAATTTTTATATGATCTATTCGCCGGGAGCCTTGCAAGACACACCAATCACCTATGTGGCCACCGTCCATGTCTCCGATGCGAAAGAGTTGCAGCTGCAACACGCCATTGTCGAGGCCCTGCCCAATATCACCGCTTTGAGCACACGCGATATTGTCAATACAATCGAAACCACCGTCGCCAAACTGACCACCCTTGTCGATTTCATGTCCGGGTTCGCCATCGCCGCCGGGCTGTTCATCCTTTCAGGCTCCATCGCTTCCACCCGATTCCGGCGTTTGCGCGAATCGGCGATCTTAAAAATACTGGGAGCCCAACGCAAAGTGGTCGCTTCCATTCTCGCTGTCGAATACGCTATATTGGGAATCATCTCCGCATTGATCGGTGTTGGGTTGGCACAAGGGCTTTCCTGGGCAGTGATGAAGTATATGATCAAGTCTGACTGGCATGTCCAACCCGGCACAGTCGTCGGAGCATTTTGTTGCGCAGTTTTGATCACAGTGGCCACCGGAATTTTGAGCAGCCTGGATGTGATCCGCAACAAACCGTTAAAAACCCTACGCGAATCGGCGTAGCCGCCGATCATGAACTTCCCCTCCCTTTATAGGGACTCAACCCCGATGAATTGAGGGGTTGAGCGCGGGAGGGTTGAATGATGAATTTCAGCAAAAAAGTCCACACCCCTCCAAGCCTCCCCTCATGAGAGGGGAGGATCAATGAGAAACCTTAGGGTATGCCAAAGGTCTCCCTCGTAGAGGGCAGCATAGCCGCCAGCGTGACACTGGACTCAATGAACAAAGAGATAGTGGAGGCAACCGATGAACGTTAAAGAAATTTTACTGGCTGGCTTTTTCATCCTGCACGCGACTGTTGCCTGGGGCGAACGGGCCCCCTATGAAGCGCCTCCATGGACCCCTCCGCCACCGCCGGAATCGAGAATCCATCTGGTTGACAATGCGGATGGCACCCTGACCGAAACCCGGACCCATTTGATGTGGACCCAAAAAGACAGCTATGCCGATCTCGGAAAATGTTTGAACTGGCAGCAAGCCAAAGACTATGTCGCAAACCTTGCGACCGGAGGCTATACCGACTGGCGATTACCTATGGTGTTTGAATATGGCATGATTTATGACAATACCAAGGAAAACAATATGGCCTGGGACCACGACCCGACCCAACCCCTGGGCTTGTCGGAACAATTCGCCGATGGTGCGGCCTATTGGTATTGGTCGGCAGAATACAATGAAAATGAACTGGCAGATTGCTGCACTCGCACTGCGTATTTTGTGACCGGCACCGCTTTCTGGCGCAACCTCACAAACTGCGAAAACGGCGGTGTGCGTGCGGTAAGGGATTTAAATTAAGAACACCATCAAAAAAAGGCAAATCCCCCCACCCAACCCCTGTGATATTTCTTCCTCGGCTTTCATGCCCCGAAGCGGGTACTTCGGGGGAGCTTCAATGGACCCCTCTTTTACAAAGAGGGGCTGGGGTGATTTAGAAACTTTCGCCCAATATACGGACTAGTCGGCCGCTTCGCCGGGCCCCTTGGCAGGGGATGCGACTGGGCTTAATTGAGCCGACACAACTTTTTGTTCACCAGCAAAAGCTATTGCCAGTAGGGTCCAGCGTCACGCTGGCGAGTGGTTTTTAGGGCTTTGATGTGGGCATAGACTGTTTGGCCCGGTTGCAGGTTTAAGTTAGCCAGGGATTTTCTTGTGATCGTTGCCAGAATCGGGTGCCCGGCATCGAGTTCAATATCTACGGAATATCCTTGCGGGTCGATAGCGCCGATTTTTTTCACCTTCGCTTGCAAAATATTCAACACGCTGGTGGTCCCGACATCAGGAGGGGCCATCGAAAGACTCACATCCCGTGAATGGATGTGAACCCGCAGGTTTTTCCCCACAGCAATATTTTGTTTGGGGACGTTGAGAGTCTGGCCCATAAAATCGAGGCGAGTGAGCCCGAACTCTTCATCATGCTCCATGACTGAAGTTTCCAGCACCGCGCCCAACTGCTCGTCTCCCAGCACATTCCGCAACCCCACATCCGCGAACACCTCTTCCACCGGCCCGCAGTTTGCCACCTTTCCCGCTTGCAAAATCACCATCGTGTCCACCAGTTGCAATACCTCATCCACCGAATGCGTGATGTAGATGATCGGCGTCTTGAACTCCTCTTCTATTCTTTTGATGAAAGGAATGATCTCAGCTTTGCGTTGCATATCCAGCGAGGCCAGGGGTTCATCCATGAGCAATAGTTTCGGGCTGGTGAGTAGCGCCCGACCGATCGCCACCCTTTGCTTCTCCCCTCCTGACAGTTTATCCGGAAAACGTTGCAACAACGCCGCAAGATCCAGCACTTGCACCACTTCACCCAGATGAAGATTGCGCTCAACGGGTAGAGTGCGTTGATAACCGTAGAGCAGATTTTGCTCAACACTCAAATGCGGAAACAGTCGCGACTCCTGAAACACCAGCCCGACTTTTCTTTGCTGGATGGGAATGAAAGTTTTTTCATCCTGCCAAACCTGACCGGCCAGTTTCAAATATCCTGACGGAGCCTTTTCGAGCCCCGCCAGGCAACGCAATAAGGTGGTTTTACCCGAACCGGAAGGACCGAACACCACGGTCACGCCACCCGCCGGAAGACTCAGATCCACATCCAGGCTGAACCCCGGATAGTTTATTTTAAAGTTTGCTTCTAACAAATCTGTCATGCCACCTGTACCGGCAAACGTCTGTTGATGGAATACACCATGACCAGAACCAGAAAAGAAAATATCAAAAGACCTGCGGAAAGAGTATGCGCCTGGGCATACTCAAGCACTTCAACCCGGTCATAAATTTCTATGGAAATCATTTTAGTTTTTCCGGGAATATTGCCGCCAACCATCAGCACCACGCCAAACTCCCCAAGGGTGTGAGCAAAGCCTAATACAATCGCGGTCAGGTAACCCCGGCGAGCCAGCGGGCTGATGACTGAAAAAAAAGCGTCCAGACCCGATGCCCCCAGCGACTGCGCGGTTTCCAAAGGGGTTTTTCCAACAGATTCAAAAGCGCTGTGCAACGGTTGCACCACAAACGGCAGGGAATAAAGACACGAAGCAAAAACCAGCCCGGAAAACGAAAAAGAAAGTGCCGACCCCGTTAATGCCTGAACCGGACCCCCTACCCAACCGTTCGGCCCAAGCAGGATCAGCATATAAAAACCCAGCACCGTAGGAGGTAGAACCAGAGGCAAAGCCACCACCGCTTCCACCACGACCTTAAAACGGCAGCGGGCGTGCGCCAGCCACCACGCCAGTGGAGTTGCCAGTACCAGGAGAATCACTACCGTCACCCCCGCCAATTGCAATGAAAGCCAAATGGGGCCGACATCGATCATGGAAAAATCCATTTTTTTATTCCTCTAAAAGCGATGACTATACATCTGCATTGCGCTACAGGTTTTTAAATCACCCCAGCCCCTCTTTGTAAAAGAGGGGTCCATTGAAGC
>CAZEBI010000103.1:0-9887 GCA_964510355.1 uncultured Nitrospina sp. | reverse complement strand
GAAAGTAATAATCAAAATAAAATAATTATGGTGAGTTTTCAAAAGCTTGGTCGCAAAATTCGAATGGTTTCAATTCAATCTTATCAACAAAAATTTGGAGACCTATTATGAAAAAAGTATTGGCCCTTACAACCTTTATTTTAGCGGTATTTTTTACAACGGTAGCCTTTGCGGAAGAACCTTTGAGCTTTAAAATGCATGAAGGATCTCAGTCTGGACTATCCAAACACAATGACGAGGGAATATTTCATTATAAAAAAGGCCATTTCGATGAGGCCCTAAAGCATTTTGAGATGGCACTTAAAATTAACCCAAAATGCGGAGAGGGGAATTTCAATAAAGCCATTACTTTAGATAAGCTTGGCAGACATAAAGAAGCGGCAGAATTCTTTACGCATGCCATGCATCATGCCCAGGGAAATGAAAAAATTACCCATTCCAAAATTTTAGGTGCTCATATTGACTCGAGTCATTCGCATTAAATTATTTTGAATGCTGTGAGCAACTCTTTCCAGCGTTCATCTAAACAATTTTTCTAGGAGTATGATATGAAAAATTTATGGCTTGAAAAAACGACTCGCGAATTCAAGCGCATCCTCACAAGCATATTGATCCTGTTTTGGTTGATCGCTTTTGGGGGAACTCCGGTATATTCCCAAGGAATGGGAATGAAAAAACACTCGCCTCCTGAATCAAAACAAACTATGACGGATCAAATCTCTGAAATCCGGTCAAAGTTATTCAGGCTGGAAACCGCTTTAGAAAAAAAGCACCAGGGAAAATCCGGGGTGCCTCCTGCCATGGCTAACAAGAGGGGGATGAAAAAAATAGGGCCTATGGGAAAAATGAAACCTCGTGGCATGAGTGGGGGCTCTATGCAAAAAATGTTGAGCATGACTAAGCCCGGTGGCAAAATGATAGGAATGATGGGAATGAAAATGATGGGGCAAATGAATAAAAATGCCTTTTTGCCTTCGTCCTTGCCCGGATTCCCCGGAGTGTCACATATTTATCATATGGGGTCTTCTGGTTTTTTCCTCGATCATTCTGATCATATACGTCTAACCATCCAGCAAAAAACAAAGCTCAACCAAGTTAAAGAACGAGCAACGCTGGATAATGCGGCACAGGACAGAAAAGCCCAACAATTGGAACAAGACCTTTGGGTTCTTACCAGCTCTGACCAACCTGATATTAAAAAAGTTGATGAAAAAATCAGGGCGATTGAACGGCTTAAGGGAAATATGAGATTAGCTTTTATTCAGGCAGTGGGTAAAGCCGCCAAAATTCTTTCTTCTGAGCAACTTGAGTTGTTAAAAGGGATGAAGCACGATCTCACTTAATATTATTTTGCTAGAGAGCCGGGATGAAAATTAAATTTATATACGGCAAATCAGGAATATTTCTTCTTGTGCTGATGCTTGTCTTATCCACGTTTATAACAAGTTCAGCGCAAGTCAGCCCTGAAGATCATGCCAAGCACCACCCCGACCAGGCAAAGGGTTCAAATGAAACTGCCCCTGGAAAGGGGATGGGGGGAATGATGGGTGGAGGAAAGAAGGGCGGCGGAATGGGTGGAATGATGCAAAAAATGGGTGCACCCAAAGCAAAGGACCTTTATCCATCCCTGATGAGCCTTCCCGATTTGCCCCTGGAAAAGCGTGCAGAGTTACAAGAAAAAGCCCATGAGCGCATGAAGGCTGGGGTAGCGTTAATGGATCAGGGGTTTGGTGCCCTATCCAAATCCGCCGCAACGGACGATTTTGCTTCAATGCAAAAGGCCACAACCCAACTCAGGGAAGGAGTCGCTCAATTTGAGAGTGGCCTGGCAACACACCGGGCCTTAAAGGAAGGGAAGTCTCCCCACAATATAGCTTTGCAGTGGTTTAAGCGGGAAATGGGACTTTTCTCTGCTCAATACAGCATGAAGAATAAAGCTCTTTGGGGACTGTCTTCATTCCACTTGTTCGTCATGACGCTATTGTCATTATTTGCTGTCACCATGATTGGAATGTATTTTTTAAAAATGCGGCGGGCAACGGATCTATTGCATCGACTTGTCAAAGAAGAAGGTAATATTCCGGGAACTCCATCGGGGGAAATGCCCACAACAAGTGACCCAAGTCCACGCCCTTCCTCAAATAACGATCCAAAAAAAAACTGGTCGGGTAAACTACGGATCGCCAGGATTTTCTCAGAGACACCGGAAGTCAAAACATTTCGAATGGTCAATGTAGACGGTGGCACTCTTCCTTTCACTTACGAACCGGGGCAGTTTTTAAGTTTGACCGTTCAACCTGACGAAAAAAAAGTGGTGCGTAGTTACACTATCGCTTCCAGCCCGACTCGCCAGCAGTACTGCGAAATCACCGTAAAACGGGAAAAACAGGGTTTAGTTTCAAGATATTTGCACGACCATTTAAAAGAAGGAGATTCTTTAGAAATCTCCGCAGCAAAAGGAAAACTCGTTTTCTCCGGCAAGGAAGAAGACTCTATTGTACTCATAGGTGGCGGCGTAGGAATCACTCCATTAATGAGCGTCATCCGGTACTTAACGGATACCGGATGGAAAAAAGATATTTATTTCCTTTATTCCTGCCGAACACCGGAGGACTTTATCTTTAGCAAGGAAATTGAGTATCTCAAAGAGCGGAACCCCAATTTTCACGCGGTCATCGCCATGTCGCGTATCGAAAAAGAAATTCCAGGCATCAAGCAGGGGCGTTTGACCAAAGAGCTTATCGGCAAATCCGTTTCTGAAATTTTCTCCCGGAAGATTCACTTGTGCGGCTCACCGCCGATGATGGAATCCATGAAGTCCGTACTTGCCGAACTCGGCGTTCCAAGGGAAAATCTAAAAACAGAGTCATTTGGCTCTGGAAAAACTATTAAAAAAATCGAATCGCCTGCCCCCACAACCGCCACTCCAACCGCAACAGTTTCCTTTAAAAAATCTGGAAAATCCGGGTCATTGTCTCCAGATAAAACGATACTGGAAGTCGCCGAGGGATTGGAGGTTGAAATAGAAAGTTCCTGCCAATCAGGTGTATGCGGGACGTGCAAAGTCAAGCTTTTGTCCGGAACGGTAACCATGGAATGTGAAGATGGCTTGGAACCTGAAGAGAAAGAACAGGGCTTCGTGCTTGCCTGCCAGGCTAAATCAGAAAGTGATGCTGAAGTAGATGCTTAATAGGCAGTTAAATAATGAGAGAACGTGAACCTGTAATCATAAGCGTTTTAGTTCTGTTGCTCCTTCTTCTTTGGGGAGGGTTTGCATTTCACCAGTCTCCACGGTTTGCCGGTAGCTTGGCTGGAGGAATTTTGGGAATTCTTGGAACCGTTTTAATGTTCGTCCCTCTAGTCTATCTGGTTATCAAGAGGGTTAAAAAAGTAAACCGCTGGGCAACCCGCTGGGCTTCCATGCGCACCCTTCTTGCCTGGCATATTTACGCCGGTGTGGTTGGCCCTATTTTGGTCATCCTGCACACGGGTCATAAATTCGAAAGCCCTCTGGGAATTTTACTGACCGCAATGACCCTGATTGTAGTTTTTAGCGGGTTTATAGGGCGTTATCTGATGAAAAAAATCAGGGCGGAAATCAAGGAGAAAAAATCACTACTGGATCAATTGAACAATGAATATGAAAAGACAATGCTTCAGTTAAAAACGTGTTGTGCCGACCAGAGAAAACTGATCCTGCCTTTTACCGGTGTTTTTTCACGGTTATTCCGAAACATCTTTTTTAGCATCGCACCCGCAGCGGGAGAAATTGAGTCTACGAGTAAAAAAGCTTTTCAACTCACAGAGTCAATTGCCGATATGGAGTATGCCATTAAAACCCATGAATCGTTCAAGCAGGCATTTTCTTCCTGGCTGAAAATTCATATCTGGCTATCCGGAATTCTCTACATTCTTCTTATAATGCATGTATGGGGAGCCATTCACTTTGGCTTGAGATGGTTTTCATAATGAAAACCGAAAAGACCGATTGGAAAAAAAGAACTGCTTTAATCGCCTTCATAGGACTGTTAATCGCTGTGGTATGGGGTTCCCAGCATTCCAATCCAAACTTTATGCACCAATGGGAAACTCTGGCGGAACCCGGAAAACTATCCCAGGCCCACGCAACGCTTGAGAATAATTGTTCAGCCTGCCACACCACCGTAATAGGCGTTGAAGCAAACAAATGCATTTTATGCCACGCAAATAACCGGTCAGTCTTACAACGCCAGCCGACAGCATTCCACGCAAATATCCAAACTTGCAAGGAATGCCATCTGGAACATCGGGGACGCTCCAAACGCCCTACAGTAATGAGCCATACCGCCCTCGCAAATATTGGGCTCAAACAAATGGGCGACCCGACCGGCTCTAGCGATGAAGAACGCGCAAAGGTGGCTCAACTTGAGCTTTGGTTGTCACACGCTGATTTCCCAAAAGACCTAAGAAATAAAATTTCTTCCAAAGAGCTTATTTTGAATTGCATGACTTGCCACAGGAATCAAGACTTGCATTTTGGTTTTTTTGGTAAAGGTTGCGAAGATTGTCATGTGACAAAAACCTGGGCGGTTTCAGAATATAAACATCCATCTGCCAGTTCCATGGATTGTTCACAATGCCATCAAGCTCCCCCTAGCCACTATATGAAGCATTTTAAGATGATTTCACAAAAGGTTGCTGGGAAACCCAACGCGCGAGTAGATCAATGTTTTT
Organism: uncultured Nitrospina sp.; assembly: GCA_964510355.1. Classification (GTDB taxonomy): domain Bacteria; phylum Nitrospinota; class Nitrospinia; order Nitrospinales; family VA-1; genus LS-NOB. The sequence goes on along the minus strand of CAZEBI010000103.1, from coordinate 5,174 downwards.
TGTGCCATCAAACCACTTCATGGATAGATATTTTGGAAACGGGCTTGTATAAACATCATTAAGAATCTTGGAGGTATAAACATTGCGAGGCGGATTAACTATTGCTCAGAAATTTCACGGAATGATTCAACTGTTGAGACTTCGAAGTATTGAATTGGAATAAAGTGATGTTTGACGGCTGGGAATAGCATTGGCAATTAGTTCAAGGGTTCTTTGATACTGAGATACTATCTTAAAAGGAATTTCATATGCTTGACACAAAAACAGGTCCTACCCGCAGAAGGCAGGATGATGTTTCTCCAGAGATCGCTGAACTTGACAAAATTGCGATCAGCGTAAGATCCCATAAACTCCTGGAACAGCTTCTTACAGAAAACTCCGAGCTTGAAAAAATCATGCGTGGTTCCAATAATGAGATCGAAGCACTCCAAGGTGTAAAAAATTGGATAACAGGTTTTCTGGAAAACAGCCCCGAGGCATTAAAATTTTACCAAAGAAAACATGAAGGTCGTAAGACCTTTGAGTCTTTAAAATGGAGCGACTACGCGCCTATACGGTTGCTGGATTACATTGATAATGCAGGAAGAGAATTTGAAGATTTGAATTTGCGAGGGGAAATCGCGATAAACAACCCTATCAAAATGATCTGGTTGGCGGCGAAGTTTGGGGTAGGAGGGGCCAAACCCTATTTTTTTGAGGATATGATTCATTTGTTCCGACAGTTGAGCGGAAAACTGGAACGCAGGTTGCCTGGCAAGGAGCGGGTGGAAGAGTGGATGGATCGTTGGCCTTCAGGGCTGGACCCACGCATTGTGGAGTTGCGAAAGGAAAACAAAAAACGAATATTGAATTTAATCATTGATCAAATTGACGAAGGAAAATCATCCAGCAGGAGTTTCAAGTTTGAACCGGATATGACAAGCGAAGAAAAATATTCCAAAGCCCTTGAATGGTGGGAAACCAGCCACTTTCATCTAAATTTTGCCATACGCTCTCCTGATTTGCTAAATGAAATGCTCGACTTTTCCCTTGATCCCGACACTATGAAAAACCTAAAAAGTGCTGAAAAAGCGGGAATTCCTTTTTTTATAAATCCCTATTATCTTTCCCTGCTCCACGTGCGGGTTCCATATTTTGCCATAGGAGCCGACTTGGCAATTAGAGATTATATTATTTCCAGTAAACAATTAATTGAAGAGTTTGGCAACATTGTTGCTTGGGAAAAGGAGGATACTGTTGAGCCTGGAAAACCTAATGCCGCCGGATGGATTTTACCTACTCATAATAATATACACCGACGTTATCCTGAAGTAGCCATTTTAATTCCAGATACAGTGGGACGAGCGTGTGGTGGACTATGCCAATCTTGCCAGCGTATGTATGACTTCCAAAGCGGTCACCTCAATTTTGATTTGGAAAAACTACAACCAAAAGAGACCTGGCCTGAAAAATTGAAACGGTTAATGGACTATTTCGAAAATGATTCGCAACTCCGAGATATTTTAATTACCGGGGGCGATGCATTGATGGCTTCAGATAAATCTCTCGAAGAAGTATTAGAAGCCATATATCAAATGGCTGTTCGAAAAATAGAGGCTAACAAATCAAGAAAAAGTGGCGAAAAGTATGCTGAAGTAGTACGTGTACGCCTTGGAACACGTCTTCCCGTATATATTCCCCAGAGGATTACTGATGATCTCATTAAGATATTGGCGGGATTTAAGGTCAAAGCTTCAAAAATTGGTGTTAAGCAATTTCTGGTACAAACTCATTTTGAATCCGCAATGGAAGTAACGCCAGAAGCCCAGGAAGGTGTCAAAAAACTCATATCCGCAGGTTGGACCGTGACAAACCAACATGTGTTAACCACAGCTTCATCGCGCAGGGGCCATTGTGCCAAGCTCAGGCAAGTGTTGAATGAGATTGGTGTGCTGGGTTACTACACGTTTTCCGTTAAGGGTTATATGGAAAATCAACACAATTTTGCTACTAATGCCCGCGCCGTTCAGGAACAGATGGAAGAGAAAATTTTCGGCATCCTTCCCGAAAAATACCATTCAAAAATCCGCCGTTTTCCGTTCGAAGCGGAACAGATGGTGAAGAACATTAAAAATTTACTTGAGTCAGCTAAATTACCTTTCTTAGCTACCGACAGAAATATTTTAAATTTACCAGGTGTTGGGAAGAGTTTATCTTTCCGGGTGATAGGCATTACACGTTATGGTCGCCGCATTCTTGAATTTGACCATGACACAACTAGATCCCATAGCCCAATTATTAACAAAATGGGGGAAGTTGTTATTATTGAATCTAAGCCTATAGGTGAATATTTACAGCACCTTCAAGAGATGGGTGAGGATGTTTCAGAATATGAAAGTATCTGGGGTTACTCCCTTGGTGAAACAGAGCCGCGAATGCCAATTTACGAATACCCTAGTTATGACTTTCAAATCACGGAAGAATTTACTAATTTGAAAATATAGAGGAGCATGAACTTGGCTACCACCCCCTCCCGTCATTTGGATTTGGTTTATGAAAAAAAGACGTTGACTGACATGAAGGATTCTTATACAGAAGGGCATTCCAATCTAAAAAAACGGATAGTCAATCACTCTTAAAAACAAATGAAAATATGTTTTTGTTGCTAAACCTTGACATTTACGCGGTTGTAAAACAGGAGCTCCTGAGATGTTCAGTATTCTCGAAAAAAAGTTGAAAGAAACGGAAATCAAGGTGCTGTGCGAAGAGCGCACCCGGTATAACGACATTCATGTCATTCAAAATGGCGACAACCGGGAGCTTTGGTTCAAGGGCAACGACGAGTATTTCCTGCAAAGCCGGGTGAATATCGCGCAGAAAAAACAATTGGCATTGGTCTGTTCACAAATGATGATGGTGTCTTTATTGTTCTGCCCTAAACCTCAAAGATTGTTGATGGTCGGGTTGGGCGGCGCGGCCGTTACTAATTTTCTTAGCGACTGGTTTCCGGAATTAAAAATTGATGTGGTAGAAATTGACCCGAAGGTCATCGAGGTTTGTAAAAAATATTTTTTTCTGCGTGAATCCAACCGCTACCGGATATTTGAAGAAGACGGCAGGGTGTTTATTAGAAAACGCAAAGGCCAGGAACCTTACGACTGGATTATTCTCGATGCTTACAAAAGCGAATCTGTTCCCTACCATTTAAAAACCCATGAGTTTTATAAAGAGATACGTGGCATTTTGCAACCCAATGGCGTGGTCTGCTCAAACTTGTATGGCAAGGGGAACTCTTTAAAACCTCGCGATACAAAAACCTTTATGTCGGTGTTTCCGAATATTTATTGTTTTGAAGATGTAGAACGTGTGGCCACCGTGTTGATCGCCAATGGAGGGCCACGTTGGTCTGAAGAAAAAATCCGTGATCGCGCGGTTATTTCCAGGGAAATGCCTGAACCCTTTTCACTAAAAGAAATTGCTGAAACCTATCGGCCGGGAGAATTTATCGAAGAATCGGTGTCGCAGTTTGATGACCATTTTTCAGGACAGGGTTTTTTGCATGATGTGGAAAAAGAAAACTGCTCGAGCGTTAAACCCAGACGCTATCCCATCAAAAATTTTTACTAGAAGGGGAGGTCGAAAATTTGTATTTTTCCGCCGTCAAAATTGGAGATTGCCAGGCGGCCGTTAGCAAATTTAAAGCTTAGAGTATGCTTTAGGTGGAGGTTGAAGAATACTCCTTTAAGCCTCTAGATTTTTTTTAGGAGGAGGAAGTACATCTCAAAAAAGAAAGGCCAGCCCGGAGGCCATCCTTTAATCCCCGCCCAGAAGAATGGGAAGAGCGATCTTTCTACAATAAGCTAATGAAACGCCGCCTATGCGGCGACATTCAAATGATGGCCTTTTCCATCAGATGGGGCTCTTGTTGAAGATTCTGCTGCGGCTTTCGAGAGAGAAGCCGAGGAGTTGCCTTCTTGTTTTTGAGCGTTGTGTGCTGTTTTGGGAGACGTAGTCTGAAGTTGCGCACTCAGTCCCTGAGTTGCCGCAGAGGTGCTCATTGATGCCATAGTGATATTCCCTTTCATATAAAACAAAATTATCCGTTGAGTCCCCATCGGCTAAAAAATGAATAACTTTAGTCTCGAAAGAGAGTTTTTATTAACATAAAACGATTCATCGATACGCTTGCGCTTGGCGTGAATAATCCTTAATGAATCAAGGGGAGAAGGCATTAACGGCTCTTGTTGCTTTGAAGAGGGATATTGTTAGTCTACGAAAGCATGCATATACTAGGAAGCCAAATCTACTATGATAAAATTATGATAGAAATTTCCCACCGGGGCGGGTTTGGTGGAAATGATGGAGCCTATGGATAACCTAAAACTACCAATAAAATAAACAGATAGAGGAAGCCAGCCTGTGATCAGTTCCTTAGAAAATCAACAAAAAACGCACTCTTAATCAGTAGGTCCTCGGTTAAATCAGCCCAAGAGCATCCAGTTCCAAAAAATTAATACCTTCTAGATCTACGCCAAAAAGAACTTTGTCACAGATCTAGAACAGAAAAAAAGTTTGCCAAGGAAAAATTAAATTATCCCGTCTCTTTTCCGAAGGGGAGCCTGATAATTCTCTAAGCAAAAAAAGAAAAGCCAGAATCTTATCCCCTTGACAAGGAAAAGATTCTGGCCCACTTCACCGCAGAAAAACGATAAATTCTACCTTCCCCTGATCAATTTCCAAAGTTGATGGAAACCATATACAACCAGGGTAAACGTCAGCACTGATAATGCGGCGGAATTGAAATCTGTTTCAGCCTGCGCAAAATCCAAAGTAAAATTGGGCGTAAGTTGTGCATGTGCCTGATTGGCAAATCCAGCCACAGCACACATTCCCACTCCTGCACCAGCTATAACAAGCTTTCCCGTCTTAACCAACTGGGCTCCAACTTTCTTGACATATTGCCAAGTCATACCAATAAACCTTTTCATAATTCGAACTCCATAAAAAAATTAATAAAACAAACGTCCAACAACTTTGCGGCCACAAAGATCAATCACTACTTGAGCAACATTTTTGATATTGCCCCGGTAGTAAAACCTAAAATAATTAATTTGATAAAAAACTCGGTTAAAACCATTACCTTAATAAACCTCGAACTTTATTGAATGCAAAATAAAGGGCAGAAAGCCCAATCA
>CAZEBI010000102.1:281-10043 GCA_964510355.1 uncultured Nitrospina sp. | reverse complement strand
AGGAGGGTGGCCTGGTTTTGATATTCACTGCTCTGGGCTACCCGGCAAACCTCGGCTTAGCCGTATCGCTTGTAGCAAGAATGAAGGAACTGCTCTGGGTAGGACTGGGCCTCGCATTATCCACTCGGCGCCAGCGTGACACTGCCCACTAGGCGTGGGGGCCAGCTTGCAATAACTCTATCTGCCAGCAAAGAGTTATCTCGGCTCAATAAGCCCCCCATTCCCAACCGGGCGTGGCCCGGTCAGAAATTATCTCGGGCAACTCCACGATCGCGCCCTCTTCCACCGGGGGTGCGACCCAAAGATGTGGTGAACACATCTCCTTGTTGCACCAGACCATCATGCTTGGTCTTGATGGTTCCAATCCTTTTTTCAATATCCTTGGCGGCTTCGTCAATCAGGTCATCTTCCTTTTTGGCGGCTTGCGTTGACGCTTTTTTGGCCTCGGTACCCTGCTGACCTTCGCTAGCCCCTTCTACAGGTTCCGATGTTTCTGTAGTTTCAGCCCCTGTTTCCAGTTCCTCGGCCTCGGCTTCTTTCATGGAAGTTTTAAAGTTTTTTATGCTTCTTCCAAATGCCGAACCAATCTCTGGAAGCTTTCCTGCCCCAAAAATAATCATGATTATGACCAAGATTATCATTAATTCTGGAAAACCTATTCCCATCATAAGCTTTTTCTCCTTTTTGACTGATCGATTTGAGTGCCAGTCTAACAAAACAAACGCTGAATTGACAGGGGTTTAGTGCCCCAAATGCCCATTCAGAATGGGTGAACTCAGAATCTTTTTATTGCCCTTGGCGAGTTCTTTGGCTTTTTTAAAATGCAGGGTCGCTGCACCATGGTCGCCCATTTTATCCAAAGCAACCGCTTCATTAAAATGTATTTCCGCGATAGAGCTGTCTTCCGCACTGGCTTCCTTAAAATGTTTCAAGGCTTCTTCAGCATGGCCCATGCCCCAATGTTTGATTCCGGCTTTGTTATGCATATCAGCACCGGGGTTTGATCCTGCTGGAAGCTCCATGGGCCCCTCTGCAGCAATAGCGGTGAGTGGCAAAGAAATCAGAACCAAAGCAAATAAAACTGAACATATCGTTCGCATGTCATAACCCCCGTTAATTTTAGTTTTTTAATTCGCTCAAAAATTTCAATCGTGTGCCCCTAATTTAGCATATTTACAGGTCCATATTGAACAGCCAATTGATATTGTTATATTTGACCCGGCCCGGTAATACGTCTATGATGAGGTCCGTTAGCAAAGTATTGTATTTAATGATTTTTTGGCCTTTGTTTTATGTCCCAGGACCAAACCCCAGATTTAGACAAGCTGATTGCCGACAAGATCGAAAAGCGGGTCTCCGAAGTCAGTTTATGCTTGGAAAACAAAAAACTGGGTGATGAAGAAATAATCCGCCTGGCAGAAATGGAAATTCTCGCCGAGGTGACCCATCTGGACTTGGGGGAAAATGACATCAGCGACAGAGGGTTATCGGTGCTTTGTGATTCTCCTTTCACAAAAAACTTAAAGGTCTTGAATTTAAAATCCAATAATATTACCCAGGCAGGAGCATTGTCTTTAGCCAAGGCGACAAACCTTACCAAACTCGAACAGCTCATTTTAAAGTTCAACCGTATAGGGGAAGAAGGAGCAAAATACCTGGCACAATCAGAAACCCTTGTGAACCTGACCACATTAGACCTTTTTCGTAACCATATTGGAGAAGTGGGCGCAAAAGTTATCAAATCTTCTAAAATTTTTCGAAGGGTGAGCCGTCTCAGGCTCGACTAAATATAAAATGGATTTATCAAGAGCCTATCCGCGCAGTCCAAAAGAAAAAATGGCCGGCTTGGTGCATTTGGGACGTGTGATAGATAAAGCCAGAGCTTTTAAAGAAAACCAGCTTGCAGACTATGTCTACCCCTGCCCGCTCGATAAAATTATCCTGAATTTCCTGTGTATCGACTCGGATGTATTCGCAGCTAAAGTCATAGAAGAGGAAGATGATAAAATCAGGGCTTGGGCCGAGGAAACACTGAAAAACAAAAAACCCGAAGAGTTCCAATTCATCAACGACCAGATTCTTGAACGAAGACCCGACTCTGAAGATCGATTGAGATACTTCGATCAGACCCGCGATAAAATTGATCCTTCAAGAACAGATATTAACACCTGGGTCGACCTTCTGGACCTCGAAGAAGGCCGCCTGCCGCCAAAAAAGTATTAACCCCAACTCTTTTCACTCATGGTATTGCTACCTGTCCCGAGAGTCCCCTGCTTACCGTTATAACGATTGATCATGAAAAAATCACTGCGAAGCCAAAAACCCGTAAAACTCAAAAAGAAAAAGAATCGTTCCAAGTTTGGAAAGATTTTAATTATCACGTTTTATTCCATCACCCTTTTTTGTTTGATCGCAGGTTTTTCAGGAGCCGGGTATATCTATTTTCACTACTCCCAGGATCTGCCGGATGTCCGTGAACTAAAAAATTATTACCCCAGTACCATTACCCGGATTTATTCGGACGACGATGAAAAGATCGCCGAGTTTTATATCGAAAAACGCATCATGCTTCCGCTTGAAGACATTCCTCTGGCTTTGAAACAGGCCACTCTGGCGGTTGAAGATTCCAACTTCTATTATCATTTTGGCATTGACCCTAAAGCTATTTTCAGGGCTTTTATCACCAACCTGAAAGCCGGTCATGTGGTGGAGGGCGGAAGCACCATCACCCAGCAATTATCCAAAACATTATTTTTATCCCGCGAGCGCACATTACCTCGAAAAATCAAGGAAGCGATTCTGGCTATCCGATTGGAACTGGTTTTCACCAAAGACGAAATACTTGAAATGTATCTGAACCAAATTTACTACGGTCACGGGAGCTACGGCGTGGAGGCCGCCTCCCGCACCTATTTTGGCCGAGGTGTCGCAGATATTACCATAGCCGAATGTGCGATGATTGCCAGCCTGCCAAAAGCTCCTAACCACTACTCGCCTTATAAAGACCCGGAACGCGCGCGAAAAAGAAGAAACCATACAATTCGCAGAATGTCCTACCTATCTTTCATCAGCAAGCAAGAAGGGGAAAATGCCCTGAATGAAGAGTTTCATCTGGGTGAAATCACAAGCATGCTCAACAGAGCACCTTATTTTGTTGAATATATACGGCAATTTCTTGAAAAAAAATATGGCAGTAGCAAACTTTATCGTGGTGGTTTAAAAGTCTATACCACTCTCGATATCGATCTACAGGAATCTGCTCAGAGATCTATCAAAAAACATTTACGCATCGCAGACAAACGCTATGGCTATCGCGGACCACTAGACATCGTTGATTTGGCAAAAGGCGAACTGGCCATCCAGAAAACCCTGATCAAAATGAACCATTTTGAAGAGGGTGAAGGCATCACAGAAGGAAATATTATAAAAGGCGTTGTGATTTCGGTGCATGAAAAACAAGTGTCGGTTCTTTTAGGACCCGATGAAGGAATCCTGGATATTCGCGATATGAATTGGGCACGACCTCCCAATACACGGCTCGATGGAAGGTGGGCAAAAATCAAAAGCCCCAGCGAAGCTCTGCATCCGGGAGATTTAATCTGGGTAAAACCTTTCAGGAGGAATCGGGCAAGCCAAGGCTGGGCACTGGCCCTGGAACAGGAACCGCAAGTAGAGGGCAGTCTGGTAAGCCTGGACCCTAAAACCGGTCAAGTCAAGGCAATGGTTGGAGGTTATTCCTTCACCCGGAGCCCGTTTAACCGGGCCGTACAGGCCATTCGGCAACCTGGCTCGGCGTTCAAACCCCTTATTTATGCAGCCGCCATCAAAGAGGGGTATTCCCCGTCCAGCATCATCATAGACTCCCCGATAATATTCAGGGAAAAGCAAGATGCTTTTGCCAAATGGAAACCGGTAAATTTTGAAGAAAAATTTTATGGACCCACATCACTGAGAACCGCCCTCACCCATTCCAGAAATGTGGTGACCGTTAAGCTCATGCAAAAAATTGGAATCAGAGGAACTATCAAACTGGCAAAAAGTTTGGGGATCACCTCGAATATGGAAAAAAACCTATCCATTTCACTAGGGTCATCGGGGTTAACACTGTTTGAACTCACTTCTGCCTATTCAGCATTTGCCAACAACGGAACCCTGATCAAACCCAGCGCAGTCAGAAACATTAAAAATCGTAAAGGGGAAACCCTATACAGCTCCACCCCTAAAATTACCCAGCCGATTTCGCCCGGCGTCGCTTATATCGTCACAAGTTTATTGCAAAGTGTGGTGAAACACGGAACCGGGAAAAAGGTCAAGGTGCTCAATCGACCTGTAGCGGGAAAAACAGGAACCACCAATAATTATGTGGACGCATGGTTCATGGGCTACACACCGGAGTTAGCAACCGGGGTTTGGGTTGGCAAGGACAAAGATGAGTCCCTGGGAAGAAATGAAACAGGCTCCCGGGCCGCCATACCTATCTGGTTGCAATTCATGCAGGAGGCTCTTGCCAACAAACCTGTCACTAACTTTCAAATCCCCAGGGAAATTCAGCATTTAAGAATTCTGCCCGAAATTGGCGAACCTGCGGCATTCAACGAAGCCGGCTCCCGATTCGAAATTTTCTTACAGGATCATCTCCCGGAAAACGAAAAACCTTTCCCCGACAATTTCATGGAAGATACGTTTTGACATGAGTGAAGGCGGGAATACCATGCACCCACTCACTACCCCTCTTCAGGATATAAAGTTTTCGGGAAAGGGTGGCGTACTGCCACTAGCCGTGGGGGCGACTGGGCAAAGGCTTATTATGCCGAGAAGAATCGTTGCTAGCGGTGTAAAAGCTATTGCACACTGGGTCCAGCGCCACGCTGGGCTAGTTTTCCTGAACAATTTTTTTTCTTTTTACGGTCAGCACAAAAATATTTTTTTCAGAATCACCCGAAGGGAGCAAGGTAGTACTTCCCGTAACGCCGGGAAAATCTTTAACTGTTTTCAACCCTTCCAGCATCTTGATCCTGTTATCTGCGCCAGCCAGAATATTTTTTATAAATATACCCGCCGCATCAAAAGCCTGGGCTGATAAATGAGCCGGTTTTTCACCAAAGTTGGTTTCAAATTCTTCAACAAATTGCTTAACTTCCGAGCGATGAGAGTCGGGATAATAGCCATCGACAAAATAGACGGTCTTCAAATGTTTTCCGCCCATCTTGATCAGTTCCGGAGAGTTCCAGCCATTGGCACCCAGCAAGGCAACATTATTAACATTATAAAAAGCCAATTGCGGAATTATCAGGCCCACCTTGTCATACACCCCGGGAATAAAAATCGCATCATAACTCAATTCCAGCGACACTTTTAAATTCTCAACATCATCCTCTGACAAATGCCCCATATCAACTATGGGTCGGGATAAAACAGATGCCTCACTGAAATCTTTCCTTTCACCATCGCTCAACAATAATTCGCGGGCAATTTTCACCAGATCATCATCCCCCACGCCCCCTACCTCAAAAATCTGCTTTTTGAAATCATTCTGGGAACGCTCATAACCGGACACAGCAACCACTTCCCCACCCAGGGCTTCCACCTCATCAACAAATATATTTTTCAACTCCAGACCAAAAGGTTCAAAGGGATGCAGAACAACAAATCTTCTCAAATGGAGCGTGTTTACGGAATACTCCGCCAGGAACTTGGCCTGAATCTCCCGCGTCAAAGCATTACGGAATATAAATGAATTTGCATCCACCAACCCTTGAGTTGATGCGGTGGGTGAAAATATGGGGATTTTATATTGCCGGGCAACTTCACCGGCAATTTTAACTTCATCGCTCAACAGGGGTCCGATGATACCCACAACATTGGGCAACCCGGCCAATTCGGCTATAACCTGCCGCATCGGCAGTTCCCCGGAATCCCTCACTTCCAGCATCAACCTTTCCCTCGATCGAAAAGGCAACTGGTTCACGGCAAGCTGAATTCCCTGGAGGACTTTTTGCCCCGTCAGTGCCAATTTACCTGTCAGGGGAAGGACCACGCCGATTTTAATTTTGGCCTCATCGCCTTTCTTGATCTGCTCCAACCAATTCTCCGCCTCACTTTTACGGGAATGGTTGGGAAAGGTTGCAATAAATTTCTCTATACTTGCCACATAGTTGGCGATATCTCCGGCCTCCCGAAAAGAAGAAATTCTTCTCATCAATAAAAGGTCTCCCGGAAAACCGTTGCCAAACTTATGGATCAATGCTGAAACCCGGGTCTCTCCGAGTTTTTCATTGATAAGATTCTCAGCAACCTCGACCGCCTGTTCACGAATATCCCCTATCTGGCGATAAACTTTTTTTAATTTAAAAAAAGCTTTTTCGTAATCCATTCGATACCCGTCAATCTGTGCCAGACGAACCATGGTTTCCCATTTACGTTTTTTATCCGGCGATGAGCGCAAAACCATTTTAAACAAGGCTTCTGCACGATCATAGTCGGCCAACTCATAGTGGCAGACAGCCATGTTAAACCTTGCAGAATTTACCAGAAGGGAAGCAGGAAAACGCTGTAAAAGGAGCTGGTAGAAACGAACTGCCGTGGAATAAGAACCGTTTGCCTGGTCTATCCCACCCAGACGAAATAAAGCCTGATGACTTCTTTTTCCCGAAGGATTACGGGATAAATAATCATGGTAGTACGGCTTGGCGGCAAGAAAGCCCCCAGAATGGAACAGGTGTTCGGCTTGCAAAAAAGGGTCACCCGGCAAAGCAGGCTGTTCTATATCGGCCTCTTCTTGAGGCTCTGCATAGGCCATCCCGAAAACTGCAAGCGCAAATATAAAGTTAATTATCAGTGTTTTCATCAATCGCTAAAAGATGCCATTACTCTTTATCTTTGGCTCTATCCTTCAATTTATGTTTTTCAATTCGATACCTCATTGAACGAAAACTGAGGTTTAATTTTTTCGCCGCCTTATTAATAATACCATCTGAATGCATCAAGGCATTGGCAAGCATTTTCTTTTCTATCTGTTCCAGGGTTCTTTCAAGGTCAATATTATTTTGGTCCAGTCCGGGCATCTGAATTTTATCAGACGACAATTGCCCGAGAAGATCATCCGGCAAACTGGTTCTACGAATTATTTCCTCTGTCTCCAGAACCACTGCCCTCTCGATGACATTTTCCAGTTCTCTCACATTGCCCGGCCAGGAATACTGTTCAAATACTTTCAGGGCATCGGGGTCTATACCCTGAATATAGGCTTTAGTGTGGCGGGTATTATATTTATTGATAAAAAATTCCACCAGATCCGGAATATCTTCTCTACGGTCCCTTAAAGGGGGAATGTGAATGGGAATGACATTCAACCTATAATATAAATCTTCGCGGAAAGATTTTTTTTCCACTAACTCCGAAAGATTACTGTTTGTCGCCGCAATGATTCTTAAGTCCACAGAAATAGGCTTGGTGCCCCCTAATCGCGTGAGTTCGTGTTCCTGCAAAACCCGTAACAGTTTCACCTGGGTCGATAAGGGGGCTTCGCCCACTTCATCAAGAAAGAATGAACCTTTATTTGCAGACTCCATCAACCCCAGCTTCAGAGAGTCCGCGCTGGTGAAGGCTCCTTTTTCGTGCCCGAACAATTCACTTTCAAGAAGGTTTTCCGGCATGGCTCCACAGTTGATGGAGACAAAAGGGTAGTTTTTTCTTGAGCCATTAAAGTGGATGGCTTTTGCGATGAGTTCTTTGCCCGTACCACTTTCACCCGTGATTAAAACGGTCGCATTGCTTTGGGCAACTTTATCCACCAGATCGAAGACTTTCTGTATCGCTCCGGATTTCCCTATTATATTTTCCAGCTGAAAGCGATCATTCAATGCGGTCTTTAAAAAACGGTTTTCTTCAGTGAGTTTTTTCTTCTCCAAAGCATTTTTGACGACTAGCTGAATGTCCTCGATTTTGAAGGGTTTGGAAATATAATCGTAGGCACCCTTTTTCATGGCGGTCACGGCTGTTTCGGCAGAAGCATAAGCCGTCATCATCACAACAGGCGTATCGGGAAGAATTTTTCGGGCCGCATCCAAAACATCTATGCCATTGGAACGCCCCATGCGGATATCGGTCAGAATCAGATCGAAAGTATTTTCACGGATCTGCTTGATGGCTTTTTCGGCATTCGCGGCGGTAACAACCTGATACCCCTCCTCCTCAAGCATGATAACCAGGAAGTCGCGTAAACTTTTTTCGTCATCCACAATCAGAATGGAATTCATAGCGTCATTTTATCTCTGTTCCTATCAAAGGCCAATAGCAAAAACTCGTCAAGCCGAGACAACTCTTTGCTCGCCAACAAGAAACTGCTGGCTTATGCAAACCCCCTTTATCCCCCTTGTCAGGGGGAAATATTAAAGTATTGCGCTTGAGTATACTGTCGGCAATGCAAAGCTGGCCCCACGCCTAGTGGGCTAGCGGTAGGTTTCTGCGTAGAGTTTTAATCGCAGGGCGTTTAGTTTTATGAAACCTTCCGCATCATCCTGATTATAGCCATGACTTTCTTCGAAGCTCGCAATATTCTGGTTGTATAGCGATTTTTCTGCTTTGCGACCCAGCACAATACAGTTGCCCTTATACAGTTTCAAGCGCACTTCGCCTGTGACATTAAGTTGAACCTGATCAACCATTTGCTGAGCCAACTCCCTTTCCGGAGAAAACCAGAAACCGTTATAAATCATTTTGGCATAGGCGGGGATCAGGGAATCACGCAGAAAAGTAACCTCTCGGTCCAGGGTGATCGATTCAATCGCCCGGTGGGCCTCGTGCAAAATCGTTCCACCCGGCGTTTCATATACTCCCCGCGACTTCATTCCCACAAAGCGGTTTTCAACAATATCAATACGACCAATTGCATTTTCTCCCCCAAGCTTATTGAGACACTCCAACAAGGTTGCAGGGCTCATCCTCTCCCCATTAACAGCAACCGGATCGCCCTGCTCATAAGTAATCTCTATGATGGTTGCTTTATCCGGAGCCTGCTCCGGGGAAACTGACAATAAAAACATATCTTCATGCGGCTCGTACCAGGGGTCTTCCAGCACTCCGCCCTCATAACTGATATGAAACATATTACGATCAGTACTATAGGGTTTGTCCTTGGTAACAGGAACGGGAATCCCGTGCATCGTTGCATAATCGATCAACGCTGTTCTGGAGGTGAGATCCCACTCACGCCAGGGAGCGATAATTTTTATTTCGGGGTTGAGCATATGATAAGCCAACTCAAAGCGGATCTGATCATTCCCCTTGCCCGTCGAACCATGTGACACGCCATCGGCTCCCTCCATGTTCGCAATACGAATCTGCTCTTTGGCGATCAAGGGACGCGCAATGGAAGTACCTAAAAGATAGTTGTGCTCATAAAACGCATTAGACCGCAGCATGGGAAAGATAAAATCTTTAGCAAATTCCTCACGCAGGTCTTCGATATAAACCTTGCTGGCCCCGGTTGCCAGGGCTTTCTCTCTGACCGGGTCCAATTCCTGACCCTGCCCCACATCGGCGGCAAAAGCAATGATCTCGCACTCATATTTTTCTTTCAGCCATTTGATAATAACGGAGGTATCCAGTCCACCTGAATAAGCCAATACAATTTTCTTAACTTTATTTCCCATAACCACTTTCTTTCAAGGTTTTCAAATTCAAAATACAAATAATCATCAACAAGTATTGTTCATGGCATATTGCGCCGCCCCCAGCAACGGAGCGGTTTCATCTATCACC
>CAZEBI010000102.1:0-271 GCA_964510355.1 uncultured Nitrospina sp. | reverse complement strand
AATTTCCGAGAGATATTTTTCAAACCTGCCTTTGGCAAGAAACGCCGCCATAAAACCCCCCTCCTTTAATAAGGGTAAGATCTTGGGAGCAATGCCTCCGCCTAAATAAACCCCTCCCTTCGACAAATATTGTAACGCCAAATTCCCTGCCAGGGCTCCATACAGGGAAACAAATAGTTTTAGAGTTTTCTCACAGACCGGAGAAGTTTTTGCGATGGCCCTGTCAACTATAGTCGCGGGGAAATCGACAAATTCAACCTCGCTCTGCGAC
>CAZEBI010000101.1:0-10066 GCA_964510355.1 uncultured Nitrospina sp. | reverse complement strand
GAAGAAATATCACGGGGGCTGGGGTGATTTAGAAACTCTCGTGCAATATGCGGGCTAGCAGTCACTTGTTTTTAAGGTTAAAAACTCCGTCCCAGTTTTCGGGCGGTGGGGTGGCAAGATACTCTTTGCAACGGTTGCTATAAACTCTGCAAGGTCCATCATTCGGGTTTGTTTGGAGCCCTTTCTCAAAACACCTGCTGGCATTTTCCCAGTCTTTATTTTTATATAAATTCAGACCTTCATTATAAAAAGGCAATGCCTTCCTGACAGATTCTTCAATGTCGCCTTTTTTTCCTAACAACTCATAAATTTTTATAGGCGTTGCACGCCCGACAACACGAAGCGTGTCCAGTTCCCGCACTTCGATGAATGCTTTGGCTTGCTGGTAGGTGGTTTCGCTGATAAGGGAATAGGTTGCGTATTGTTTGTTGGCCCCCTCCAGGCGGGCGCACAGATTGACCGAGTCGCCATTCATACCATAGTTCATGCGTGTGGTTGAGCCCATATTGCCGATCACCATTAACCCGGTGTTGATGCCTACGCGCATCAATAATTCAGGTTTGCCCTGGCTTTTAAATTTTTGATTGAGTTGTTTTAATTTATTTTGCATGTCCACACAAACCCAGCAGGCCCGTTTTGCATGGTCTTCAAAGAATACCGGGGCGCCAAAGAATGCTTTGATCGCATCGCCGTCATAGCGATCCAGAGTGCCATCGTATTGCAGGAGGATGTCTGTCATTTCTCCGAGATAAGTATTCAAAAGGTCAACCAGCTCTGTTGGGGCAAGTTGTTCTGAGAAGGTGGTGAACCCCTCCAGGTCGGTGAAGAGGGCAGTCAGTTCTTTTTGTTCGCCCCCCAGTTTCAGTTTTGCGGGCTCGTTGATCAGTTCCTTCACAACCCGGGGTGAGAGATATTGACCGAAAACCTTTTTGATAAACAGTTTTTGTTTTTCCTCTTGAATAAATCGCCCGAGCATGACCAGAGTGGCGATTGTGCTGTTTTGCAAGAATGGATAAATAGTTGTCAACCAGAATCCCTTGTTGAGAAATAACCAATGGCTCAAATAGAACAGGCCAGCGGTGCTCAGCAACCAGATCATGAGGCCTGTCATGGGCTTGATACGGGAGTACACCATTGTTAAGGCCACCCCGATCAGCAATAAATAAAGAGAATCGACCAGGGGGGTCCAGGAAGGTTGGGTGAGAAAACGCTGACTTAAAATATTGTCGATGACCGTTGCGTGGATTTCTACTCCCGGTAATGCGGGGTCAAAGGGGGTGGACCTTAAATCTTCCAGAGCAGTGGCGGTGGCACCTATCAGGACGATTTTATTACGCACCTTGGCTTTTATTTCGTTGCTTAAATTTTCATCGAGAAGATCGCTGATGGAAATGCTCGGAAATGTTCCCCGGGAACCGAGAAAGTTGATCTCCATCTCCCCTCTCGCGTTGGTCGGGATGATAATAGGGGTTTCATCGTGGCGGTCCAGGATGACTTCTTGCATGCCGAGTTCATTGACTTTAAAGAGCAGGGTGCCACCGAGATATTGCTCAAGAATCCGTAGTGAAAATGGCGGAAAATAATGATCCGAATCCATATACTGGACAATGAGGGGCAACCGTTTGATCGTGCCGTCTGTTTCCAGGTCAAAGCTCAGGAAGCCGGAGTGGCTGGCTGCTTGCGAAAACGCGGTGATATTGGACTCGACCGCAAAAGCGGTGGGAAAAGGCAGGCCAGATAGTTTCAAGTCGGCATCAGAGCGCAGGAACCCATTGAAGCGGGAGGATTTTATATCTGAGAAATAAAGATTGCGCTGGCTGAGGGTCAGGTGTTCCAGACCCTCCGGTGAAAAGTGGAAAAAATAGCCCAACACCGACTTATGACTCTGGGATAACGCCTGAGAAAATTGGGTATCGGCATTATTTTCCTGTAATAGCTGGTCCAAAAAGTTCAGGGCCTGTGAGTTTTGCGCGATCATATCTTTCAATTGTCTCAAGCCATCCTGGCTGGAAGGGGTCTGGGGTGAGGAAAAAATAATATCGAATCCGATCACTTCCGCCTCGTTAAGCCTGTTGACCAGTTTGGCCATGGTTTGTCTTGACCAGGGCCAACGGCCCAGCGTATCCAGGCTCTTCTCATCAATTTTTGCGATGACAATATCAGGGATGGGGGAAAGGGGACCGCGTAATTTGAAATGGATATTTTGGAAAATATTTTCCAAAGGCTGTAACCAGGAATAATTGTAGGCCAGCAAGAACAATACTGTGATAAGGAGACCACAGAAAAGAGAGGAATATTTTTTGATTGGAGGGATCAATTAAACAGGTTCCTTTGGTAACTGTGAATCCATATTTTTTATTATTCAATAAGTTTTTGCATTGAACAAGGGGAAGCTAAGCCAATAAGTGTTTATAAAAAATTTACTATTTTTCATTGACCCGGCTTTAAAGTAAGGGAATACAAGTATTATCCTTATTGAGATATTTACGGCACCCCGTTGGAGGGAGAGCAAACAACGGGTGTTTAGGTTATACTGGTAATATTATAGACTCTTAAGTCTATATATTTAACGGAGAAACCCCAAGTGGCTCATATTGATATCCCGATTATGCACGAAGCGGAAAAACTGGAACAGTTGCGGGCTGTCGATTTCCTCACCTTCTTTTCGGATGAGACTCTGGAAAAGCTGGCCCGCTCGTGTGAGGTCATCACGTTATCGGCTCATCAGGGTTTGTTTAAGGAGGGGGATGACTCCAACGCGATGTACATCATCTTATCGGGGGAACTGCTGGTTTATAAAAAAAATAAAGTGATTGCCCGCAGAAAACCCGGTCAATATATCGGAGAAATGGGGTTGATAGAATCCAAACCTCGTTCAGCGACCATTCGAGCCGAAACTGAAACGCAGTTACTCGAAATCACAGCCGAAAAATTCCAAAAAGAATTTTCCAGTAATTCGGATTCATTGCTGGCCCTTTTGAAAACGCTCTCCCAAAGAGCTCGGACAGATATGGATGTGATGGAAGGGGCTCATGTCAAATTAAAAAAAGAACAGGCACATACTGAACAGTTGACCCGGGTGTTGGATGATACGACGAATGAAACCTATATTATAGATCTTCATAGCTATAAGATTTTGGAGACCAATTCCGCCGCCGCCCGAAGCCTGGGTAATAGCAAAAGCCAGATTTGTAAAAAGGAGTTATACGAGTTCTGGGAAGACCAGTCCCGTTTGGAATTTGAGGTGTTTGTGGAACCGCTACGAGACGGAAAAAAACTGGTCCAGGTTTTTGAAGCCTTGCAAAAGAGGAACGATGGCACGGTTTACCCGGTGCAGGTGAGATTAAAGCTGATTCATGTTGGCAGTAAAATTGCTTTGTTAGCCGTTGTCCGGGATTTGACCGAGTTTCGGCAGATGGAAGCCAAAATCAAGCGCATGGCATTTTTTGATGCTCTGACCGGACTGCCCAACCGTAATATGATTAATGATCGCATCGTTTTGGCTTTCGCGTATGCGGATCGCCATAAAGAAAAATTTGCGGTGTTGTACCTGGATATGGATGATTTTAAATCCGTGAACGATTCTCTGGGGCATTCTATTGGTGATGAGTTGTTAAAAGAAGTGGCCAAGCGTTTGACCGGGTTGTTGCGCGGTGAGGATACCGTGGCAAGGATCGGAGGAGATGAGTTTGTGATCCTTTTAACGGGATTAAAAGATGATAATTACTCCACCCGGCTGGCGGAACGGATTATCGCAGTTCTCAAACCCGTATTCAAAATAGATAAGCACAAAATTTGTACTAGTTTCAGTATAGGAATCGCGGTTTATCCAACCGATGGCATGGATGCTGAAACGCTGTTCAAAAGTGCGGATTCGGCGATGTATAAGGCCAAAGAACAGGGAAAGAACTCCTATTATATACATGATCCTGAAATGCTGTCTGTGGCCCAAAGGCGATCAAAGCTTGAGACCCTTTTGCGCCAAACGCTCGAAGATGACAATTTTCAATTGGAGTATCAACCAAAAATTGATATCAAAACAGGTGAATATCAGCGGCTTGAAGCGTTTATAAGAATGAGTGACCCCGAAAGAGGGTTGGTGCTTCCAGCGGAATTTCTCCCTTTAGCCGAGAAGAGCGGTTTGATGGTTTCAATTGGGGACTGGGTTATACGGTCCGTTTGCAAGCAAATGAAAGCCTGGAAAGAGGACGGGACACCGTTAACACCTGTTTCCATCAACCTCAGTGAAGTGCAGTTGTTGCAGGGAAGGCTGGCGGAAAAAATAGAGAGTTGCATAAACGAGTTTGGACTGGAAGCGGATTTGTTTGAATTTGAAATTCCTGAGGTGGCGTTGGTTCAAACCTCGGCGTATAAAAACTTGATGGAGCTGCACGAGTTGGGTTCAATGCTGGCTTTGGATAATTTTGGCATGGGTTTGTCTTCATTGAATAATCTTGCCCGTGTCCCCCTGAGTACTTTGAATATTGATCCCAAGCTGATTCAAGAGTTCTCTGCCGGGGTCAACGCCACGATCATCAACACGATTATCGGTGTTGGAAAAAGTTTGCAGCTCAAAACAGTTGCCAAAGGCGTTGAAACCGTTGAGCAAAAGAAATTTCTAGAGCAGAGTGGATGTGACTGGGCGCAAGGTTATCTGTTTTGCAAACCGTTGTCAGCCCAAAAGCTGAAACCCGCATTGCGAAAGGATATATAGGGTATATACTAGTGTGTAGGAACTTATATTGTTGTGAGTTTAAAACTCTTTGAACAAAGAGGTTAAGCTGTTGTTGAATCCTTATTTTAAATTGATGGCGTTGGGGTTTTGTTTTCTGACTCTTGTTTCCGTCAGCCCGGATAATTCGCAGGTCAGCAGGGCTGAGTTTGTAGCAATGATTGCCGAAAATCAACCCGACCACCCCTTCCTTCCAAAAAACCACACGGAGTTGTCTCAGGATGAACTGTTTGCCAAAACTGCCAGGATTTTAAGGATTCGTGGATTCAAAGTTCTCAGTGGAAAAGATGCAAAAGGGGTAATGACCGAGCAGGAGTTTGTTCGGGTTGCCTACGCTTTGTCCGGCGAACCTCCTGGTAAAAGCCTTTTCGAGCAAAAACTGTTTTTGAAAAAACAGGGGGTGGTGCGTTCTGCTGATATTGGAATTGCGACAGGAACCGAAGGAAAGATTCTTCAGTTTTATGAGGGGGAGGTTGCCTCATCAGATGTCAAGCTAGCTTCGCCGGTGTTCATGAATGACCGCATCAGAACTAAATCCGATTCCGAAGCTTCGTTTACCTTCGACGATAAAAGCTCCCTGACACTTGGGGAAAATTCAAATATCACTATCAAAAAGCATATTTATGATCCTGATAAGGATCTGAGGCAAACCGTGGTCAATGTGGCTTTGGGTACAGTGCGGTTTGTAGTGACCAAAGGTAAAGCCAAGGGGTCGAGCTTCAAGGTGGTGACGCCCACTGCTGTGGCAGGGGTGCGGGGAACAGAATTCATTGTAACGGTAGGAAAAAATGGTGAGACATCCTTTATCGGTATCTCGGGTTCTATCGAAACCGCTCCACTGCTCGCAAACGGAAAGTTGGGAACAAAATCTATTGTCGCAAAAGGACAGGTTCAGGACATTTCCAAGAATGCTTTGGCATCCAAAGTAAAGTCGAATAAAGGTAACGGTAAAATAAATAATGGCAAGAATAAGGGCAAAGGCAAGAAATCAAACAAGCTGGCAAAAAAAGGAATAAACAGAGGCAAAGCGCAGAAAACAACTCGCAGTAAATTTCTGACCAAAAAAGCGGTAGAAAGACCTCGTATTAAAGTAGCCAAATTGTCCACGGGGCCCAAGCCATCCCGTCCTTCATTCAAGGTTCAGACACGGAAAATTTCCACTAAAAAACCCCAGGTGATTAAGAAGTTGGTACGCAAGGCAGTAAAAAAACAAAGGCAAGCCAGAGCAGGTAACCGTCTTTCAACTACAACGACCAAATTTAAAAATGCGATAGGTGGAGGAAGCAAAGGCGGTGGAAGTAAGGGGGGCGGAAGTAAAGGAAAAGGCAAGAAAAAATAGTTCAGGCTCGTCAAACCTACCTAAAAACCCTGCCCAAAACCCCTAAGTCGCCAAGCCTTTCCTAAGAAACTGCCTAAATAATAAGCGTCTGGAACTTTTAACCTCTTGATTTATATTGGTTTCTTTACAGCAATGGAGTAATATCTGTTTTTCCCTAAAAAACTGCTTATTACTGTGAAGAAACATCTACTATTCCTGTTTCTTTGGCTGTTCGTGTGCCTGAACCCTGTTCAAGCGCAAGAAGCCCCCTCTCTCATCCGTGGTCTACAGTTTTATAATGAAGAAAAATTTGACCGGGCTCTGCTCGAATTCTCAAAGATTTTAGAAAAAGATCCTTCCAATATTGAGGCCCATTATTTTAAAGGCCTGACTTTCAATAAAGCCGAGAAGCCCGAAAAAGCAGTTGTTACTTTTAAAAAAGTTCTTGCACTGGACCCCAAATACAGTGGCGCTCGCCTGCAGTTGGGCATTGCTTATTT
Source organism: uncultured Nitrospina sp. (assembly GCA_964510355.1). GTDB lineage: Bacteria > Nitrospinota > Nitrospinia > Nitrospinales > VA-1 > LS-NOB. Next base: position 3,516 of record CAZEBI010000101.1, on the reverse strand, counting down.
CAAGCTCAAATTAAACACTGAAGCTATTGAGCAGTTTGAAAAGGTACTGGATAAAGATAATGCTTCTGCACATTTGTTCCTGGGGTTCACCCTGCAGCAGATGGGAAAATATGAGGAATCTTTGATTCATTTTCAAACTGCCATGAGCCTGGACCCTTCTTTCAGCCAGGTTGCGTTATTTCAGATTGGTTTGGCGTATGCCGAAATGAATGAAAAAGAGGATGCGAAACTTGCGATGGAACTGGTGCTCGAAGAAGGCGCTCAAACAGCGACTGCCAGGGAGGCGCAACGGATGCTCGATCAATTGGGGGGTAAAACTTCCGAAAAGCCCTGGTGGGTCACCGCCGGAGTGTCCTGGCAATATGATGATAATCTAACGGTTGACCGGCAGGATACGGTGTCCGAAGAACAGGATATGGCCTTGAACTACGAGTTTGGATTGGGAAGGCATTTTGTTTTTTCTGAAAATTCTTCTTTTGAATTGGGTTACAATTTTTCTCAGAGCCTTTGGAACAAGCTTGCCCAGTTTGATTACCAATCGCATAATTTTAATACCTCGGCGTCGTATGCTTCAGGCGATTGGGATGCGGATATGAGGTATAGTTTCAATTATAGTTACCTCGATCGGAGCGCTTTGGTTGCGACCCATAATATCAACTCGCGTGTGGGTTTTGTTTCCCAGGCTAATCTTTATACCAGTGCCAGCTACTCTTTTAGCCGGAACAATTTCCTGGCCGATAATGCCCGGGATGGGGTCAATCATTCCTGGAGTTTGAACCAGTTTTTATTTTTTATGGAAAACCAGGCCTACGCGCTTTTAAGCTATGGTTTGGATCTGGAGGATACGGAAGGCCCTCAATTCGATTATATCGGTCATTCAGCCTTGGCGGGGCTGCGCGTGCCGGGCCCTTTGAAGATATCCGCAAATTTGAACTACAACTACAATTTTCAAAACTATAAAAACATTACTGCCAGCATTGGCAAGCGACGGTCTGATGAAACACACACTGCCCAGCTTGTGCTGAGTCGGTATATTGGAGATTCTCTTGAGGTGAGTATTGATGTCAAACGGGTCATGAGTAATTCTAATTTGGTCTCTGTAGATTTTATCCAGAATGTTATTTTGTTGGGATTGAATTATAAAATGTAGGCCGATGTTTTGTCATTTAGTTGGAAGCCTGCCAAAAGTGTCTAAAAATAATGTTATGATTTGAAAGCAAAGGTTCATTACCGGATAAGGCAGAGTATGGATAAGACAAGTTTTGATTTTCTGCGGGAAATTGATTTTTTGCAAAAGGTTTCCACTGAGACCTTGGAATGCCTGGCCTCCGAATGTCAATTGAAAGAACTGGCGATGGGAGCGGTCTTATTCCAGGATGAGGAGGAGGGCAGCTCCATGTACGTCATAATTTCCGGTGAACTGATTGTCTCTAAAAGCGGGACAGAGATTGCCCGCAGAAAAAAAGGGGATTATCTGGGGGAGATGGCCCTCATTGAATCCAAATCGCGTTCTGCTACCGTCATATCAGCGGTACCCACCCTGTTGTTGGAAATAACGCAGGAACAATTCCAATCCAAATTATCTTCAAGTTCAGATGTCTTGATGGCTATTATGAAAACGCTTTCCAGTCGGGCGAGGGAAAATTTGAAAATTTTTGAAGGTCAGAGTTCTTCAGAAAGGCTTCGAGTCCCTGAACTGGAAAGTGAAAGCAAGCTCGAAAAGCATGTCAAATATTTGATGCAGGAAGCAGGGTTGACAAGTCGGGAGGCCGATGTTGCCCGCCTGATTTGTGATGGTTTGAGCGACAAGGAAATAGCTAGAAAGCTGGTATTGAGTCATCATACTGTCAAAGACCATCTAAAAAAGATATATGCCAAATTTCGGGTCCATGCCCGCGCCCAACTGGTTTCCCTCATGTATAAGTGATTCCATAATAGTTCCCCCCAGCACTACGCTGGGTCTAGTGGGCTTTTTGTTTGGCCCTGAGTGGGGTATAATAGTACAATAAACAATCGCTTACATCTCAATCCCAAAACCATGCTTCGTCAGATTAAAGAAGATATTCAGATAGCTATGGAAAAAGATCCTGCCGCGAGGAATTTTCTCGAGGTATTGATCTTATATCCTGGTGTTCATGCCTTGATCAGCCATCGTTTTGCTCATGGTTTGTGGAATATGGGGTTGAAGTTTCTTGCCAGGGCATTGTCCCAATTTTCCCGATGGGTAACGGGTATCGAAATTCATCCGGCCGCGAAAATTGGTCAGCGGTTTTTTATCGATCATGGCATGGGAGTAGTGATTGGGGAAACTTCGGAGGTGGGGGACAATGTATTCCTTTACCACGGAGTGACATTGGGGGGGCTTGCGACGAAAAAGGCCAAACGCCACCCCACCATTTCTGACAATGTGGTGATTGGTGCTGGGGCACAGGTTCTAGGCCCGATTCATGTGGGTCGTAACACGAAAATTGGTTCAGGCTCGGTGGTTCTTCAGGATGTTCCTGAGTACTCCACTGTTATCGGGGTTCCTGGAAGGGTGGTCTTTTCCGGCATTTCTTCCGAACTGGAAGATGATGACGAAGGTCTGGAATCTTTTCCCGACCCTGTGGCTCGGGCGATAGAGTGTATGTTGGACAGATTGCCCCAAATGGAAAAAGAAATCCGCCTGCTGAAGGAAAAACAAAAAAGAATGGACTCAACGGTTGAATTGGACCCTGCCAATATAAAACGGGACTAGCGGCGAACCGCCGCAGGTAGATAGCAATGACTTGTTGAGCTGAGATGAGTTGTTGTTAGCAAGACGAAGTTATTGCATATTGGCTCCACGCCGAGTGGCCTTTTTCTTCAAACCCGCCTTCTTTCTTTATGCGTATAGACATTGAATAAAATTTATCTTGATCATAATGCCACCACGCCGGTTGCAGAAGAAGTTCTGGATGTCGTCATTTCTGTTTTGCGCAACCAGATGGGAAACCCTTCCAGTATCCACTCTGTGGGGAGGTCTGCCCGTGTTTTGATGGATGAGGCCAGAGAACAGGTGGCTTCCCTCATTGGTGCATCTCCCTCGGAAATCGTTTTTACAAGTGGCGGGACCGAGGCAAATAATTTCGCCCTGTTGGGAGTGGCTCTGGGCATAGGTAAAACCGGGGGACATATTGTTACCAGTCAGGTGGAACACCCGTCGGTTTTAAACCCATGCCGACAACTCGAAAGCCTGGGCTTTACTGTAGATTTTTTGCCGGTCGATAAACTGGGGCGCATTGATTTGCAAGCTTTGGAAGATTGCCTGACAACATCGACTCTATTGCTTTCCCTGCAACATGGCAACAGTGAGACCGGCGTTTTGCAGGACATTGTAAAGATCGGCGAGATAGCCAAAAAGAAAGGAGTTTTGTTTCACACGGATGCGGTTCAAACTGTGGGGAAAATTCCAGTCCAGGTGCAAAATGCTGATATGTTATCCATTTCAGCACATAAGTTGAATGGACCCAAGGGAGTGGGTGCCCTCTATTTGAG
>CAZEBI010000100.1:0-10299 GCA_964510355.1 uncultured Nitrospina sp. | reverse complement strand
TGTTTTTTCCCATGGGTCTTCACTCTGGTGATGGCAAACATGTATTTGTCGCCGACAAGGACAATCACCGGGTTTTAATCTGGAACAAGATTCCTTTCAGTGATGGTTGGAATGCGGATGTCTCGCTTGGGCAAAAAGGAATGGATGATCGCTGGCCCAATCAGGGCGAATTCGATAATGTCGGTCCCGATACCCTCAGTTTCCCAACGGGCGTGCACTTTGATGTCGAGAACGAACGCATACTCGTGGTGGACCAGGGCAACAATCGTGTGTTGATCTGGAATAAAATTCCCCGAGAGACAGGGGTTGCCGCCGATGTGGTGATTGGGCAAAAAGATTTTTTCAGCCGCGACCCGAACCGGGGCAATGGACACCATCGTCCCTCCGCAGACGGTTTGTATTTTCCCACCGATGTGGCGTGTGGCAAAGCCGGACTGTTTATCTCTGATACGGGAAATAACCGCGTATTGTATTGGAAAGAAGTTCCTACCGAGAGTGGGCAGCCTGCCGATCTGGTGCTGGGTCAGGCCACTTTGACCGAAAACAAGTTCAACCGGGATCAGGACGAGGCTTCTAACTGCACTCTTAACGATCCCTATGGTCTGTTGTTGATCGATGAGGAAGAGGATGAGGAAGAGTTTCGGGGTGTTCCCATGGCGGAGGACGACGATGACAATGAAGAGACAGGTATAGTAGAAGGCGAGTCTTCCGAAGAGGAGGAGCCACAACCTAAATTCAAACTCTTCATCTGCGACCGGGGCAACTCGCGCATTGTTGTCTGGAACGAACTGCCTTATCCGAAAGAAGAAGAGGAAGATGATGAGTTTGAAGAACTCAAGATCGATGACGAAAACCTGTTGATCGGTGAAGATGAGGAAGAAGACGATCTCGAAGAAGAAGAGGTGCGAGAACTGCCGTCAGTTTAGCCCACTAGTCCTTCTTCCCCCTGATAAGGGGGGGGGGTGCTTTTTTTAGGGTTTATTTAGTCAAAAATTTTAACGGCTTGTGCAGATATTGCGCAAGCCGTTTTTTTTTGGGAAACGCGTTTATGCCGAATGTCTCCTCCTGCGGGAGTGGGCTAGTTACAATAAGGTGGAATGCCTTCTTCCACTAACTTTCCGGCGTTGCCGGTTTTTAGATTTTCGTGATTTTTGTGGATTCCTGATGCCAGCACTTTCATAGACGCTTCCATTTTTTCCATAATTTTTTCGGGGCTGTCGTGAAGAACATTGCCGAATTTCGGTTGGCATTTTAAATTCCCCACATCGCAACAAGGTGTCATCTCGCCGTTTTGCTCAATGGTCATGATGTCTATCGAACCGCGTGCCGCCGGACAGCCAATTAAGTAGCGGTCGCGGGGAAAAGGCAGGGTGTTCATGGCCCTGAACCCGTTTTTGTCGACGTTGAAAGCGGGCAACAGGCTGATGCCAAAAACGAATTCCGCATTATTTGCAAAGGCCTCAGTATCTCCCATATGAACGGTGAATAATTTTTCATCGCAGTTGGGGTGCTCACGCAAAAGCTTTGCCACCTTTGTGGCATAGGACTGGAGCAAATCGGCCACATGCGTCTTGTCCTTAAAAAAATTCAACAGCAGGTCAATCTGGTTTTGTAAATCGGTCAGCGATTCGTACACCACATTCACGATCAGTTTGTTTTGTAGTTTTAACATTTCGGCGAGAAAATGTTTTTGCGAACTTTCCCACGCAGTCGGGTAGAGGGTGATGTCAATGCGCGCGCCCAGTTGCATCAACTCGATCAATCTGAGCCAGCGTTTGGATTTGTCTGAAAGGATGTCGAGGTTGGTGTGCAGGCAAACATGCGGGGTGACCGTTTGAAACACCTTGCAGATTTCCACGATATCCGGGTTCTGCGATGCTTCGCCGCCGGTCAGGTTGATTTCCTGTTGCGCCAGGGTATGGAGCACGCCTACATTTTTGATTTTTTCTGCCATCGCCTGGGCCTGCTGTACGGTCAGGTGCCACTCGGAAACCGGGTGCTCCATCAACGGTTCATACACATGGCAGGAGACACATTCGTCACGGTTGTAACGATTGCAACTGGTTTCGACAAAAATACTGAGCATCGGGAAAATAATCTCCTAAAATAAAAAGCAAATCCCCTCGGCTTTCATGCCCCGAAGTGGGTACTTCGAGGAAGGGGGAGCCTTAATGGACCCCTCTTTTTCAAAGTACCCGCTTCGGGGCATGAGGGCTAATGAAGAGAACATCACAAGGGGCTGGGGTGATTTACAGCATTGCGGTTAACATGCTAGCAGATTTTTCTTGCCGGAAACCGGGATTTTATAGGCCGAATTGAATGTGGACGAATGCAACGGGAGGGGGCGGGGATTGAAAAGCGGACTGGATATCTTTTTCCCGGTAACCCAGTTTTCTTAAGGGTTTGAAGGCGGCTTGAACTTCTTCTAAAGTGACATAGGCTACAGTATCGGGAACACCTCGGCTACTGAGGTTTTTTGCCAACTGAGCGATTTGCTTTTTTTGTTTTTTAGGTGTTCCCGGCATGGCCGGGTAGTTCAGTTTTCCGCTATAGGGGCTGCGATAAACGCTGTTGAGCGCATGGAGTGTGCCAAGCAATAGAATATCTCTGTCCCATGGCGCCATTGAGCCTACCTGCGGATGGTTTTGCACAAGATCTACAACGCTGACGACTGCGGACCCGAGATCCTTTTGCACAAACTGGTTCTGGTATTCCCGGGTGATTTGTGTGAACCCGATCACGCGGCCTATATCTTCAAGCAGGGGAAAGTTCACCATGAACGTATATTGTCCGCCGTATAAGTTGAAATAGGGTCGGCCTTCCTGATTGAGATCCTGGATTGTTTTCATGCCGTAATCAAAACTGGTGTAGCCCATATTATTAGGGCCGAGCAGCTCTTTGGCTTTTGCGAGGGTGGAAAACGCCCCGGTATTAATGGGCATGGGAATTTCATCTTTAAACTTTTCGGCGTGGGTCTTTAAAATTTCCGCAAAGGGCCAGTCATCGAGATCCACTCTTTGAAAATCCCGTTCCCAGTGAATGGTGTCGAGAAAATTTGGCAGTTGGGCGAGTTTTTCCAAGTCCCTGTTTTTAAATTGTTCGAGGAACTCGTCTTTTTCTACAGGCAGTGCACTGGCATCAAGAAAAGGGCAGAGGTATTCCTCATAATAAAGGCCCTCATGTTTCAACAGGACTTTGGTTGCCAGATCGTCCCAGATTTCGTTGGAGATGATTTTGGCGACAGAGCCATCTCGAAAGCAGTCCAGATGCTCGGCGTGAATACGAACCGTGGAAAACTTTCCCGCATGTTCCTGCAAGCGGGCATTGGCCCGAACGCCTTTTAGAATTTCTTCGGATTCATCGCAGAGGATGTAATGGATAAGCGGGTAGACCTCATTCGCGCTATCTATTTCACGCAGGCGGCTGAGAAAATATGCGGCCAGGTTGCCGTTTCCCACTCCCCATTCCTGCACATACCAGATATCTTTTTCAGGTTGGCTTCCCTTGGCCCGGGCATAAAAATCGTTGGCGAGGGCATGGGCAAGGCGGTAGTCCAGGCTCACATAAGTTTGGAAATGGTTGTGGATTTGCGGCCCTTTGATCCCATAAAAAATGGAATTGATATGGGTCTGCCAAAAATCGGAGGGTTTAAAATCCCCCAGTGGGATCCTGTTCGGCGGGGTCATGATGGGGTCGTATTACTCGGAGTCCGCCAAAGATTCCATTCCGGGCGCATTCCCCTCCATACTACCTCCGCCAGAGTATCCGCCGGTCTGGGAAACTCCACCTGGGATATTTGAGGGGTTCTCTCCTTCTGTTACCCCGGCGGCAGGAGCGGGTTGTTCGTTCATCAATGCTTCATACTTTTTATAAGCCTCTTGCGAGTCTTCCATCAATCCGACTTCTTTATAACAATTATACAGGTTCATCCAGGCTCCCGCGTCTGCCGCATTCAGGTCCACCGCCAACTTGAACTCCTTGATAGCGGTTTCAGGTCGTCCCATATTGGCGTACAGGGTTCCCAGGTTGGTGTGGGGCAGGGAATAGTCCGGTGCCAGTGTGCTGGCTTTTTTGAATGCACCGATGGCATCGTCGGTCATACCGCAAACGGAATAACAACTGCCCAGGTTGCAATAACCTTGTGGGTCCTGGTCGTCGATTTCCACCACGACCTGAGCGGCATCAATGGCTTCTTCAAAACGTTCGGCTTGAAAATAAGCATTCGACAACGCGGAACGCAGTTCTTTGTCTTCCGGGTTGAACATCAATACTTTTTTCAGCGAGATGATTTCCTTATCATAAAGCTTGAGCATGTCGTACGCCGCCGCAAGGTTGGCGTAGGCGGTGGTATCGGTAGGGTCCAGTTTAATGACTTTCTCAAACTCGTCCGCCGCGTTTTGGAACATATCCCGCAACAAATAAAGACCACCGAGGTTGAAGTGGCTTTCCGCATCGTCAGGGGCCAACTCACAGGCCCGGTTCAATTCGAGCAGAGCTTCCTCTTCGTGATTGAACAGTACATAGGCTGTGCCCAGCAGTTTGTAGACACGGGCATTTTTCGGATCTTTGTTGCGAATGGTTTTGAGTTGTGTGATGGCTTCTTCATAAGCGGCACCATCAATCATCAGGGTAGCCAGTTCCAACTGAAGGCCCAGATTGTCGGGGTCGGTTTTCAACTCCTTGCGTATCTGACGGGTCTTTTTGGTGATTGCCATCTCCCGCTTGGTTTCTTCCGGGTCGCGGACACCCAATTCCTCAAAAATTTCCGGATCAATTTTCATGGTGATCCAGTCCGTAGGTTTGCCTGCCTGAGCCATATTAGGAGTGCTCTCTATATAAAAGGTTAGTTTAATCGATGGCTTAAATTCTAGGCCATTGCTCACCCCCTGTCAACTGCTAGCCGCAGGGGCCGCTCTGCATTGCTCGTTGAGCAGACGATGCCATCAAGCGCAATACTTTAATACTCCTCCTTTTCAGGGGTTGCTTCATGGACCCCTCTTTTCAAAGTACCCGCTTCGGGGCATGAGGGCTAATGAAGAGAACATCACAAGGGGCTGGGGTGATTTGAAAACCTCTGGCACGATATGCGGGCGAGCAAAAAGTTATCTCGGCTGAAAGTGATCCTCCCCCCTGTCAAGGGGGGACTGAGGGGGGTTGCTTTTGATCGTCATTGCGAGTGGAACGAAGCAATCCAGCGAAACTCTGGATCGCCACGCCGCTTTGCGGCTCGCGAAGACGGATAGACAGGGCTAGCTTGTTGTTGTTGTCATCCTGAGCCTGTCGAAGGATCGCTTTTTACTCACCCTTCCATTTTCCCCACCAAACCTGTAAAATCCGATCGCGGAAAAAGCTCGATTATGGTCAAAGGGGAGTTGCCTCCCCGCTGTCTAACCCTGTCTGTTACGGTTATCCTTCATGCAAATGCTCACATGGTTGGTAGATAATGCGATTCTTTTAACATCCATCGTTGCTACTATTACGATCATTGCCACTCCGTGGGGGGTCTATAAATTTTTCAAATCCTCTCCACCGCCATTGTCGGCAGAAGACATTGCCCAAAAGGTGGCCGAAAAGCAGAAGGATGAAAAAGCTGAGGCTATGGCGGAGCAGGTAGAGCAGTTGACTCTAGCAGTTAAAGACTTGCAGAACAAACAAGCGGAGCCGGATGCCCCGGCTGGAATTGATAGTGCTTTAAAAGAACTTGCACAAGGCAACACTATCAAAGCGGAAAATATCTTCCGCCAGATTTTGCAGGATAAAATTAAAGAAGGAAAACAGGCAAACCGGGAGGCTGGCAAAGCGGCGCGGCATCTGGGGGCTCTGGCTTTTTTTCATGATACCGGGAGTTCTCTTACTGCCTACCAACAGGCGGTGCAACTTGACCCGGAAAACCCCGATGGCTGGAACCAATTGGGGCATTTGCAAAGGCGAACAGGGGATATGGATGGCGCATTAAAATCTTATAATAAGGTTCTGAGCATAGGAAAAGCGGCAGGCCAAAAAGGGCTTCTTGCTATTGCCTACACCAACCTGGGAATTATTTATATGATTCGCGGTGATTTGGATAAGGCCGAAGAGTATTACAAGAAGGCATTGGCTATTACGGAAAAACTGGGGATCAAGGAGGTATCGGCAAATCAATACACCAACCTGGGAATTATTTATAAGACTCGCGGTGACTTGGACCAAGCTCGTGAAGTCTGGGGAAAGGCGAAAAAATTATATCTTGCCATCGGTACCGAGCCTGGGGTGAAAAAAGTTCAGGGGTGGATTGACGGTCTTTAGCTTGGGTGTTGCACGACAGTTCTTAAATCACCCCAGCCCCTCTTTGAAAAGAGGGGTCCATTAAGTAAGCAACCCCCCTAGCCCCCCTTGTCAGGGGGGAATTGTGATCTTCCCCCTAATTGGAGAAATCATTAAAGTATTGCGCTTGATGGCATCGTTTGCTCAACGAGCAATGCAGTACTGGCCCCGCGCCTAGCGGCGGGAGAGGATTTCTTCTTTGCCGAAGTGGTCGAGGTAGAGCAGGAAGTGTTCGCGTGAGAGGTAGTTCCAGGTTTTGTGTGAGGGGAAATTTTCTTCTATTACGGATTCGAAGTGTTCGTAGACTTCCATCACTTCTTCCCGAGGCATTCCGGCTTTGATTTCGAAATCGAACACGATGGCCATATCCCGATCCGGGTCGTGCAGGATGCGGTCGATTTTGAATTTGGCCGGATTGTGGTAGATGGCAGAATCCTTTTCCAACGCGAAGATGGATTGGCCGACAGAATGGATGGTGCCGCTCCCCTTTTCCGAGTTTTCCACGGTGAACTGGATGGTGTCTTCGGCTTCTTCGCGTTCTTCAGTGGGGAAGCCGAAAAACAGGTAAAGATGATTCCAGATGCCGGCGGTGGAACTGTTTTTGAGCACGCTTCTTTCTGTGTTTTGGTCGCAACCCTTGTCGATGATGGAAAGGATGCGGTCGTTGGCGCTTTCCAAGCCGAAGAACAGCATGAGGAACCCGGCCTTATAGACATCTTCAAACAATTCCGGGGATTCTTTGTCGCCGGACTCAAATTTGAGCATTCCCAGCGCGCGCATTTCAACACCTTGTTTCAGGATGGCCTGTGACATGCGGTTGAAAGCGTTGGGGGAAATGGCTTCATCGGAAAAGGTGAAATATTTGGTTTTATATTTTTTAGAGAGGTAGCCGATCTCTTCGGCGACCCGGGTTTCATTTTCTTTTCTGTAATAAGAATCGTAGATGAAACTGTGGGTGCAGAAAGTACATTTTCCCCAATAACAACCACGGCTCGACATATAGGGTAAAACCGGATAAGGCATCAAATATTTTTCCAGCGGCAACTGGTCGAATGTGGGGCAGACCAACTGCTCATAAGGCAGGGCTTCGGCTTTGGGGTTGTGGAGCACTTTTCTACTCTGCTCGTCCATATGAATCAGGTTGGAAACGGTTGTGAGGGGTTGGTCGGCTTTAAGATGGCTGACCAATTCTTCCAACGGTTTTTCGCCTTCGGAGATGATGACGCTGTGAAAAAAATCTTCAAACAGGGCTTGCTTGTTATCGAGCAGGTCGGCATGGCGGTTGAACACACTGCCACCGATCACGATATGGAGATGATCGAAGCGCTTGCGCAATAAACGTGCGAGCGTCAGGCCGGGAATGACCTGCCCGATATGGATGATGGATAAACCCACCAGCCCGTAATCGTTCCACACGACATTTTTGAGCAGGTATTTTTCGTATAGATGGATGAACGGGTTTCGGATCGGGTCAGCGGTTGCGCTGAGAATTCCTGACAGGTTTTCTTCCGGGTTGCCCAGCATGAAGAAGGAGTCCAGGTCCAGCCGACTGGGGTAGTGGGCGTAGGAAATCAGCTTCATGGCTATTTTTAATGTGGTGTAGGCCTTTTTATAAATATCAAACTGGAAAAAGCGTTTTTCATCGCGCAGAACATTTTTCGCGTCTTCCACCTCACTCAAGACAGAATCAAGAAAAGCGGTGTCGGACAAAATATCGCGGTACACGGCTTTGACTTCCTGCTCGTCGGCGGTGTAGGCCGGGAGCGACAGCCGCTGCTGCACGGTTTCTACGCAGTGCTCGAGATATTCCCGCGACAGGAAAATCTCGTAGCTTTCTATATTAAAATCAAACTGGTCTACCTCATGGCCTTTTGATTCCAGATGGGCTTTCAAGGTAGGCAAAGACAGATAGGGTTGGCTGGGGTACCATTGTGGCGGAAACAGGAGAGCAGTTTTCATTGTATGTCATATATCTGAAAGGGAGGGAGAGATTCTCCCTCGCCGATTGGAAACGGTTAGTCCTGCATAAATCATGGTTTAGAGGGAAAAGTATACTCCCCTGTGAGGCATGAAAGCAAATAATGAGGTGTCGCAATACTTTAATTAAGCCGAGAATACGGTTGTCCGGCCCAATAAAGCGACGGCACACTGGCCCCAGGCCTAGTGGTTGCCAGTTGCCCCTGCGGCTAGCAGTTGACAGTTTCCGGGGAAAAGGACTATAATTGCCTCAAATTCCCAGAACTCGTTTAGGGGTAACTCAGAAATTATTTTTGGTCATGAGCGACCCTTGTAAAACAAGGGCCTGCGAGTTGCCCTAGAGAAAATTACCGAACTGATAGATGTTCTCTAAAATATTGGTTTATTGTTTTACCCTTTGTAGGAAGGAGACTTGCGTTGAGCGAACAGGATACGGAGCAAAAGCCGGGGTCGGAAGATGCCGCTGTTGAAGAAAAAGAGATAGATCATCTTTCGGATTTAGGCGAACTAGAAAAGATCAAACTTGAGCTGCAAAAGGAAAAAGAAAAAGCCGCAAAGGAGTTGGCGGACGGTGAAGATGAGGATGAAGATTTACGCGAGGTTGATTATCTTCAAAAGCTGATCACCCTTACCGTTAAATTTGATCACCATGTCGGTATGTATCTCATGCCTGCCTATATTGACTGCGGTTTGAAATACGACCACAGGCTGGCTGAAAGCTACACGGTTCAGATCACCACGATCCAGTCGTTTCTGCGTCTGCTCGAAAAGGTGGATGGCGTGACGCGAGAAGATGTGACCAAACAATGTATTCTCAATCTGCGGAATATCATTCAGTTGGTATACAAAAATATGGTGAAGCCGCTATACCGTGAAGTCGGCCTGATGAAAAAGAAACCCAAGTCTGAGAGCCTGGACAATTTCAAAAAGAACTGGAACGAAAGGCTTGATGAGTTGCAAAAAACCTGTGATTTTGAATACCAGATTCTGGATGTGAAAGCATTCATGGTCAAATAAACCGTTCCCTCTCACGAGAGGGGGCGTTTTTTTTGCAGGTTGCCAGATAAATTCAGTGTGTGGTGCGAAAGAGCCCCTCTTGCTTGGGGCTTTTTCTTATTGCAGTTTAATTTTGTCCCGGTTTTGGGAGAGAGAGGTTTACCTTGGTGGAAAATAATACGGATGATAGCGGGGAGGCTCCATCTCAGGCTTTGGAAGTAACCGGTGAGACCCTTCCTGAAGAGAAACCGCAGGTCGATCACAGCAAGCTTTATGTCTGGGTGGCGGATTCGGGCAATGACCGGATTCAGAAATTTGATGGAAATGGGAAACTGTTGATGAATTTTGGGGTATCCGGGCGCACTCGCCCCCCTTATCTTCCGGGTGAATTTAAAAGCCCGAGTGGGGTGGCTGTGGACAGCGAGGGTTGTATCTGGGTCGTGGATACAGGGTGTCACCGGATTCAAAAATTCGATGCGGATGGAGATTTTTTTCTTGAGGTTGGCAGTGAGGGCTGGGGTCAGGAAATGTTTTATATGCCCGAGCAAATTGTCGCAGAACCGACCGGGACCATTCTTGTCGCCGACACCTCCAACCACTGTGTCAAAAGGTACGACAGTGACGGAGAATTTATTCTCAGCTTTGGGTTTGCCGGAAATTTTGATGGGTTTATGAAATTTCCCGTTGGCCTGGCGTTGGACCGGGAAGGAAATATTTATGTTGCCGACCGGGACAATCAGCGCATTCAGATTTTCAATGAGGATGGGCAGTTTATATCCAAGTTCGGGGAATATGGATTTGAGCCGGGTAGGTTGAATTTCCCCAATGGCATTGCTGTGCGCCGGGAAGGCGTTATTATGGTTGCTGAAAAAAGCCAGAACCGGGTACAGCTTTTTGACCGGGAGGGGCACTCCCTCGGTATTCTTGGTGAACCGGGCAAGCGGGACGGTCAGTTCAACTGTCCAGCCGCTGTGGTGGAAGACCCGTATGGCTATGTGTTTGTGGTTGATACTTTGAACCAGA
>CAZEBI010000099.1:0-10633 GCA_964510355.1 uncultured Nitrospina sp. | reverse complement strand
GGGGTTAAACAACTTCGGCAAGGCCCGAAATAAGGTGGGTGCTGAATACTAAATAATTTTTCCGCAACTCGCTATTCATCACTATAGATCCTGGGTACCCGTTTGCCGACATTGCAAAGAATTTCATAGGGGATGGTTTTTGCTTTCACCGCAAGTTCCTCGACCGATATCGTCTGCTTTTCCTGCCTGCCAAAAATAACCCCTTCATCCTCTGCCTGCACATCAGCAATATCGGTGACATCGATGAGAATCATATCCATGCAAATATTTCCGACTTGCGGCGCACGTTGCCCGCGAATGAGAACATCCATTTTGTTGGATAATATGCGGTGGAGTCCGTCGGCATAACCGATAGGAAGCGTGGCTATGAGGCTTTTGCGCTGGGTTGTGAAACTTCCTGAGTAGCTTACGGGCTGGCCTTTGGCAATGGACTTGAGCAGAATGACCTGGCTTTTCCATTGCATGACGGGCTTAAACGGGTTTTCTCCGATGACCGGTTGCAGGGATGGGGAGGGGAGAGCACCATAAAGGATGAGGCCGGGCCGGACCATATTAAAATGGCTTTCTGGGAACTTGAACAGGGCGGATGTGTTTGCGCAATGGATTGTTGGCACACCTTCCTTTTGTAAAAGGGCTGTTTGAAATTTTCTGAGTTGTGCCTGGGTGACGGAAAGGCTCTCGTCATCGGCGGAAGAAAAATGGGTGGAGATGGCTTCGATTTCAAGGTTCTTTAAGTTACGGACCTGATCAAGAAGTGCGGGCAAATTTTCAGGAGATACTCCGAGCCGGTTCATTCCTGTGTCTACCTTGATATGAACCGATACCCTTTTATCCTGTTTTGCGGCTTCCATTGAAAGAGCTTTAGCAAGGGGCAGGGTGCAAAGTATGGTCGCCAGGTTGTGGCGAACTAAGGTTTCTGCTTCATCGGGAAAGATACTGCCCAGTACCAGGATAGGTGCGTTCAGGCCACTTTCCCTGAGTTCGATGCCTTCTTCAATCACTCCGACTCCCAGGTAATCGGCGATACTGCTTGCTATGCGGGCACAAGGTACGGCTCCATGACCGTAGGCATCGGCCTTGACGACCGCCATGATCTGGGTTTGAGGGTCGAGAAATTTTCGCAGGTTTTGCAGGTTGTGGCGAAAGGCGGATAAGTCAATTTCAGCGCGGGTCGCACGGTGGTGTGCCATAAAATTGTTGTTAACGGATAAGGTTATGGGTTCGGTTTAAGGCTAGCGTAACGCTAATGCGACAGTGCGTGGAGCCTGTATCCATGGGCTCGGGGCTACTCCCGTCGTGATCGGCCTGTGTTGGACAAACGACCGCTTTTTTTTACCGGTGGCCCGGAGGTGCGGATAGCCCGGCAACACATATTTCCCTCATCCCTGGATTTTTTCCTTACCAGATAGGCCCGGTCGCTGTAAAAATTATAAGCCATGGCGTTGATTCCCTGGTCTTCCTGGCACCAGTAGGTGGACCCGCAACCTTCCGGGAATTTATAGTCGATATGAACGATGTCGCCATCGAAATCGGTGTTTTTGCATTCATGGTCATACAGGTTTCTGCATTCCTGGCTTTTGGGCAGTCTCCAGTCATCGAAACCGGCGAATTTTTGCTCATTGAGCCAGTCAATATAATTGTTGGCGCCTTTCCATGAGCACCATTTCTTACGCATTTGATAGCTGTCTTCACGGGTCCAGGTCAGGTTGTACTTGGTATCCGTCAGGGTGTCGTTGTCGTTTTCTTTAAATCGGTCTTCGTCTGTCATGAATCTTTAAAAAATGGTTTGGAAATAATGACGGATAGTATATTTTAAAGGATGCCCTCATGGCAAATATTGATTTTCAGTTATGCCTTGATGAGTAACGCAGTTTGTCCACATATTGCATGGATGCGTGATATTTTTAGGCTTCATGTTCTACTTGGATGTTATCCAACCCGCCCCTCCCCATAAAGGGCGGGGGAGATAAAAAATTCCTCCCCTCTGCATGAGGGGAGATTAGGTGGGGTGTGGATTTTATTTCAATCAACTTTTTATATTCAGGAATATTATGGCAAAAATAGAAATTCAAAGCTTTTTTTATGATTTGATTCATTGCAAGAACAAGATCAACTCCACATTCGAAAAATGGGACAAAAAATATGACGAGGATGAACGCGGTTCTCTTGTCGGGGGAATGCGCGAATGCCCGGATGCGGAACTGATCACTTTATTGGTCAATATTCAGAAACTGGCAACAGGATATGAGCAAATCATGGAGCTGATGAATAAGGCCGAGCAAGACCAGGTGGATGAAGCATTCGTGGAAGATGATCCCGACGACGAAGATTTTTAATCGGCGGTAATAGGTCGGGGCACCCTTCTGTGAGTCAGAATGGTTGGCCCTTTGGATGGAGGCACTTAAACAATACCTTTTGAGCGTGTGCTCACCGGTTATTTTTTTAAGAAGGTTAATTCAGCCTTATTTGTTTTACGGGCAGGGTGATAATAAATGTTGAACCTTTTCCCAATGCGCTTTTGGCTTTAAGGGTTCCTCCGTGGCGCTCAACTATTTTCTTGCAGATGGCCAACCCCATTCCTGTTCCAGGATACTCACTTCTTCCATGCAACCTTTGGAATAGCCCGAAAACCCGGTCCTCATATTCTTGTTCAAACCCAATGCCGTTATCTTTTATGAAAATATTTATTTTATTATCGGAAGCCGGTTGACTGGAAATATTAACAACAGGGATCACTCCCTCTTTGCAGTATTTAAGAGCATTTCCAATCAGATTCTGAAACAACTGCCGAATTTGAACGGGGTCTGCTTCTACTGTTGGCAACGCCTCAAAATTCACAATGCCTTTGGATGCGGAAATGCTGCCCTCTAGGCTAAGCAAAGCCTCTTTTACGACTTGATTGAAGTCCGTCTCCTGAAATGGCTGGGCCTTGATTGTTACCTTTGCATAACTCAGCAGATCATCAATGAGTTGTTGCATTCGAACGGTTGCGCTTTGCATTCGATTGATATCGTCAATGCTTTTTTCATCTGCACTGGCTAACCTGTTGCGCAAGCGATCGCCAAAGGCCATTACTTTCCGCAGAGGTTCACTCAAATCATGTGAGGCGATTAAAGCGAAGTTTGTGAGTTCGGTATTACTTCGCTCCAGCTCTTTCGCATAATCATTTAACTTGTTCGTTGAGAAAAGCCTCTCAACCTCAGCCCCAGCCCGGGCAGAAAAAATGGTGATAATGGATTCAGCATTTGTAGTGTTGTCCATCGGCTTATCATCCATTACTACTAAGACTCCTGTTACTTTTCCCGAAGAATTCAATAAACGTGCTCCCAAATAACTTTGAATTTTCCATTTTTTCAAATAATAGGCATTGGGGAACCTGCTTTGGGCCTTGTCAGGAAAAAAACTGGTCTTGTTTTTCAGTGTCGTCTCACAGGGGTTATCGAACGCATTGCATGTGATATTATCCATGAACGTCTGTCTGCCCCATAACGCCAGGGTGCGAATCTCATTTGAAGAGCCTTCGTTCAGAACACCCACAAAGGCATACCGTACATTCAGTGCTTCGGCCAAATTTTTAACGAGAGATCGGAAAAATTCTTCTCCGGTATCAGATGCGGTTCCTTTTATGAGGGCTGTCAGCTGATCCGATAGGGTTCGATATTTATTTTCACTTCCCTCTACCGTTTTTTCCAGGCTTTTACCGCGTTCTGTTAAAAGTTTGTTCATTTCATCGAGTTCGTTTACATATCCGGAAATCTCAGAATCTCGAATCTCCAGCATTGTCGCCATTTTATTGAATGCTTCGGCTAATTTCCCCAGCTCATCTTGCGAATCAATTTCCACACGACTGTCAAAACGCTTTTCGTCAGCAATCCAATTCATTTGCTCGGTTATATTTCGAATCGGGACGGCAATAAACCTTCCCGTGAATAATGCTATCAAGGTGGCAATGATCACACCCACAACCAGTCCGGCAACTTGTAGAAAAAAAACATGCTTGCTATTGCTGATTACGATGTCTTCCGGGCTGTATGAAGCCATCAGGAAGGCAGGCTTGCCATGGTGATAATAGGTGCGAATCATCATGAAATAGTCATTTCCCTCAAAGCTGATTTCGCCAGACAACTTGCCATTGAATTTTTCTTTGAGGTCAGCGGGCAAAACCTTGATTTTTCCACTATGGGACCCCATAAGGTGTTGGCCTGTTAACGAAAAAATATCTCCTATCAATGAGGTCTTTTGGGAAAATTTTTCCATGAAATCATGGGTAAGGTTTTGTTTTAAGAGGATAGCTCCGAGCGAACTTAAAGTTTCTTCTCCATTGTTGAATACCCTTTCTGTAATCGGAATAACTCCGGTCAGGGTCAGTACTCCATCATCAACAGAAAATTCAATAGATTGCTTTGAAGGGTCGTCTGTTTTTTTGGGTAATTTTGCGGGAGGCTTTGTCTGTTCCCATTCAATTGTTGAGCATTGCTGAAAAACGGATGCGGCAGTTGGTGTGTAATGTTCGCCTGAACCTTCTGCTGTTATATAAATTTTATCCTTAAACGCGTAGGATACGATGCTGCTGAGATCATAAAGAGCAACCGTATCGAACTCTTTATTTCTTATGAGTTGTTGGAGTTGGGTTATCGCCTCACACTGAAAAGTTTTTTTTAAGCCGATAACACTGTCCGTTATTTTGAATAAGGCTCTGGCGGGGCTGATAAACTGAGGTTTGTTGACATGATTGACTAAGGTTTTCTCGAAATTATTGGCCGCAAAGTTGAGTTCATTTTCCAATTGGTTGATATTGGAGATTAAGGTTTCATTGATGAGTTTTCGCTGTTGAGAATAAGTGATCCACAGCATGGAAACGATGCCAAAAACAGCGATGAACAATATTGGAATTAGCGTTTGAATCCACAATTTTAATCGGATCGACATAAATGAAACTCTATTTATTACCTGGGGTTTGTAGTGCCGACAACACCTTTTAAAAACCAGTTCATCGCCCGGAGTTCTTCGTCTGTGGCCTGTCTTCCTTTAGGTATCCGAATGTTTCCTTCCTGATCCCAAAGGGGCCCTGTAAACACCGAGAACTTGTTCACCACAATCTCTTTTTTCCTGCGAAGCACTTTTTGCCTGAGTTTTTCGGGAACCATTGTGCCAAGGGGAGCAATATCCACCAGACCTTCTTTAAGTCCCCATAAAATATTTTCACTTTTCCACTTGCCAGCCGCAACCCTTTGCACAACATATGAATATACTTTGGCCCAGTTCCAAACAGGGGCTGTCAATTGTCCTTTGGGGGCGAAGGAACTCATATCATGATTGTAGCCAATTGAATAAACACCCCGTTTTTCAGCGATTATCTGCGCCGCAGGGGAGTCCTGGTGTTGGGTTATGACATCTGCTTTTAAATCAATCAGCTCATTGGTGATTTGCTTTTCTTTGATGGGGCTGTGCCAGTCCTTTGTCCAACGTACATATACTTTGGCCGCAGGATTCGATTCCAAAACACCGCGTGCAAAGGCATTTATTCCCCTGATAACCTCTTGAACAGGGTAGGCCGCCACATAGCCAATGATATTGCTACGGGTCATTTCTCCGGCAACCAATCCAGCTAAATACCGAGCTTCATACATTCGGCCAAAATAAGTGCCAATATTTCCTCCCGTCAATAAGTGGCCTGAGCAATGCATAAAAACTATATTGGGGAATTGGGGTGCAATTTTAAGAACCGCGTCCAAATAGCCATAGCCTGTGGCAAATATCAGGTCGTATTTATTTTGGGCCATATGATGCAGTACTGCATCGATATAAACACTCTCGACCTGGCTTATGGACTCCACAAAGGTTGTCGTGACTCCGGGTATTTTTTCAATAGACTGTCGACCCAGATCATGAGAATAAGTCCAACCACCATCTTGGGCCGAAGAAAGGTAGATGAACCCCACCTTGAGTTCTTTTGCATTTGCATCGGAAGGATTAAGAAATGCAAACAAGGCAAGCAATAAAAAACCCCAGGCATATGATTTTTTTATCATGTCAATCCGCAACATAGACTGGACCCTGGAAAAATATGAATGCATCCATAACTATTTTTCAATGACTTTGATGGATGGAAGGTTCCTGTATTGATTTTCATAGTCCATGCCATAACCGACGACAAATAGATCTGGAATTTCAAAACCAACATAATCCAAAGGCACTTCCACTTGTCTTCTGCTTTTTTTGTCCAGAAGCGTACAGATTTTGAGAGACTTTGGTGCTTGCCTGGCTATCAGGCCTGCAATATGTTTAATGGTAAAACCTGTATCGACAATATCCTCAATAATGAGAACATCTTTATTTTTAACATCCTCTCTCAGGTTGCAATGAATTTTTACCTCACCCGATGATTGGGTTTTGACATAACTTGATGCCATGATGAAATCGATCGTAAAGGGCAAATCAATAAGGCGCATTAGATCCGAGAAAAATACATATGCGCCCTTGAGGATACATACAGTTACAACATCCTTGTCCTGATAATCACGGGTAATTGTTTCTGCAATTTCCTGGGTCCTGGCTTTGATTTCATGCTCTGTCAGGAATACTTTTAAATCGTTCATCTAGAGAGTGCCGTCAGTTGATATTTAGTGGGGTTCCGGTTTGAGGGTCAAGAATCATCCGTGTCAGGGAACGATTGCCGCCCAGCCACAGGGAATGGTTCGAGGCCGCTTCAATGCTGAAAATAAATTTTTCTTTCAAACCATTGATCGTGGAAAAGTTTTGAAAGGTTTTTCCATCGAAACGGCTCAAGCCGTTATTGGTGCCGATCCACAATCCTCCCATCCTATCTTCTTCCAGTGCAAGAATAAAGTTTCCCGGCATTCCATCTTGCGTGGTGAAATTGCGGAATGTCAGGGTGCGGGTATCCAGCAGGCTCAAGCCTCCGCCCCAGGTTCCGACCCACAAACGATTTTTCTTGTCCAGCAACATGGAAACGACATAGTTGGGTCGGTAGTCCGAGGTCTGCACGTTGGGGATGGAGGGGGATGCCGGTGAAGAGTGGTGCTGGCCTTGAAAGAGCGACATGATGCTCCGGTTCTCTTGTTTTACCTGCTCGTAAGGAGCTCCGAGTCCGTTGTTATGATCGAAGGCTTGCCATTTTCCGTTATGATAAGCCGAGATGCCAGATTCCGTGCCAAACCAGATTTTCCCAGAGGATTCAATTTCGATGGCATAAACCCAATTGTCGATCAATCCGCCATCTGTGTTTTCTACGGTAAAACTTTGCCAGTTTTCTCGCGATTTCGGGTTCCCCGTTACCCGGTTTATTCCGCTCCAGGTTGCAAGCCAAAGCGAGTTTTTGTCGAATTTGATATCGTATACAAAGGCATCGTTCAACCCCTGCGGGGTATTGTAATTATGCCATTGTTCACCGTCAAAATGGCTGAGTCCGCCCCCATAGGTTCCGACCCAGGGTTGGTTTTCAGAGTCCATACTGATCGCGAAAATTCCATTGCTGAGCAAATGGTTTTGATTGTCATAGACCTCATAATAGTTCTCGTTGGTATGAGTGTCGTAGCGAATGATTCCTCTCCCGGTTCCCATCCATAAATGCTTTCCCTGCGAGGTCAGTACTTTAATGTTTCTGCTGTTGAGGTCAAAGGTTTGTGTTTTCAGGATGTGGGGGTAGGGGGCTGCTGAAGTCGTTTTAGCTATTTGTACGCTGAAAGCATTGTTGGTATCTATATGGATAAAGCTCGCCACTGCGATAAAAATGAATATAATGACTTTTGTTTTATTCTTGGAATATTTTCCCAGTAGCTCTCGAAAGACTTTTTGCGCGGTCTTGAGTCGATTTATAAACTTGAAAGGTAGCATGATGACGGGTTCTCGTAGCGGTTTTAGAAACTATACCTTAGCTGTTTTTATATTGCCTTTGTTTTTTCTTTGGGGATGCGAGGTTTGCGATTGTGAGAAGGATCGCTTGCTTCCCCTTGAAAAGGTTTCCGCAAGGGACCAGAAAGAAATGGTTCTGGTGCCTTCCGGTGAATTTATCATGGGTACGGACAAGGTGGACACCGAGGGCACGCAAAAAAAGATTGGAGCGGTCAAACCGCTTTATCTCGATCAGCATCCAGAGAGCAAGCAGCTTCTTGGCGCATTTTATATGGACCGGTATGAAGTGACCAATGCGGAATACCTGGAATTCTTGCGTGCGGCCCAGTTCACTGATTTGCCTGCTCATTGGGTTGACGGAGTTTATCCAGATGAACAGGCATTGCATCCGGTCACTCAGGTCAACTGGTGGGAGGCCTGGTCGTATTGCGCGTGGGCGGGCAAGCAACTTCCTACTGAAGCACAATGGGAAAAGTCTGCACGCGGCCCGAACGGCCTTTCTTATCCGTGGGGAAATGAGTTTGTTAAGGGTAAGGCGAATTCAGGCATTGATGGGGATCGCAAAACAGCATCTGTCAGTGCTTATCCCGAAGATGTCAGTCCTTATGGAATTTACGGTTTGTCCGGCAATGTCATGGAATGGACTCTGGACTGGTACCTTCCATATCCGGGAAACTCCAAACCGGACCCCAGATTTGGCAGGGAGATGAAAGTTTTAAGGGGCAACGGATTCCAGAAAGCCGGGCATTATTTTTTGCCCGCCTACCGTTACGCGTTCACCCGTACGGAGGTCAACCCCAATGATTTTTTTGAGAATGTAGGGTTCCGGTGCGCTTCCGAAATCATCGCTGAAAAAGGGGGTTTCTAAGAATGCAGGTATGACTGCCCGGATATTTCAGGCCAGTATGGTGTTTTCCAGATTGGCACCCTTGGTGATTGCTTTTGCAATATTGGCATCTACCAGATACGCATCTGCAAGATTGGCGTTGGTAAAATTTGTGCCATGCAAATTAGCTTCCAGGAGAAAGGCATTTTTAAGGTTGCTTCCTTCCAGGTTGGCGTAAGTCAGGTCAGACCCTTCCAGGTTGGCTTCTTCCCAAATGACTTCTGCGCATTGAGCGTCTTTCAATTCAACACCAATCAGGTTCGCGCTGGTCAGGTTGACTTCTTTTAAGGTACAGGAGTTGAGGTCGGCGTATTTCAGAATAGAACCCTTTAAGTCTACTTCAGTCAATTTGGAAAAACTGAAATCAGACCCTCTTGCATTGATCCCTCCCAGCCGGGATTTATTTATGACGACTTGTTTCATAAAAGCGTACATCATTCTGGCAAACCCCAAATCACTGTTTTCTATAGTGGCGGAATAAAAACTGGCATGGCCCAGGTCTGCTCCCTGAAAGTCGCATTCGCTCAGTGTTGCCTGTGAGAAATCACAGTGGGTGAGAGTGGTATTTTTGAAATTACAGCCCACCACATTTGCCCCTTCAAAGTTAACCCCTGCAAGGTTTGCTCCGGAAAAATTCAAATCCTTGATCTTGGCATTTTTGAAGGATGACTTTTCCATGGAAGCCTGGGAAAAATCAATCTCTCGCAGTTCGGAGTCGTCTATAACCGTATCAACCAGAGTTGCGTAAACAAAACTGGCACCATTGAGGCGCACACCTTTTAAATCAAAACCGCTGAAATCGCCCCCATCCTGTTTGGGCTCTCTCATGACCAATGCAATCATTTCGTCAACGTTTGACATTTATTCCCTCTGTTGAGATGGTGGCAGGAGTGCGTTCATGTTCCGCTGGATTTTTTGCGGATTTATCCTGTCATGAATTCCAATGATGCCAACTCGAATGGATTTGAACAAAATGCTTTCCATATCTGTTCTACTTGCCAACTTTGCCGCAAGAGGAGTCATAATGAGGTTGGCCAGCATAAGGCCGTAAAATGTAGTGATCAACGCAGTTGCCAGGGCAGGGCCAATGGTTGCCGGATCATCAAGATGCATCAACATCTGTACCAGACCGATCAATGTGCCTGCCATTCCAAATACAGGAGCCTGCATGGCCAAAAAGCGTAAAACCTTCACCCCGGCATTGTGTCTGTCGAGCATGGCGTTCAGTTCTCTTTCCATAAGTTCATGAATCTCTTTTGCGTTGTAACCATCCACGATCATGGCGATTCCATTTTTGAGGAACCGATTGTCCACTTTGCTTTCTTCATTCTCCAGCTGTTTCATACCACCGGAACGGTATTTGGACGCCAGCCTCATGATGTCATCGACATAATCCGCCGGCTCGTAAACACCGGGTTTGAAGGCATTATTAATAACCGGTATCAGTCCGGATACGATTTTGGAGGGAAACGCGATAAAAGCGGTAGCCATGGATCCCCCGATAACGATCAAGGCACTGTTGATATTGATGAAAATCCCGGCATCTCCACCGCGAATAATTGCTACGGTAATGAGAAATATTCCTCCGAGGGCACCCAGCAGGGTGCCGGTATCCATCCCGGTATCCTGGCGTTCCTCTTCTTGCGCCAAGTCTGCGGCGCTACCTCGTATTTCTTGAGTTGCTGTGGCCATGAATCTTTATTAGACAGCGATATTAAAATAGGGTTTTAACTTGCGGCTTTTTGTATATCAGCCGTGCCCTGTGTCAATAATGAGCGCACAATATAATTAACGTGTGGCTTTTTGTATATCAGCCATGCCCTGTGTCAATAATGAGCGCACAATATAATTAACGTGTGGCTTTTTGTATAT
>CAZEBI010000098.1:0-10716 GCA_964510355.1 uncultured Nitrospina sp. | reverse complement strand
AAGCCAGGGCAACCGGCCAAACAACCTTTTTCACGTCCTCAAATATAGTTGCGCTCAATATCAATGCTAGAATTGGTAAACCCCACGCAATGAAAAAATTCGCAGGTTTAGTAATCCAATCCAATTTTCCCGCAGATAGGGTAATCGTGGAATTAATCATTTTGATTTATACCAAAGCGTATAATTCATGAAAGGTCTCCAGCACACCGGAACCCGACACCCTCAATTCGAAAATCGGCGAAGAATCCTTTGCGACTTGCTGACCTGACCGCATGCGCATTATTTTCCCATGCGCCCCCACGCACGACCTTCCATTCCTGGGGGCCAGAGCCCGGCGGGTTATTCTTTGGGCTTAAAACGTAATAATTACTTGCCATCCAATCGGAAACCCACTCGCTCACATTACCCGCCATGTCATACAACCCTAAGGGGTTGGCCGGGAAAGAGCCAACAGGTGCTGTGTGTACGAAACCGTCAGAGGAGTCCACGGACCTGATATTGAGTTCGCAGGTGCTGTCACAGAAATTTGCTTGTTTTGGATCAAAAGAATCGCCCCAATAATATTCCGTTTGGGTTCCACCTCTTGCGGCATACTCCCATTCTGCTTCAGTGGGGAGACGTTTCCCGGATTTTTTGCAATAGGAATCTGCCTCCATCCAAGTGACACTATCCACAGGTCGGTTAGCACCATGAAAACGGGAAGGGTTGTGGCCCATTTCCATTAAAAATTCTCCTTGTGTTACTTCATATGTATCTAAGTTGAAAGACGAAACACAAACCTCGTGTACCGGTCGCTCCAAAGGAGCACCCCTTTCACTTCCCATGAGAAAACAACCTTCTTTGATGGGTATCATTTCGTTTATCTTTTTTTTCTTGGAATCAATAATAAGTTTATTTCTGACCTTAGCCTGTAGTTCCCGCATTTCATCGTGAATCATTCTTGGGACGACCATATATTTGATTTGAACTTTGTTCTTTGGAATCAACCGCATTTTCCCAGATTTCAGAAAAAACAAACGGTAGTGAGGGATGATTTCTTCCTCAACTACCTCAATATAATTTCTTAAATTATTTTTACCGTCTTGCCCTGGAATCACGGTTTCATCGACTAGTTCTGCCTCCATAGGCTCGACACTATTATCCAAAAACTTCACGAGCACCTTCTTTTGTGTGCTTACCTTCATGGAAAGAATTTTTGCAATCAAAGTTTCTGCTTCCTCGTATTTGTCAAGTTCCACTTTAATCTCTGCCAGCGACCGTAATATCCGATAGTTATCTTGATCTAGCTCCAAAGCATTGGAAAAAGCCTGCTCGGCATCTTGAAATCTCTTTTGACTAAGAGCCTTATCGCCTTCGGCAATGTGCTCATAAACAGAACCAAATGCACCAACAGGGCAGATAAATAAGAACAATATTACTCCTGAGAAATAATTAGTTTTCATGTGTTGAACCGTATAGGGATTCAGGATTGTTTTTTTATTAAATGGGTTGACCTATGCCAGATTGGCGCAATGTATTTTCATCAAGCCCACTCCCCACACAACATTGCGCAAGTTTTCCATCAATCACTACGGCTGGAACTGAGTGAATCCCCAATTCTTTTGAACGACTCATCACCTGAAAATCACCCATGTCCAAAACGCTTACTTCGCACGAGGGGCAAGCCATTTGGTTGACTAGAGCAATGGTTTCCTGACAAACAGGACAGCCCGCACTAAAAATCTCGATTTTCCGTTTAGTTTTCATGGTTTCCTCCAGTCTTATTGAAAATTTTGTTTGTAAAAACGTAGTAAAATCCCGCTTACAAATCGTTGGCGCACCTAAACCCCACGCCCTCAATGCGGTAACCTGGATAGAAAATTTTCCTGGTTGCGGACCATCCGGTAGAAGGATGGCTTTCCCAGGCTCCGCCACGAACAATTTTCCTGCTTGCTGACCGCTCTGCCAGAAAATCCTGTTCAGGACCTAATTGGACCTTTTCTGCCTGCAAGGGAACCCACCCAGGAGGATTATCCTTTGGACTCATGATGTAATAACTGGGATCATGTGTATCGAACACCCATTCACTCACATTACCCGCCATGTCATACAAGCCAAAAGGATTGGGGGGGAATGAACCAACGGGAGCCGTATTTTTGAAACCGTCCGAAGCACTCGCAACTCTGACATTGAGCTCACAGGAACCATCGCAATAGTTTGCCTTGGTTGCATCGTAATCGTCTCCCCAATAAAAATTGGTTTGAGTTCCCGCTCTGGCGGCATACTCCCATTCCGCTTCTGTGGGAAGACGTTTGCCCGAACTTATGCAGTACTCCTTGGCTTCCATCCAGGTCACACTGTCTACGGGAAGGCTTCCGCCTGGGAAATGAGATGGGTTACCGTCCATGACTGCTTGAAATGCCACCTGTGTCACTTCCTTCGCATCCATCTTGAAGGAGGACACACAAACTTCATGCACCGGTTTTTCTAGGGGGCCACCCCTTTCACTTCCCATCAGGAAGCATCCGCCTTTGACGGTTATCATTTCTTCAGGAGCTTTTACTTTTGTAAGAGCTATGATTCTCTTCTTTACTTTTTCCCTCAGTATGACCACATGTTCGCGAAGAACTCTTGGGATACCGATGTACTTGATTCGAACCGCACTTTTTGGCATAAACTCTGCCTTGCCGGAATCCATCAGGAAAATTCGATAATGCTCAACGGGTACCAATGCCCCCGGTCGAACGAATTTGCTACCAGATGCTTTGGGAGCGGCCATTTTTATAATGGCTTCATCAATCAATTCCCCTTTTCTGCCATTCTCATCACCTTCAGCAAAGACCAGAACCTTTCTGCCGCCGGTCACTTCCAGTTTAAGGATTTGCTCAATCAGGACATCGGCTTCTTCATATTTATCAAGCTGAAATTTAAGCTCGGCTAAAGCTTTCAAGGCTCTGTAACCTTCCGGGTTGAGTTCCGCCGCTTTTGCGAATATCTTTTCAGCTGAATCGAGGGCTCCATTGGCAATAGCCCGGTCGCCTTCTGATATCAGATTTTGGTTTTCCGCAAAGCAAACATTAGAAAAAAGACCAAATATCATAATGAACAGCTGAACTAAATGCAGAAGGTCAGTTTTAAAATTGAATGGAGTAAAGGTCATTACGTTTATCTCCGAAATTGGAGTTGAGGTTTGCTCTCAATCTTTTTTAACAGCAACACGAACTATTACCTTTTGCCGCAACTATAGACTTTCTCAGTATCTCCTTGGAAGGGACTCCTGTAGGCCCATCGCTCCCGCTATAAATGCGGCATTTTATTCCATAATCTCGCAAAGTAACTCCAGTCTCCTCAATATCCTTTCCATTTATACGAATGGAAGGCGATCCCAAAAATTGTGTTTCCTGGGCATGTTGGTTGGAATCCACATTGATCATTTCTATAGGATGCTCTGCATTCTCTTCCTTGAGAAGGTCTTTCAAAAGGGTAAGAGCCGGAGGAAAATGAGGACAACCCTCAAAGTATAAAAATTCTATTTTCACTATCTCACTCCCATCATTTTTATTACACGGCCCAGTTATTCTGCTCCCTCAAGTAATGCCGCAAAAACTTGTGAAAGATAATCAGGGAGGAGGAAAAGCTGCCGAGGAGGCATTTCTAACAGCTTCCCCCTATGAGTCTCCCCTTATTTAAACAATTCAAAGAAGCTGAAACCGGAATTTTGCACCAGCAACACCTCTCTTGGCTTACCAATAGAATTAATTTCAACCTTGAACCCGACCGCCTGTAAAGCCAGAACCAGTTGTTCACCTGAAACTGAACCCGGCACCACTTCCACATGGGTGATACTTCCCAATTTGTCGAATTTGGTCACTTGCGCATCCCGAACACCCTGGATTTTTAATAATGGTTTCTGCACATCCGGTATGCACTTTTTACAACTAAGACCCGTCACTGTTAACCGATATTGTTGCAATATTTCTGCTTTTTGAGGATGGGATTCACCTGCCAAACTCACTTCTGAACTAACAGTTAAAATAAGCGCAACAACCAATAAAAAAGGAATTTGGATTTTTCTTCTCATTAACGCACCAATCATCATTAGATAAAATAAGTCAATAACAATAGAAATAGAGTGAGACCCGTTGCGGACTACGGTACGGACTCGGTCTGTTCATTTTTTTCAGGGGTTGTTTCACAGCAATCGGATTTTGAGTTCCCCTTATTTGGTTTTCTAAAATGTAAATAAAAAGACGTTCCTAAAAGAATGAAAGCTAAAATCAGCATGGGCAAATGAAGAACTCCAAAGCTTCTTACAAAGCTCAAGGCTCCCGCACCAAACCCCAAACCAGCGAGAATTGCAGGGCCTACACAGCACACAGAACCTATTCCTGCGGCCAGCAGTCCACCTATCCCCGTTATTTTTGCTTTACCCATGAGTTAAAACCTCGAACTTTAAATAAATTATTGTAGTTGCCGCCCTTCTAATTCTTCCCCAAAATGCACTTCTTGATCTTCATAAGGATAAATTTCATTGGTGATACTTTTTAACGTCTCAGATTCAGTAATGGCTTTTACCCCAGCATCTCCAATACGGTTTCCCCAAAGCTCTAAATGGTTCAAGTTGGTCAAGACAGTTGATTTACCCAAACTGATTGCACCTTGCTCGGCAAACGCGTTCCATTGCAAATCAAGGGATTTAAGATTTTCAAATCCGGGGTTTTCTGATAGGATTTTGACTCCCTCATCCCCCAGTTGATTTTTTTTAATAATTAATTCTTCTAGTTTGTTGAGCAATGCTGATCTCTCTAAATGCTGGATTCCATCGGAACCAATCTGATTGTCAGAAATATCGAGAATTTCTAGATTTCTGATATAGGGAGATTTACTTAAAGCTTTTAAGCCATCGTTTCCGATCCCATTGTTTCCAATTTTTAAAACTTTCAGATTTTTAAGGGATTCCGACTGGGCGATAGCTTTGGCTCCTTCCGGTCCAATGTGATTACCGGTCAGATCTAATTCGATTAAATTAGTGATAATGCTCGATTCAGCCAAGGCGCGAACCCCTTCGGCTTCAATTTTGTTGTGCCACAGATTAAGATGGGTCAGGTTTTTAAAATTTTCTGACCGGGCAATGGCTTTAATACCCTTCGGCCCTATGTTATTGCGTGGAAGGTTCAATACAATTACCTTTTTCAGATATTTTGAATCAGCAAGGGCAACGATTCCATCATCAGTTATTTCGTGACCATTCAAACCTAGAGTTTCCACTCCGGTGAGTAGGGGTGATTTTGCTAAAGCTTTGACACCTTTGTCAGCCAATGCTCCACTTCTTGTCATTTCCAAATTAGTTCCATCTCTACGCAGATCGCTAAAAATAAGTTGGTTAATATTTAAAGCAAAGGCGTGAAACGGAAAAGTTATTACAACAAGAAAGATGCTGGATAAGATCAATAGCTTTAAATATTTTATTTGGGGAAAATCCATAATTTAGTGCCTGGGCAAACAAATTTTTTTCATGGAAAATCATGAACGATCAGGTTGACTTCAAGGCCATCGAGGAGAAATCCGAAATTTGAATTTCCCGCTACGGTGGTTATAATCCCGTTCCTATCTATTTTTCGGATTTTGTCATTCATGCGATCAGTAAAAAAAAGGTTTCCTTTTGCATCAAACACCATCCTGCATGGATTGTTCAATTGTGCATCTACGGCAGGTCCACCATCACCGTTAAAACCCGCCGTTCCTGAACCGGCTACCAGGATTATCGTTCCGTCTTTTGTGATTTTTCGAATACGATGGGTTCTTTCTTCGGCAATGTACAATTCTCCTGATGGTGAAAAAACTAAACCCCCAGGGGAGCGTATCCCAGCCTTTAGAGCAGAACCTCCATCTCCAAAATCCTCAAAATCACCCGTTCCGGCAACATGAACCACGTTTCCGTGAACATCTATTTTCCAAATCTTGCTGCTCCCGGAATCCGAAACAAACAGATTGCCTTCTGGGTCAAAGGTCAATCCGTTTGGGTGAATTTCACCATCAAGCTTTTTCCAAGAATCTTCCGCGAACTTTCTAATGACCCCTTTATTGTCTATTTTTCTTATGAAGGGATTGGCCGCATCAGCAACATAAACGTTTCCCTCACGATCCAAGGCAATATCTCTTATCGCATAAAAAGAGGCATCAACAGCGGGGCCGTTGTCACCACTCAAGCCAACTTTGCTGTTCCCTGCAAAAAGAGAAATATTTCCTTTGGAATCAATTTTTCTGATCACCCAACCGTTACCGGATGGGGAAACAGAATATAGGTTGTTTTCAGCATCCCTCGCAATCACTGTGGGGCGAAGCAAAGAGGCATTAGCCGCCAATCCCCCATCGCCCAGGTGTCCAGGCTTGCCGTTACCTGCAAAAGTACTGATAAACCCCTGGGTGCTGACCTTGCGAAGTTTATGGTGCATTTGATCTGCAAAAATCTTATTTCCTTGTTCATCAATCACGATTCCGCGTGGACCATTAAGCGTTGCCCCCAGTGCCTGACCCTGGTCCCCTTTCGACAAAAATTTTCCATTGCCTGCTATGGTTTGAATGCGACCCGAATCAAAAAACATTCTTCTAATACGGAAATGGGATCGATCTACAACCACCAAGCTTTGATTTCCCGGATCAATTTCAAGAGCAAAGGGCAAATGCAGATTGGTTTGGGAAGCAAGACCCTGGTCACCATTGAAATGCTTTATTCCGGTTCCTATTAACGAGGTAATAACTCCATTGCTATCAACTTTTCGGATTAAATTATTGTTTCGGTCTGCAATATAAATATTTCCAGAGTCATCCACAGCAACATCGGTTGGGTATGCCAGGTTGGCCATGATTGCAGGACCATGGTCTCCACGTGAAGCAAACAAACCATCTCCAGCAACAGTCGTGATGATTCCTTGCCCATCAACCTTACGGATTCGGTTATTGCCTCGGTCGGCAATGAATAAGTTGCCTTGCTTATCCAGGGTGATTCCAAAGGGGAATTTAAGAAAGGCCAATTTAGCGGGTCCTTTATCTCCACGAAACGAAGGAACACCCATTCCGGCAAATGTGGTAATGATTCCATGCGGGTCTACTTTTCGAATACTGTGGTTAGACCTGTCTGAAATGTAGAGATTGCCTTCTTTATCACATGCCACATCTGATGGAAGATTCAGACTGGCTTTAATAGCGGGTTCATCATCGCCGGAATAATCGCCGATACCATTACCAACTACTGTGGTTATTATCCCGGAAGAATCCACTTTTCGAATTCTGTGGTTGTTCCTGTCTGCGATGTAGAGGTTTCCCTTGTCAAAAGCCAATCCGGCAGGAAAATTGAGAGATGCTTCCAAGGCAGGCCCACCATCACCACTAAAACCAGCTTTCCCATTTCCTGCTATGGTGGTGATGATTCCATCCTTATTGATTTTTCTAATACGATTTTTGGAGCGGTGGGAGATGTAAATATTTCCGTCTGGGTCAATTGCAATGCCATCGACCAGGGTGAGAATTACAGAGAGAGCATTTTGGCCATCGCCAATATTTTCTGCGGGGGAATTACCTTGGGCAGATAAAGAACCGAACCCCAGCAGAATGAAGACCAGAGTTATTGACAAAGCTCTTATTGAAGTTTGCATTGTCTTCGCCATATGTCATATTTTGTTAGATTCAAAACTTGAGAGAATCGGACAATCATTTGTCGGAAGTGACTTCTCGCACTGCCCAATCAATCGGTCCAGCACTTTGCGCATGGACTCCAAACTCTTAATTTTTTCGTCCACTTCATCCCGCCTTTTTTTGGCCTTTACTATGACCGAATCACAACCCTTTTTTTTATCCACACGTAGTTTCATCAAATCGCTGACTTCTTTTAACGTAAACCCTAAATTACGTGCGCTTTTAATAAACCGGACTCTTATGGCATCTGCCTCGGAATACATCCTGTATCCGGCAGAAGACCTTGGAGGAGGATCAATCAATCTGCGTTTCTCGTAATACC
The DNA here is from genome assembly GCA_964510355.1 of uncultured Nitrospina sp. GTDB lineage: Bacteria > Nitrospinota > Nitrospinia > Nitrospinales > VA-1 > LS-NOB. The sequence goes on along the minus strand of CAZEBI010000098.1, from coordinate 2,720 downwards.
GGAGCGTTTCGATATTGACCCCGCACTTTTTTGCAAGTTCACCTCGAGTCATGGCTTCCATTACCTATCTCCTTCATAATCGAATATAAACCCTGTACTAGTTACAGGGTCAAGGGTGATTTTACCAGAATAATTTTATCTGGATATTTTATTGACATTCCTCCATATTTCCATATTATTGGAAATATGAAATCAAAGGCAACTATCACCGCTCTATCCGCTCTTGCTCAGGAGCACCGACTGGAAATTTTCAGATTTCTTGTCCGTGAAGGCATTCAGGGGGTTCCCGCAGGTCAAATTGGAGAGAAACTGAAAATACCGCTTTCAACGCTGTCTTTTCATTTGAGCCAACTAAAAAATGCGGGCTTGATTAATTGTCGTCGGGAGAGCCGGACTTTATTTTATTCGGCCAATTATCTATCCATGAATGAGCTCATGGCTTACCTCACTGAGAACTGTTGCCAAGGGAATTTTGAATCCTGCGATATTCCTGTGGCATGTGTTTCTGATACATCTTCCGAATAAAAAACATGCCTCACAATAGGGTGAATGTGCTCTTCCTTTGTACGGGTAACTCTGCAAGGAGCATCATGGCAGAAGCCATACTGAGTAATTGGGTCGGGAGCAATTTCATGCTTTTAGTGCCGGAAGTCATCTCACTGGAAAGATCAATCCCCTTGCTTTTGAATTACTGAGCAACAAGGGACATTTAATTCATGATTTAAGGAGTAAAAATTGGGATGAGTTTGCGAAGTCGGACTCTGTGCAATTCGATATCGTGATTACCGTGTGTGACAACGCCGCTGGAAAAACCTGTCCTGTCTGGATTGGCAATCCAATCAAGATACATTGGGGATTAGAATATCCTGCTTCATCCATAGGAAGTTATTCTGATCGAATGAAAGTCTTTGAGCGCACTTATGAAGAGCTTGAAAGACGGATCAAACTTCTGGTGAACCTTCCCATGAAGGGGCTTGATGCAGAAATTTTAAAAAGCCGTCTTTATGAAATTGCGGCAAATATTAAAGAAATGGAGTCTAAAGAATGAGTTTGAAATGCGATACCTCTGGCAATAAAAATCCCAGTTTAGGGTTCTTTGAAAAATATCTAACCCTCTGGGTATTTCTTTGTATCATTGTAGGAATTGCGCTAGGTCATTTCATTCCCGAATTCTTTCAGGCCATTGGCCAAGCTGAAATATTCAGGGTAAATATTCCTGTTGCGGTCTTGATCTGGATAATGATTATTCCTATGCTATTGAAAGTGAATTTTCAATCCTTGCATCAGGTGCGTTCTCACTGGAAGGGGATAGGCGTTACGGTCTTTATCAACTGGGCTATCAAACCATTTTCCATGGCCGCGTTGGGGTGGTTATTCATTGCCAACCTTTTTGCACCCTACCTGCCCGTTGACCAGATTGATTCCTACATTGCAGGTTTAATTATCTTGGCGGCGGCACCTTGCACCGCAATGGTTTTTGTCTGGAGCAATTTGACGAACGGCGAGCCCAATTTCACCCTGAGTCAGGTAGCTTTAAATGATGTGATTATGATTTTTGCTTTTGCACCAATCGTTGGCTTGTTACTTGGTCTTTCCTCCATCGTGGTCCCTTGGGAGACACTATTTTTATCTGTAGTGTTGTATATCGTCATTCCCGTTATTGTGGCTCAATTGTGGCGAAAGGGTTTATTAAAAATGGGCGGGGAAGCAACTTTGCAAAGAACTGTTCAAACATTGAGCCCCTTTTCCCTGAATGCCCTTTTAGCTACCTTGGTACTCTTATTTGGTTTTCAGGGAAATCAAATTCTTTCTCAACCCACGATAATTGTATTACTTTCTGTTCCGATTCTTATTCAAGTGTATTTCAACTCTGGACTCGCATATTTATTGAACCGCAAATTTGGAGTGGCACATTGTGTGGCGGGACCTTCAGCTCTTATCGGGGCAAGTAATTTTTTCGAACTGGCCGTAGCAACGGCAATCAGTTTATTTGGATTTCAATCGGGAGCGGCTTTGGCTACTGTCGTTGGAGTACTTGTGGAAGTGCCGGTAATGTTATCTGTGGTTAGAATTGTAAATAGTTCCCGTGAATGGTATGAGGGTGTTCATAACACAAGTAAATTTCAGGCCTAAATCTTTTTATGCTAAAGGATATTAATCTTTTACTTCGCTCTCCCTAAGCAATTGCGCCATGTTTTTGAAACCTTCGAGAATCGCTATGGATAGTGCTGTTTTGATCTCCCCGTTATTTTTAACAGTTGTATTGGCTCCCTTGGCAATGAGAAATTTAGCCACCTCAGAAGTAAAAGAGGCAGGAGTTTCATAGTTGCAAATTAAAGGCTTTGACTTTCTCTCCTTGAGTTAATTTCTCTGTCCGATCCAAACAACCTCACCTACTATTTTTATTGCATCTATTTTTTGGATTATGAGTGATTCATATTTAGTGTTATCACTTTTTATTTTTATTTGCCCGTCCCATAAATCTTGAATTCTTTTTACTATCAACTCATCGTCTCGATTGATTACATAAATTGAATCATTTTTTATTCGGTTTACTTTTGTGCTTACTCGCCTGCTGTCAGAAAATTCCTACATAAAAATCGAATAAAACATTGGCATAAATCCATTAAGTCAGTATTTCTTATCAAATAAATTAAGAGTACATTGAAAAATCGCAATAATTGATATTTCAATAAAAACTCAAACTTTTAGACACAATT
>CAZEBI010000097.1:0-10746 GCA_964510355.1 uncultured Nitrospina sp. | reverse complement strand
TCTGGGTGGTGGTCGATCTTGGAGATTTAATAGCGCATATTTTTCATAAAGAAGCCCGCCTTCACTACGACCTCGAACGTCTATGGGGCGATGTTCCTGTTATCAAGGCAATAGGCCAATAAGAATTCCCCTTTCACTTTAACCACACCCAATGAATAAAAAAAAAATAACTCAATTTCGTTCTCAGTTGGAATCCATCCGCGCCGAGTTGCTGGGGGACGTAGAAAAATCGAACCAGACTATAAAAGACAATGAAATCGGACAAATGGCCGATATCAGCGATGATGCCGCACGCTCCTACAACCGGCAACTGGAAGGGGAGCTGGGCGAACAGGAATGGCAAAAGCTCAAACAGGTCGACACAGCGATCGAAAAAATTGACACAGAAAAATATGGTATTTGCGCTCAATGCGAAGCCTCCATTCCCCAAGCCCGGCTGGAAGTGGTTCCCTACACAGAGTTCTGCGCTCAATGCTTAAGCGAAATGGAAAAAAATGGCAAGACTGCCACCCCTGACGAGCAAAACTCATCCCAGGAGGACTGAGCGTGTCCTTAAAGCAAATCATCGTCTTTCTGATTTTTGCACTGCTCTCCATGTATACGGCATTTCTGAATCCCCACGATTCGGTGATTCACATCACGCAAAATCAATCGTTGAAACTACCCACCGTGCTCCTGTTGTTGGGCTCTATCCTTATAGGTGTGGTCGTTACGGTTTTTCTATTTTGGACTTCTAATTTCAAAAGCGCTCTGGTCCGCTGGAAAGTGGGTTTTAAAAATAACCGAATCGAAAAAAAGAACCGTCGAGTTGAAGCCCTGTTCAAAAAGAGCGAAAACCTTTTCATCTGCGGAAAAACCGATAAAGCACAAGCCCTCATTGAAAAGGTTCTCGATATGACACCGGAACATGTCGGTGCGCTCAACCTGATGGGGCGGACCCTGGATGCTACAGACAAACCCGACCAGGCAGAAAATTTTTACAACAAAGCTCTTGTTCTCGAACCACAAAATATTCATGCGCTCTATGACCTGGCACATACCTATTCCAAAACCGATCGCCAAAGCGAAGAAATCGCACTCCTGAAAAAAGTGCAAAGGATGAACCCCGGGACAGCTGGCCCCTTACTGCGTCTTCGCGATATTTATATACAGCTAAATGACTGGAAAACGGTTTGCGCCCTACAGAAAAAAGTTTTGCCGCTTTTGCGTGAAAACAACAAGGAATGGAAAAAGGAACAAACAAATTTAGGAAAATTCCACGTTGAACACGGCAAAAAATATCTGCAAGAAAACAACCGGGATGTCGCAATTTCCGCATTCAAACAGGCACTCCGCATCTCGGAACAATGCCTGTCGGCTTATTTGTCCCTGGGCGATGCCCATCTGGAATCCGGCAAACAAAAGCAGGCGTTAAAAATCTGGAGAACCGGATTTCAAAAAACCGGACATAAAGCCTGCCTCGTACGGGCGCAAATCGCCCTGCGGGATTCCGAAAACTATCAGGAACTTTTGCACACTTATGAAGAGTCTCTGGAGACAGCGGAAGAACGCTCCCTGCTTGTGCTTTTATTGTCCACCCTCTACCTGGAACATGGACTGGAAGATAAAGCCCGACAACTGCTGGAAAACAACCCACCCGAACATCCCCTGCTACACTCCTTATTGCTGGAAAAAGCCCAGCATTCCGGCAACAGCGCGGCATCACAAACATCCCATTTCGAGATGACCCGCAACGCAATATTCGCCCTCACCAGCACCAGCGTGACAGAGGGTTTTGCGTAAGCCAAGAAAGAACGAAAAAGCGAGATGCTTCGACAGGCTCAGCATGACGAAAGCAGTGGTTTTTGGGGTGTGATCCTGAGTTTATCGAAGGATCTCGGGGTTATGCAGGGGAAAGATTATTGAAATGCGCTTGATGGCGTTGCTCGCTCCACGGGCAATGCAATGCAGGCCCCGCGCCTAGCGGTTTTTGTAGAGTTGGTGGCTGAGGATTTTGCTGTTTTTAGCGAAGATATGTGCCGCGACCAGCGTATTTTTTTTGAGGGAAAAATATATTCCCTTTTCAGGGTATTTGGCCATCTCTGCATTCATCGACTGGGGCACGCCGTATTTTTCAATCATAACCGTGACCTTTTCTCCCATTTTAACACCTGCCGCAAAACTGCCTTTAAATTGGGGCAAAATTTCCAGAGCCGCAATACGCTTTTTATCGTTGAGGGTGTGCAAAACGATGCCGTGATTGGCGTATGCAATGGCGGTGCTGTCGAGTCTGGATTCCGTTCCACGCACGACCTTGATGGACCGGGGAATGCCAAGTAATTTGACCGCTTCTTCCAGAGACATGCCTACTTTGATGTTTTTGCCTATGACCAGACCTGCTGGTTTTTTCGCTTTGGCAGGAGCTTTCTTTGTTTCTGTCTTCATCGCAGGTGTTTGTTTGTCCGTCGGTTTTGTATCCGCCATCACCGCTACGGGTTGCATCAAACAAAAGATAACTAAAACTGCAAGTCTCAAAATATTCACCGGCATCTCCTTATCAAAAACAAAAGGCCAACGGTCCACTTCTTGGGCAAAGAATCTCTATTTATCAGATAAATTGCATTATAACCCCAAACGCGAAAAAAATTAAACATTTATTTTCAATCATTTAACCACTAGGCGTGGGGCCAGTGTGCCGTCACTTTATTTGGCGAGCAAAGAGTTTTCTCGGCTCAATCAAGTCCTTGCTCAGTTGCCTCCCCTGCTAAGGGGGGGGCCAGTGCTCATTCCAGCGGAGGCTCTCCGCCGTCCAGAGAGGGAATATTTCTTCGGCGGTCCCGTTTCGATTTGGTTTTTTCCTTCTGGAGTTTTCTCCACTGGGCTCTGTCCTCTTTGGAGGGAAGAGAAGACTCTTCCTCATCATCCCAGATATCCTGTGACTGCATCTGAATGCGAGAGGCTTTTTTTATTTCTTTTGTCAAACACCGTTTGCCTTCTTCAAACTCCTTAGCGGTCAGTCCCGCTTCCATATCGAACAAGTGCTTTTGCTCTTTTTTCACGCGCCGGGCCGATAAAGCCTCCGCTCGTAAACGGATTTCTTTAGCGTTGACCAATCCGCTTTTCCAATCCGCCGGTATATTGTCGAACCCATACAGCGCTCCGGCCAGAGCACCCACCAACGCACCGAGCATTTGTGTCTCCCTGCCGTGACCCAGGCAATGAGTGAGGGTGGAAGCAAAACCCGGCTTCGGCGAAAAAAGTACACAATGCAAAGCCAGCGGTAATAAAGTCAGGACAAACCCTTGCGAAGGGTGGCGAATTTCCGACCGGGTATAGGTGTTGGCATATTCCGGGAGCCATTGCAAAAAATCAGAACCTTGCGATTTATCCGCCAAGCCTCGCAAAGCCCCGCTCAAAGCATTCACACTCTTTAAGCCGCCGTCCTCCGGTTCTGGGAAACGCAACGAGTACTCCGCTTCTGCTTGCCGCCCTATTTCCTGCGCCTCCTGCAAAATATCAGCAGAAACCGCGGGCGCAAACTTCTCATCCGCCTGTAAAGCCAGAAACCGGGTCACTAAAAATCCGGTCACGACAGTTGCCACCACTTCAAAGCGGTTTCGGCTCATCAGTAAACAGGTTTCCAGACATTGTCTTGCCAAGGTTTTTGACCATCTGCCCTGATGGAACAAAGACAAAGGCACAGACAATATGGAAAACAACGAGGTGGAAGAGTTCTGTTCCGAGACCTGTCCGTCCTCAAGGCAGTCCAGCAGACCCACGGCCCGCCACAGACATGCCGAATGATTTCTGTAGACACCGAAATAACCCTCAGGACCCGCTTTTGCCAACTGCTGAAAGTTTTCTGCCGACTCGAGCAAAAACTGTTTTTTGTTTTTAAGCAAAGCATCGCCAACCGCCAGAGCGCATTGGGTCGGAGTTCCATAGAGTCCTTGCATCCGGTAGTTTTTAATACCCTTGCCCATGATCGGACGCACATCCTTAAACTCGTCCATGACCCCAAAAATCTGGCGGATGGCGGCGGGTTTTAATCCTTGTGCAGACCGGCCCATGGCATCACCCACCGCCATGCCAAACCAACTGCCGATGATTTTGTCTTTGTCAACGCTGTTCATTATTTTTTTCCGTCAGGTAGGTCTAGCAGGTTGCTGAAAAACTATTCTCAACGCAAAAATTCGTCACCCTGAGCTTGTCGAAGGGTAAATAAACGCTTCCAATGGTGTGCTTCGACAAGCTCAGTATGACAAGCAACCTCCTAGCCCCCCTTATCAGGGGCGAATCACTTTCTCGGCGGCTCGCCGGTTAGAGACATCAGCGGGGTGGGGTGATTCTGTTCGGCGATGATCATTTCCGGCGCATCCTGCCCCAGTGCCTGACTGGCAACAAGCCGGGCCAGCTCCGGGAGGTTGTTGGTCGCGCTCATATGCATCAACACAACCAGACGCAAGCCGGAATGTTTGACCGCCGACAACAAATCGCCGCAGGCTTCGTTGGAAAGATGCCCGACATCGCTTTTGATTCTTCTCTTGGTAACCCAGGGGTAGGGTCCGGCATCCAGCATTTCCACATCGTGATTGGACTCGATGAGCAGGACATCGAGTTTTTGCAGTTTATTTGTGACCTCTGGCGTCACTTTCCCCAAGTCAGTGGCAAGCCCCAGGCGCAACCCCTGGTAATGGATGACAAAAGCCAGCGATTCTTCTGCATCATGCGGGGTGGCATAAGGCTCCACAACCAGTTCGCCAAATTCAACAGGTTGCCCGGCACGGATCGTCGTAAAACCGGGAAGCTTTCCGAGAGAATCTCCCGCCCGTTTATAAGTTCCTTCTGTGGTGTAAAGAGGCAGTTGGTGCTTTCTCAAAAGTGGACCCATGCCACGGACATGGTCGGAATGCTCATGAGTGGCAAACACCGCATCCAACCCATCAAAGGATCGGTCGATATGAGCCATGCGCTGGGAGAGCTTTTTTTCACTCAGCCCGGCATCGATCAAAATACGTTTTCCGCCCGCCTCAATATAAACCGCGTTGCCACCACTGCCGCTGGACAATATAGAAAACCTCAAACCCTTTAGCAGCGGGGGAGACGATAAATCTTTGCCTTCAGGACCGGACAAAGGTCGTTGCGCTTCTGGAATTAAATTTATGGTTTTTCTCCAAGGATAAAAAATTGAAAATACTGTTGCTACTGCAATGAGTAGCGGCTGGTAATAAAAATTCTAACATAGAAACGGGTACTATTTGAATAGGTTAAAAGAACGACCTATGCCAAGCCAGCGTGACGCTGGACTCAATGGGCAAGAGTTTGATTGCGCCGAGCTGAGAGATTTCGACTGGGCATGGACTTGATTGAGCCGAGAGAACTCTTTGCTCGCCAAATAAAGCGACGGCACACCGGCCCCACGCCTAGTGGGTGAGAAATCATCAATCCTCGATCTGGGCTTTCTGCAGGCCACCGCTGTAATCGACAAACACCGATTTCCATTCGGTGAAAATTTCCAGCGCGGTGGTTCCGGCTTCGCGATGGCCATTACCTGTGCCCTTGGTACCGCCGAACGGCAGTTGCACTTCGGCTCCAATGGTCGAGGTGTTGATATAGGTGATTCCGGTATCGAGTTTTTCAATGGCCTTGAAAGCACGGTTCACATCCCGGGTATAAACCGCTGAGGACAAACCAAACCGCGAATCGTTGACGATTTCCACCGCATGATCCAGGCTTCTGCATTCGAGAATACTCAGAACCGGGCCGAATATTTCTTCCTGTGCGATGCGCATTTTAGGAGTCACCCCCGCAAACAACGTCGGCTCAAAAAAGAACCCGCGTTTATTTTTGCTATAAATATTTCCACCGAGGAGCAGTTTGGCTCCTTCTTCCACACCGATCTTGCAATAACTCAAAACTTTCTGCCGTTGCGCCTCGTTGATCAACGGCCCGACATCGGTGGTGCTTTTGAGCCCATCTCCCAGACGCAACATCTTCGTGCGTTTGAGCAGGCGACTGGTAAATTTTCTCATCACTTTTTTATGCACAACAACACGACTGCAGGCGGTGCACCGTTGCCCGGTCGTTCCAAAGGCTCCCCATACCACGCCTTCTACAGCGAGGTCGAGATCGGCATCGTCCATCACGACGATGGCATTTTTTCCGCCCATTTCCAAGGAATATTGTTTCATATTCCAGGCGCATTTATGTGCCACCACAGCTCCGGTATCCGTCGAGCCGGTAAAGGAAACCAGATCGATATTGTGATGCTCTATGAGAGGTTCACCGACTTGCGCCCCGGAGCCTGTGACAAAGTTCAACACACCCGGAGGCAGACCTGCCTCTTCAAATATTTTCACAAACCGGTAAGCCGAAAGAGGAGTATCGCTGGCAGGCTTGAACACCACCGTATTGCCACATACCAGGGCAGGAATCAGTTTCCACGATGGAATAGCAATGGGGAAATTCCAGGGCGTGATTGCCGCCACCACCCCCACCGGCATTCGGACCGTCATGCAAAACTTGTCATTTAATTCTGACGGAACCGTTTCACCCTGCAACCGCCTGCCTTCTCCTGCCGTGTAATAAGTCAGGTCAATCGCTTCTTGAACATCACCACGGGTTTCGTTGAGAATCTTTCCCATTTCACGGGTCATGTCCTCGGCCAAAGATTCTTTATATTTAGTCAGCAACTCCCCCACACGAAAAAGAATTTCGCCGCGTTTTGGGGCGGGCATATTTTTCCAGCCTTGCTGAGCCTTGACGGCGGCTTTCACGGCTTTGTTCAGGTCGTTCGCGTTTGATTTCTGGAAACGTCCGAGAATTTCTTTTTTGTTGGCGGGGTTGATATTATCGAAGGTTTCGCCGCTTGATGAGGCCACCCATTTTCCATCTATATAGTTTTTATAGATTTTGATTGCCATGGTAGAACCTCCGAGCATAGATGAAAAAATAAAATTAGATGTTCACATAACGGTTTTAATTTAATCCCTGTGGGTGGAGTTGGCAACCGGGCATACCCGGTGGGAGGGAAAGTGTGGACAAAAAACCGGTTTCCAAAAGAAAAAAGCCCTGTATCTTGCCGAGGCAGACACAGGACTTTTATTGATTTTCACACTTCACTTATCAACAACCCAAGCTATTCGTATCCCCGTCGGATGTAAGGCAACTGGGCAAGAGATTGATTACGCCGAGACAACCCTCTGTTCACCGATAAAAGCGATGGCAAACTGGCCCCACGCCCAGTGGTTAGGTTTTCTGCCAGGAAAGGATGGTCACCTTGTTACTCAAAACCGGGGCGAGCAGATCCCCGTTATAGGTAATGGTTATGTTTCCACCAACACTGCTCTCTGTTCCATTGACAAGGATATCTGTAGTGGTTAGATTATTTCCAATAATATATCCCTCTATGTTAGCCCCTCCTCTAATGGAAAACTGATCCTTGCAGGCGATCAGGCCGGTAGTATCCTGGTTCATGCCGTTGATCTTGATATCATTTCCCGCGACCAGAAAAAGATTTTGCAGGTCTGGGCTCGTGTCGGGGTCCTTCCAGTTGGTAATGTTTGCGCTTCCGAAGGAAATACTTTTCTCAACAACCAGGGTGGTTTCCCACGGTGTGCCAGCACTGCCAATGGATTGAGCTGTAAAATCATCCTTAAAATAAAGGAATGCCTGATTCGGAACAGATGTACCAATGCTCGCATTATTAGCCGCTTTCCAACCCTGGTTGTTATGGCTAAAGCTGGAAAAAATGGAATTGCCTTCCACACCGGTTGTGATGGTATTGTCAGCATTTCTCTGGTCAATGGTTCCATCTGCGTTAAAAACATAATCCGCATACTGCTCATAGTCCGACGGCTCGATAACCGGAACAAACTCCTCTTCCGCACCGGAAGAACAATTGCTTCCCCCACAACTTCCCGTTGCACTTGCACCTTCTTCGACTGTGGGATTCCCCGTCTGGGTGACATCGCCATTGGAATGCACCGCCCCGTTTGACCCGGAAATCGATGTTGAGTTTCCATTGACATTGATATCCCCTTCCGACAGGAGGGCAAATTTGGATTTGAACTGGGGTCTATAAATATACGCTTCTACGGTGACTGAGACTCCGTCTATCGTCCCGGTAGAGACAAGAATGACATTTTTGTCAACATCCTTGTCCTTATCAGTGTCACCATCGGCGTTATCATCGATGACCACCGAATAGGTGCCCCCCCCGCTACCGATTGAGATATTGGTAAACGTGCCGGCGGGCCAGTTGCTGTTATCGAGTTCATCGTCAAAACCATTGTCCGCTTCCCCCGGGCTGTTGCCGAGGGCATCATAATTGAAATAACCCAAAGCCCTGTGAATTCCCGCTTCGGCGATATGGGTTGCCTGCACCGTTTCGGTATAGTTTTTGGTCCGGGTGATATCCGCAGTAGAATATTTAAGAGCTGCAATGGTCAACAAAGACAGCACCGTCATAAGAACCAAACCTGCAATCAGAGCGATGCCGTTTTGATTGCAAAGATACCCGTTTTTTCTGTGATAGCAATTTTGGGAACTAGGATCTGTTGGCATAAGATTAATTCCTGAAAGTAACATCAGTGCTAAAATCCTGGGTGAGGGTCGAATCACTCGGGTCCGTCATGGTGATGGTAACTCCTAATGTTGTCAGCAGGCTCGATTGGGTCTCGCCATAAAAACTAAAAGCCAAAGCCGACACATCACTCACAATGGTAACAGGGGTTCCCCCATCGACGGTTTTCCTGATATTGGTTCCGTTCAAATCAATGACAACATCATTATATTTATTTATGGTTACCAGTTTTGAATTGACCCCATAGGAGTAGGTATTTGCCAAACCACTGCCCAGAGGAATATTGGTGGATGACGGCGTTCCGCTCACGGTGTTCAGTTCCGAATCTCCGTAGCTGGGGCTGTAAATAATAATTTTATCGTTATTACTGAAGTTGGTCCCACCCTCAACCACATCGATGTCTGTATCGTTCAGGGCTCCTCCATTCGTTGCACTCGGTGGTGTGGAAGCACGCACATCAAATAAATTGGCACGGTAAGTGATGGTTGCGGAATCCGCAACCGGGTCTGGAGCGACAAACCCGTCGTTGGGAGGCAGACCAAACCCGATCTCTTTAAGTTCTTGGGCCAGCACTTTAATAGCGTGCCGCCCTTTGGCCCGTATATTGGTGGAGGCACTTTCCGTTGTTAAAACATCCTGCTGTTTATTGAATACATAAATGCTCGCGCCCAATACAAGGACTCCGAGAATCCCGGCGATCATGAGTTCAATCATGCTAAACCCACGATCATTTTGCAAAATTTGGCAATGATTTTTCATAACTTGGCCTTATTGAGAAACCAGAGTATCAAGAACAACCGTTTTACTGCCATCCCAGGTGACCGTCACAGCCACCGTATAGAATGCCGTCAACGTCGCATCTTCAGCAATCGTCCAGATACGGGTATATATGGCATCTGCTGTTCCCGTATCTCCTTTCGCATCCACCACTTCGCCTGAGGCGTTGGCAGTCCAGACTCCCCCCGATTCAGTGGGTGAAGCCAGTGTATCGGCCCCGGTCAACGAAATGGTCAAAGCGGTATTTCTAATGGACTCCATTCTGTCCTGAGCCAGGGTCACGGCCACACTCTTTTTTTTACTTTGCGCATTTTGCTTTATGATATTGCCAGAGGTCATGGCGTAGGCCACCATTCCTACCGAAACAATTAAAGCGGCAATAAGAAGCTCAACGAGAGTAAAACCGGATTCATTTTTTAATTTATTCATAGCCCATATCTCTAAGTCGACAGTCTATTACCCTTCCTATTCATTATGGTGGCAAAACTCTGGCACGCAATCCCACAAATGAGGGGGCAAGAAAGGGGTTGAAGGCATTTTCCACCTCTAACCTCCCTAAAAGCAAGATAAAGGCCAAAATAAAAAGAATGAAAGTAAAAATATAATTATGGATTACTTTTCAATAGTTTGTGGAAATAAAAAAATATCTACGGGGAAAACTGAAGTTGCAAACTGGCGAGACTGTTACAAAATTTGTTACCTGAAGAACAATTTTTGCAACAAGGTATGAACGAGAAGGGCCGTTTAACCGGGTTCTTTCATACCCCGAACTGAAGCTGAGTGGGGAGTAGTAACGAGGAATTAGCAGTGTTTTCTATTAAAACTTTGAAAATATAATCCTGAAAAGAACAAAAGCCGCTTTTAACCATAGGCCGAGCGGTTAGGTGAGGAACATTATTATATTTATTATTTTTCCTTCCAGGAAAGGATGCTCACCTGATCGTTCAAAAAAGGATTTTTTAAACCATTGTATGTAACTTTAAAACTACCCGAGACATCATTGCCGTCAACCGTATCTCCAGTGGCAGTCAGATCGGAGGCAATGACATAGCCATTCAGGGTCACATTACCCCCCAGGGAGATCTGTTCCTTGGCAATGACGATCCCCTCTACGGACTGATTCAGGTTTCCTCCAAAATCCAGGTCAAGACCGGACACAAACAAGAGATTCTGAATCTCCTCAGGATGAGAAGCATTTTTATAATTCTCAATATCTGGATTTCCAGAAATGATGATGTCATTTTCTGCGATTAAAGTCAGTTTTAATGTCACGCCGGATGGCGGAGAACCGCTTCCACTATCAGAATCCTTATCTTTATCACCGGAATCCGTGTCTTTGTCGTCGTCCTTATCTTTATCGCCGGAATCCGTGTCTTTGTCGTCGTCCTTATCCTTATCACCGGAAT
>CAZEBI010000096.1:5888-10832 GCA_964510355.1 uncultured Nitrospina sp. | reverse complement strand
GGGGAGGAATTTAGACAGCAACCCCGAGATGCTTCGACAAGCTCAGCATGACAAACCAAGCTCCGCAGGATTGTCTTCGCGAGCCGCGAAGCGGCGTGGCGATCCAGAGTTTGTGATGTTCCTTTATTTGTCTTCATGCCACGCAGGGGTATCTCTGGATTGCTTCACTTCGTTCGCAATGACGACTTATGCAGTTAAGCCGAGATAACTCTCTGTCAGCCAGATAAAGCCATTGCAATCTGCCCCCGGTGGCTCGCCGGTCTCAGGGGGTGTCCTGGACCCAGACTTCGCCTTTGGTGGTGGTTTCGCGCTTCCAGATTGGAGTGGTGCGTTTGAGTTCGGCAATGGCCCATTCGCAGGCTTTGAAAGTTTCCCCTCGATGTTCCCCAACCGCGATGATCAGAACAATATTTTCACCGATATCTATCGGGCCGATACGGTGAATGATGCTCATGTCGATGACTCCGAAGTCTTTGATGGCTTTTTCGCGGATCTCGCCCAGTTTTTTTTCCGCCATTTTCGGGTAATGCTCGAAATTGAGTTCAGAAATACTTTCACCTTTCGAAAACTCTCTGCCGGTTCCCAAAAATGTGGTGATGCCGCCAATATTGCGGGAAACTTTTTTCATGGCTTCGATTTCATCGGTGACCGAGAAATCTTCTAACTGGATGCGTATTTTAGCGTCGGTAGTGGTGCTCATGGTGTTGTCCTTATTTTGTTCCGCCTGAGAAGGGAGGAAGAAATGCTACCTCGTCGCCATCGTGGATGAGGGTATCGACTGCGGCCATTTCCTGGTTGACCGAGATCAAGACTTTTTTCTCCCGGATCATCTCTCCCATTTTAGGCGTTGTTTTAGCGATAATATCACTCAATTGGTCCAGAGTTATGGGCTTTTCAATGGCCAACTGCTCTTCTTCTTTTTCGGCAATGGTTTTCAAACTGGCAAAATATCTAAGGGTAATCATTTTTTTTTGTCACTTTTTCTTTATCAAAGGTTCCTGATTTGCCGCCGGATTTATGCAGCAAGCCGATATCATTGAAAATCATGCCCCGGTCAACGGCTTTACACATATCGTAAATGGTGAGCAGGGTCATGGAAACCGCAGTCAGGGCTTCCATCTCTACTCCCGTCTGCCCGGTCACTTTGACCGTGGCGTTGACGGTGATGGAACTAGCTTGCTCGTTTATCTCAAAGCTGATATCCACCCCGGTCAGCAACAAGGGGTGGCACATGGGAATCATGTCATGGGTTTTTTTTGCTCCCATGATTCCTGCGACTTGCGCGACAGCCAGCACATCGCCTTTTTTAATTTGCCCTTCCTGAATCAGCCGCAGAGTTTTAGGTTGCATATGCACAACTCCGGTCGCTACCGCTTTGCGCGAGGTATTGTTTTTATCTGAAACATCGACCATGCGGGCACGGCCTTCTTCGTTAAAATGCGTCAATGGATTGTTCATAATGTTAATTGTAGCGCAACAAGCGGATCGGCTCAATGGGATTTCTACGCTCTGCTTTACTACGCCTTTCTGTTACTTGGGGGTTTTGCGTAAATCAATAAAGCGAATATGAATTTCCCCTCCCTTCATAGGGACTCAAGCCCGATGAGTTGAGGGGTTGAGCAGGGAGGGTTGGATGATGAATTTCAGCAAAAAAATCCACACCCCTCCTGGCCGTCACTCAAGCAGTGCCCCTCATGAGAGGGGAGAATCAAGACTCGGGAGGTTCATAGAGGCCGAGAATATTTCCATCCGGGTCCTGAAAATGGGCCAGCTTGCCGTAGGAATGAATTTCTATGTTTCCGATCAATGCGGTATCCATCTCCTGCAAGCGAAATACAAAACCTTCGATAGGCTGGGCAAGAAAATAAACTGTTGGCCGGCTTCCTGCGGGGGAGGTGGGCAGGGCGGAAATCTTTTGCAAAGCCAGTCTTTGTCCACCCAGTTCAAACTCTGCCCAATCTTCCCGGTGAAACAGGGGTTTATTTCCCAGCACCTTCTGGTAGAATTTTACAGCCCTGTCCAAATCTGTAACCGGATAGGAAATGAACGCGATTTTTGCCTGCATGTCGGAAATCCCGCCTTATATATTAATGAAGCAATTCGGAGTCTCTAAGTCTTGTCACTGTTTAATATAGGACTGGTGCTATTATCCAGCCTTTTGCATTCCTTCTGGAATATATTGACCCAGACCAGTAAAAATTCCCAGTACTTTTCCGGTTTAAAAGGGATTTGGATCATGCTCATGGCCCTGACTGCCTACGTATGGTTTGGGATGGCTCCCCTGAGTGATGAAATTATTTTCTGGGCTATCGTTTCGGGTATTTTGCATGGGGTGTATATACTTTGTCTTTCCAGGGCTTATTCAACAGCAGATATTTCCTATGTTTATCCTATCGCCCGATCGGCACCGGTATTCGTGCCGGTTTTTGCCTGGTTATTTCTCGATGAGCGTCTGAACATTTCTACCTTTCTGGCGATTGCGATGATCCTGACCGCTATTTATATCCTGCACTTTGAAGGACATTTGATACGGGGGTTCAAAAAACTATTTGGCGCGTTGCATCATCAGGATTTACGTTGGGCTTTTTACACGCTGGCATTGGTGGTCAGCTACAGTCTGGTAGATAAAAAGGGAATGGATGCCTTTTTGAATTATTTTCCAGATCAGCCCTTCGTCAACGGTGTCACCTTTTTCTTCATCGAAGCGACACTCGGTTTTTTTCTTTGCAACGCGTATCTTTTTGCCAAGCATCCGGCAAGAGACATTTTTCTGGCCTGGAAAAATGAATGGGCCAAAGCTTTGTTTGCCGGCATTGCCACTTTGGGTTCCTATGGTCTGATCTGCGTGGTGCTGCAGTTTGAAGCGCTCAGCGCAGTGGTCTCATTGCGTCAGGTGAGTGTGCTGATGGTGGTCTATTGGGGATGTTGGAAACTCAACGAACCGTTTGGCTCGCAACGGTTGTTGGCAGGAGCGTTGATCCTGATGGGCATATTCCTGATCGGCAGTAACTCTCATTTCTAGCCAGCCTGCCGCTGTCGTATCAGGCCAGGATATTACAGGGTAGTGAATTTACCTGCCTTTTGAAAACTGCCTGATAAATAGAATCAACTGCCAGACATCCTCATCTTTGAGCATGTTATAAACATACATCCCGGTATCGGCGGAACCGTTCTTGATGATCCAGAACAATTGTCCATCCGAAATTTTATTCATCATCGGGGCGCAACTGAAATTTCGCGGAGGTGGCACGAGACCTGCCGCCATATCGCCTTTTCCATTGCCCAGGACTCCGTGGCAACGAACGCAACCGAGCTCTTTACGTTGCTGAAAAAATAATTCTTGTCCGGCGGAAATGTTTTTTTGTGTATTACGCAGAGGGTTCTTCTTGTTGTAGATGTCTTTGGGCGCTTTTTGGGTGTTTCTGGGCTGAGGGCAATCTTTGTTGGCGTGGGCTAAGTCAGGAGTGAACCCGACAGCTATAATCACGCAAAAGGCGAGGGTCCATCTTAAAGAATTCATAGCCACCTCTGTTGTTCAGGCCATACCAGCAAGCCATTCGACAAATCCGGTTTTATTATGGTCGAGTATCTCAATTTTATCAAATTTTGATTCCTGACCCTCAACTTCCTGTTTGATGTATTCAAACGATGTGATATTTTCTAAAAACACATCGACAATTTCCGGGTCAAACAAGCAACCCCTTTCTTTTTTTATGATAGTGATCGCTGACTTAAATGACATTGCCTTCTTATAAGGTCTTTTCATTGTCAAAGCATCAAAGACATCGGCGAGTGCCGCAACTCGCCCGACTTTCGGAATATCGGTTTTTGAAAGCCCATAGGGGTATCCCTTGCCGTCCCATCTTTCATGATGCGTGAGCGCGATAGTTCTTGCCAGTTCTACGGCTTTCGAGCCGGCCCCTCGAAGAATTTCTTCTCCATATATTGTGTGTTTTTCAATCACCTTACGCTCATCCGGGTTGAGATGGTCCGGTTTATTTAAAATCGCATCTGGAATTCCTATTTTTCCTATGTCATGCATTGGGGATGCGTTGAGAATATCTTCCGCCTCACTGATGGAATACCCGCAACGAAGTGCCAGGAATGCAGTGTATCGGCTCATTCTGACGATATGCTCTCCCGTATGCTGGTCCTTGAAGTCGGCTGCTAATGCCAGGCAACTAATAGTTCCCTGATAGGCACTGGTCAACGCAATATTTTTTTCTTCAATAGAAGAAATATAATGCTTTAACTGGAAGTCAGCAATATCAAGAGCCTTTTGCTTGCGCTTATTTGCTTTTGAAACGCCACTAAAATCACTGGCAAATTTAGCCAACTGCATCTCGGATTGTTTCAGCATTTCCGTTGCTACGCGCTCGGATCTAACCAATGAGCAAAGCTCTCGGGCATAAATCAAGGCCTGCTTCTCTAAAAGCTCACTCTCACTCGGCAAATTATCTTTCTTGTCAGGCTTCATAAAAATTTAAATATCAGTTTTTTACCTACGTGGACTTTCTGGATATCGAAGGACATCATCGACCTGCCCATTATAATCGAGATAATTTTATTTTAAACCCCCATAAATGGGTTTTATTCCCCGTGGCTTGCACGGATTTTAAAATAACATTTTTGGGGGGGGGATGTCGTCTGTTTGCGGTGGGACGGTGAGAATATGAGATTAAAAAAAATTAACCCATTTGCTGTTGAGAGCCCGATATAATGAAAAGAATTTGCATAGAGATATTCGCTGACGCTTGCAGGTTTTAAGCCTTTTTGAACTGAAGAAATTGGAGGTTGGTTGTGAATAAGGTTCCCAAATTTATAAAAACCGGGTTGCTTCTGGTTTTATGGCTCGTATTTTTTGTGTCTGCCGCTGAAGCGGTAAAAGGAGACAAACGTAAAACCCAGACCCTTTCTCTGAAAAATGGCCTGGATGTTATTTTG
>CAZEBI010000096.1:0-5878 GCA_964510355.1 uncultured Nitrospina sp. | reverse complement strand
CGACCCGGATGTACATCGTAGTGCCGCCGCCTTATCCGTTGGCACAGGTTATCTGTATGACCCGGAAGAAAAAGCGGGCTTGGCCCATTATTTGGAGCATATGCTGTTTCTGGGGACAAAAAAATATCCTGAAGTGGGTTCCTATAAAAAATTTCTCGACTCGCATTCAGGAGGGGCCAACGCCTACACATCGGGGCATATCACCAATTATTTTTTTCAGGTATCCCATAACGGGTTTAATGAAGCCCTGGATCGCTTCAGTGATTTTTTCAAGGCTCCCTTGTTCGATAAGACCTATGCCAAGAGGGAAGTCAAAGCTGTCAACAATGAACACGAAAAAAACAAACTCAATGATGGCTGGCGCGGGAATTATGTCGCCGGCCTGATGTCGGAGCCGGGGCACCCGCTCGCCAATTTTGGCACCGGCAACCAGAAAACCCTGTCGGGAGACAATCGCCCGGCGTTGCTTGAATTTTATAAGCGTTATTATTCAGCTTCCAATATGAAGCTGGCCCTCATCTCCAGTATGCCGATGGAAATTCTTTCCGGCGTGGCCTCAAAATATTTTTCGGATATACCGGACCGGCCTGTCACAGCTCCCACGATATCTCCGGAATTCAGAAAACGGCTTAAGGGCCAGTATCGACTGCTGAAAATAAAAACCATTAAAGATGTACGTTCTTTGGAAATTGATTTTCCCACCCTGCGGCTGGCGGATCATCAGGCCAGTAAACCGGCCTCCATCGTCGGCTCCGTGCTGGGGTATGAAGGCGAAGGTTCCCTGCTCTCGAAGTTAAAGCAAGAGGGGCTGGTCTTGGGGCTCAGCGCGGGAGGGGGTAGCAGTCACCCGGATATCAATTCGTTTGGCATCAATATTTCTCTGACCGTGAAAGGACTCAAAGAATATAAACGGATTCTTGAACTGGTCTTTTCCTATATTCAAATGGTTCGCGAGCATGGATTTCAGGAATATACTTTTAAGGAAGCCCAGGCCATGGCCCAGATCAACTTTGACTGGAAAAACCCGAATGAGGGCATGGGGTTTGTCGCCGGTAAAGCGTCACTATTGCAGGAATATGAACTGGATGCGGTCGAAACAAAGCCCTACCTTTATACAGAGTATGATCCTTTAGCCTATAAAGCGGTTTTGGATACTCTGACCCCTGAAAATGCAATGGTGGTGTTGAGTCACAATTTGGCTGAGACCGATAAGAAAGTACCGTATTACGATGCCGAATATTCCTTGCAGAAAATCGGCGGTAAGATTTTTGAAAAATTAGCCAATCCAGTAAAGCTGGACGGTGTTTTTTACCCGAAGAAAAATGACTTCATTCCTTATGGCTTGAAATTGGTCGAGGAATATCCGCATCTGCTGAAGGATGATGAACTGGCAAAAGTCTGGTTTAAATACGACCATCGTTTTAAACAGCCAAAAATATCCCTGACCTTCAGAATCGAAACCGCAAAAGTTTATCGCAGTCCTAAAAACCTGGAACTGGCAAAGTTATATGAAGCCATGATGCAGGAAGGATTGAATGAACTGGTGTACCCCATTCAAATGGCAGGCCTGTCTTATGGTCTCTCCATACAAAAAAAGGGCGTGCTCCTGAGTCTTGGCGGTTACTCTGAGCGCATTGGCGATCTGATCAAACTGGTGACCAAAAACCTGAAACAAGTAAACGTGAGTGAACAGAAATTCGCCAACATTAAAGAAGCCATGATACGTGGATTAAAAAACCGCAAACTCGGTCAGGCTTACTCGCGCGGAGGGTATTACAACTGGTTGATGCTACTCAAGGATCAGTATACCGACGAGGAAAAACTGTCGGCACTGGCCTCGATAACTTTGAGTGACGTTAAAGACTACGCCAAAACCCTTTATGACAAAGTGTATATCACCGGAATGATTCACGGCAACTGGTCCGACAAAGAAGCCTTGCAAAGCGTGGACATCCTGCTATCGGCCTTAAACAGCAAACCTCTGCCCGAAAACGAGCGTTTCGAGCAGGTGGTGGAAGTCATGCCCGAAAAAGAGCGGTTCCGCTTTAGCCGGGAGGTGGCCGATAACAACAACTCACTGGCCTACGCGATTCAGGTCGGCGAAAAAGGTTTTGCTCTCCTGGCCAAGGCTTCGATGATAGCTTCTGTTGTGGAAAGCGATTTTTATACTCAAATGCGTACCAACCAGCAATTGGGATATATTGTATGGAGTTTTAATCAGCGTATTGAAGATAGAATCTTTTTCAGGCTGGTGATCCAGTCTTCTACGCACGGTCCTTTTGAATTGAGCAAACGGGTCAATGCCTGGATGGCGAGCACTGAAAAGTTGTTCTCTGAATTGACCGATCAGGAATTCGAAAGACATCGCCAGAGTTTGCTCGTTGCGCTGGAAAAAAAAGGTGATAGTATCGGCGCGGTCGCGGGAGAGCTTTATGCGCTTGCCACGGAGGAAGAAGGGGATTTTCACTTTAAGGAAAAGATGATTCAGGCGGTGAAAGGTCTTAAAAAAACCGGTGTCATTAAAACGGCGAAAAAAATATTCTTAGACGACAGCACTCCCCGTCTGGAAGTATTGATGCGAGCCAAAGGTAGCAAGGAAAAAGTGCCGGCTGGCATTATCTCAGAGGTTAAGAATTTTAAGGGTCAACTCCACTAGCCCGTACAGTGTATGAGCAGAACAACCAAATTCCTCCAACCCCTGTGGTACTTCTTCCTCTGCTTTCATGCTCGGAACGGGTACTTCGTAGAAGGGGGAGCTGGACCCCTCTTTTTAAAGAGGGGCTGGGGTGATTTCGAACCTGCTGTGCAATATATAGGGCTAGATATCAGGGTATTACGCAACTATGAAATTCGGAGCTATTTTTAAAAGAGGGGCCAATCTCCTCAAATTGGGGGTTGCCGCAAGAAAGTTGCGCAAATCCACAACCGAAGACCAGCGCCATTGGGCGCAGAATTACCTCATCGAGCTTCTGGGCCAGTCCAGAGGTCTGCCCGCCAAGGTCGGTCAGTTCATGACTATGGGCTCCGACGATCAGGCGCTTCGAGATTCTCTCAATAATTCTTTGGAACCCATGCCCTTTGATGAGGTTCTGGCTCTGATCGAAAAAGCCTATGGCAAACCCTGGGACACGATCTTTAAAAAACTCGAGAATTCGTGCAAGACCGCATCGTTGGGGCAGGTGCATTTTGGCAAGCTTAAAAATGGTGAAGAGGTTGCGGTGAAGGTGCAGTACCCTGAGATTGCCAGCACCGTGGAAGCAGAGATGGATCTCATGGGCTGGTTGCCGAAAGTGGGGCCGGTGGCAAAATGGGGGTTCAAGATGGATGGCTATCGCGATGCCTTCTGGCATAACTTCAGTGAAGAACTGGATTATCGCATTGAGGCGAAACATCAGCAAGACTACCGTCAGAAAATTCCGCCGCTGGAACGCATCGTGGTTCCCGAAGTCATCAGCGATTTAATCCAGCCCACCATATTGGTGCAAAAAAAAGAAGAGGGGTTCGGTATGGATAAAGCCGAAACCATGATGCCAGCGCAGAAGCAGGCTATGGGCAGGTTATTATTGCAGCATTATCTGCATATGCTGTTTCGGCACGGGTTTGTCCATGCTGATCCGCAACCGGCGAACTTTGCTTTCCGGCAATTTAAAAAAGATTATTTCCAATTGATCATTTACGATTTCGGCAGTGTCATGGAGATTTCGGATGATACCCGGCTGGCGCTTCTAAGAATCATTCTGGCTCTACGCGACCGGGAGCACCTGGACCCGGTGACCTGCCTTTCTGCATTAGGTTTTGATCCTGAAAAATTAAAAGACCTGCGTCCTACTCTCCCGGCTTTGATGTCTGTTTTGTTCGAACCATTTCTGGTCGAAGCTCCTTATGATGTCAAGGATTGGCGAATGAGCGAACGTTTTGACCAGATAGTGGGAGACATGAAATGGTGGTTTCGCTCTGCGGCACCTCCGCAACTGATATTCCTGATGCGTACTTTGCATGGTTTGACCACTATGTTGCGACGGCTGGATGTTCCGCTTCCCTGGCAGTTCATCATGGATCAATTGCTGTCTGACATTTACCCGCAGGCCAGGGGCTTGACCTTGCCGGAAGTGGCGACCGATGCCAAAGGCCCGGCCTTTGACTCCATGGCCCTATATTTGAAAGTTCATGTGGTGAAACCCAATGGCAATAAAGTCAGCCTCACCATGCCGGGTCGATGCGCCGATGACATTGAATCGATCATGGATGAGCCCGTCAAAGAGTCGATCAAACGCCAGAACATCGACTTGATAGCCATTCAAGACAAAGCTCGAAAATCAGGTTTTGTTCCCCAAACCCTGTTTGAACTGCACGACGAAGAACGCGACATGAAAGTCTGGCTCGAATAACCACTCGGCGTGAGGCCGGTATGCCATCGCTTTGATTGGCGAGCAAAAATTTTTCTCGGCGCAATCAAGGCCCAGTTCCCTTTTAAGGGCACCTCTAGAAATTGCTTTTGGCCATGAACAACCCTTATGAAATAAGGGTCTGCGAGTTGCCCGAGGCCAAATTATTGAATAAATAGAGGTCCCCTTAAATCATAGTTGTTCCGATATTTGCGAGTGCTTCTTGTATGCCACTGCATTGACTTTTCCTGCCTGTTGTGTGACCTTAGCGGAATTACCTGATATAGATTGCAGTTTATGGGAATTTTTTCCGTAAGCGGAGGTTTTCCGCGTTGACTTGTGGAGGGGTATTGTTTTGGACTCGGAATATAAAACGAGATCGGTTTTAGTGATTGACGATGCTCAGGTCGTGCGCGAAGTTGTTGTAAGAAATCTCAAGAAAATCGGGTTCCTCGATAATAATATTTTCGAGGCAGAGGATGGGCTGGATGGGGTTAAATTGTTGCGTGCCCAGAAGATCGACCTGATTATTTCCGATTGGAATATGCCAAAAATGGATGGCCTGGAACTCTTGCGTACGATAAAAGATTACCCGGAGTTAGCCGCCATTCCTTTTATAATGATAACTTCGGAATCCGAAAAAGATAAGGTGGACGAGGCATTTAAAGCGGGTGTCAACCAATACATATGCAAGCCTTTCAAGCCCGGTTATTTTGAAGAGAAAATTCAGCAAACATTGGGGAAGGATTTATATGGTTCCAAACAGGTGATGGTTGTGGATGATTCGCCGGTGATCCGTAAAATTGTCGAAAAGCTATTAAAGATGCTGGGCTTTGGTGGATTCAATTTTTTGGGTGCCGACAATGGCGTGATTGCACTGTCTATCCTGGAAGAAAAAACGGTGGATTTGATCATCACCGATTTACATATGCCTGATATGGACGGAATAGAATTTGTTAGAGAAGTGCGGCTCGGTGATAAAACCGATCTTATTCCGGTCCTGATGATCACCTCGGATTATAGTCCCGATAAGATGTTGGAAGCCTATGAGGCGGGTGTCGATGAGTTCATGCAAAAGCCTTTCACGGCAGTCGAGCTGGAGGAAAAAGTTAAGGTACTTTTTGAACAGTAGGAGTTTTTTTAAGTTTCACAAGCCTTCCCGCCCCGAAGTAAATGATAAACAAATCCAAAAAATATAAAATCGAATTCATAACCATCATCGTGTTGATGATTGTCGTGGCGGTATTTATCGTGGTACAAGTGTTTCCACGATTTTAACGGCGAGCCGCCGGGGGCAGATAGAAGGCAAATCCCCCCGACCCCCTTCGTAGAAGGGGGAGCTTAATGGACCCCTCTTTTACAAAGAGGGGCTGGGGTGATGTAGAACCTTTTGTGTAATATCCAGGCGAGTGGAGGAAAAAAATGAAAATTTGGGTGGATGCAGATGCCTGCCCCAGGCCGGTCAAAGAAATTTTGTTCCGTGTGGCGGAGCG
>CAZEBI010000095.1:0-11110 GCA_964510355.1 uncultured Nitrospina sp. | reverse complement strand
TCCCCCTGATAAGGGGGATTTCAGAGGGGGTTGCTCTTTGCCCACTTCGGTGAAAATTTTTCAGCAACCTGCTATATATCCAAATTACCTAAAAAAGATCGAAAATGCGGCGGCGGCGGTACGTTAAATTCCAGATGACGGTCGAAACATTGGAACCTCAGCTTCCAGGCATGCAGTCCGTACTCATAACTTCCCGAGTCTCCTTCCCCATAAACAGCGTCATTTAAAATGGGTAGACCCTGGCTGGACAAATGCACGCGAATCTGATTGGTTCTGCCCGATAAGGGAGTCACCTTTAAAATCGAATGGGTTTCGGTGGAAGCCAGCCTTTCCACCTGGGTGACTGCCCGTTTTGCATTCTTGATGCCCTCACCCACTCCCCGTTGTGCCCCTGCCACCACTCCGATAGAAGCGGTCACGGTGAACTGATCTTTCCTTGGTTTTCCTTTAACCACAGCCAGATATTCTTTTTGCACTCGGTGGTTCTGAAACTCTTTCATTAAAAAACCTGCCGCTTGACGAGTGCGGGCAAACACGATCAACCCGGTAGTGGTTGCGTCCAACCGCTGTACAGGACGCGGAACCTCCTCGGGAAAGGTTTTCTTTAAAACCTCCGTCATGCTGTTTTGAAAATAACGTCCGCTCGGGTGCACAGGGATAGGCGCCGGCTTATTGAACACCCGGATATGCCTGTCCTGATAAACCACATTCAACCTGCAATCGGCGGGGGGTTCCTGGCGAACTCCCGCATGGGTGATAATACGATCCCCTGTACGAAGAATGGTACCGAGCCGGGCTGTATTCCCGTTTACCATGATATCACCCTTTGATATCTGTGCGATCCAGGCTTCCCGGCTCTGATAGACAAACCGTGATGAAAAATACTGCTCCACAACAAAACCGTGATACTTAGGCGAAATTGTGGATTTATAAATCTGCTGAGATGCCGGGGGCTGGTGAAGGGAAAAATTATTGTTAGTGCCCATCGGTGGCTTGCCCATTATATGTGAGGAAATATTTGCAAACGCTGGTAAAGGGCTCAACAATATTCGTCCGGCTTGGTGAGTCTCGACCTATTGCCAGCGGCGGCTCGCCGCTAGTTCCATTGGGGATTAACGGGGGCATTGATCAGATACTCGTAATCCTTGCCCATGGATTTGACGGCATGAGCCCAGATGCTCTCTTCATTTTCCTGGAAAACAAATTGGCTCTGCGCCTCACAGGTCAGCCAGCTGAGCCGTTCCATCTCGCCTGCAAGTTGGCCCGCACCCCAACCGGAATAACCCATATAAAATCGGAGGTTTTTCTCCGGATCTTCAACCCGCATCATGAGGTTGTCCAGAAGCTCCCAACTCGCTCCCATATAAACTCCATCAGCGATGGCATCGAGTTCCGGCAAAGGTGTTTTTGATCGGCAAAGATAAAATACCTGCGAGGGAGATACCGGACCGCCAATAAAAATTTTTCCAGATGGCGCGTCCGACATACCCATTTTGGCAAAAACCTCTTTGGCGCTGACCGGGGCAGGCCGGTTGATCACCAGACCAAACGAACCCTGCTCATCGTGATTGCATAACAACACAACGGTCCGGGAAAAATTAGGGTCGGGCAAAACCGGATTGGCAATCAGAAAATAGCCTTTCCCATACTGCTCGTTATGTGCTGGCATAGGACTGCAAACTATAGGTTAAGGGATTGAAGCTTTTTAAAATTAGGGCCTGTCTTGGCATCTTCTTTTCCTTCGGTTGAAGAAAAATTATTGTCCAAAGCGATGCTCACCAACTCGGGAAATTTTTTCGACTGGGAAAGGGCCCAAATGCCGTCATCGCCGATTTCGTTTTGAGCCAGATCCAGATCTTCAACTTTTTGCAACTGGTTCTCATTGGCAAGGATGATCGCACCCTCGTTTTTGATGTAATTGCGGTAAAGGTTGAGGGATTTGACCTTTTTCAATGTTTTTGAGTTTATCAGTGCCCGGATGCCTTCCGGTCCGATATCGTTACCACCAAGTTCCAGCCAGTTGACCTTGGAAAACACCTCCGCCTCAGCCAATAGCTTGACTCCGTCATCACCAATACGATTGCCGCCCAGGTTCAAGCGTCGCACATTGGCAATACGTGCGTCCCGACTGATGACCGTCATGCCATTGTGTCCAATGCAGTAGCCTTTTAAGCTCAACTCTTTACCGTCTGCCGAGAGTGTTTCGGAGATTACTTTCTCCATGATTTCCCGCAATTTTCCCCCTGTGAAACTACATGGTTCCGCAGGCTTATAAATATCAAAATGAGTGATCGAAGGCATAAGACCTCTTTCAAGTGAGCGGTAATCGTCCAAATCCCCGAAATTTAACGGGAAAATACCGTAAAAGGGACAAAAAAAAACAACTAATTCGATTGCAAACAGGCTATTATAAGGCCGACAGAAAATCAATAACATTCTGAGTTTCCCGGCCAGCGACCGTTGGACGGGTTCGAAAAATTAACCAAAAATTTCTGCGCTTTTTGATGGCGTTTTAACGTATTTGGAAGAGGAGTTTTTATGAAATTGGATTTTGATAAAATGGGCGGTCTGGTCCCGGCTATCATTCAAGATGCGGCAACTGGCAAGGTTCTGATGCTTGCGTATATGAACTCCATTGCCTGGGAAAAGACCCTGGAAACCGGGAAAGCCTGGTTCTACAGCCGGTCACGCGATAAACAATGGATGAAAGGCGAAGAAAGCGGCAATGTGCAGATCGTCAAGGAAGTCTTTGTCGATTGTGATGACGACACGGTTTTGCTGAAAGTCGAGCAGGTGGGCAATGCCGCTTGCCATAAAGGTTATAACAGTTGTTTTTTCAGAAAAGTCAACGGTGACGTAAAAATCATCGAAGAAAAAGTTTTCGACCCGGAAAAAGTCTATAAAAAGTAAGAACCCCCTTGGCAGGGAGAGCTTTGCATAACTCCGGGTTTCTCATTGATCCTCCCCTCTCATGAGGGGAGGCTTGGAGGGGTGTGGATTTTTTGATGAAATTCATAATCCAACCCTCCCCGCCCAACCCCTCAACTCATCGGGCTTGAGTCCCTATGAAGGGAGGGAAAGCACAGTTCCCCCCTGATAAGGGGGGCTAGGGGGGTTAAAAAATTGGGCGAAACCAGATATGAAAGCTAATACTAAATAGTTTTTCAGCAACCCGCTAGTGGTATTAATTTAATCTAATTAAGAAGAAAGAAGACAATCCATGAGTGGCAACGTATTAAAATTAGGAATTCCCAAAGGAAGTCTGGAAGAAGCAACGGTAAAACTTTTTGCCCGCGCCGGTTATAACATCCGCATCAAGAGCCGGTCTTATTTCCCCAGCATTGATGATGACGAAATCGAATGCATGTTGATCCGCGCCCAGGAAATCGCCCGTTATGTGGCAGATGGGGTGCTCGACGCGGGGTTGACTGGCAGAGACTGGGTTCTTGAGAATCGGGTCGATGTCGAAGAGATCGCACCTTTGGTTTATTCCAAGGTTTCCGCTCGCCCCGTGCGCTGGGTGCTGGCTGTTCCCAACGATTCGGACATTCGCTCTGTTAAAGACCTGCAAGGCAAACGCATCGCGACAGAAGTGGTGAACATGACCACCGACTGGCTCAAAGAGAATGGCGTGACTGCCAATGTCGAGTTTTCCTGGGGAGCGACAGAAGTTAAAGCTCCAAAACTGGTAGATGCCATTGTTGAAGTCACCGAAACCGGGTCTTCCCTCAAGGCCAATAACCTGCGCATTGTGGACACCCTGATGGAGTCGACCACCCGCTTTATCATGAACAAACAAGCCAGCAAGGATAAATGGAAGAGAAATAAAGTCGACCGCCTTGTTCTGATGTTACAGGGAGCCATGGCCGCAAACGGTCGTGTGGGGCTGATGATGAACGCACCCAAAGAAAATCTCGACGCAATCATAAAGATTTTTCCACCCGGGAAAAAACCCACCATCTCTGAACTCAGCGATAAAAGCTGGGTGGCCTTAAACGTGATTCTGGAAGAAAAACTGGTGCGCGATTGTGTGCCCGACCTTAAAAACGCCGGGGCGGAAGATATCGTCGAATACCCCTTAAACAAAATCATCCACTAGCGGCGCACCGCCGCTGGAAAAGGGCTCCACGCCTTCGGCGGTCGCACTTGGAAGAATTCCCGCTCTGTTTTCATGTAGTTGCAGACTAGTGGAAAACTCCTTTATGCAAGAAAATACTGAACCGAAAAAGCCGGAAGACTCTTCTTTGAATGAAGACTCCTCGTTAAATGAGGAAGAAAAATTTCCCGAGGCAGAGGCTGAAAGCCCCGAACTCGATTTGTCTGAACCCGACTTGCAGTTTGAAGAGTTGGAAGCCGAGGTCTTGCCGCATCCAGAGCAGAAAAAACCCGGTTCAGGAGGCAAGTTGTTTTTACTGCTGATCCTTGTTCTGGCAGGTTCTGGCGGTTACTTATATTTCAACAATCTCATTCCCGCTGAAATTTTAAAGCGTTTTTTTCCGCAAACGGCGGCATCGCCCCCGTTGGTGGTTCAAATACCGCCTCGATTCATCGAGGAAGAAATTTTTGAACTCGAGACTTTTGTTGAGGAAAACCTCAATGTGCCGCCTGAGGAGGAGGTCACCGAAGACAAGCCAGAGATTCAGCCAATGCATCTCAGCGGCGGTCCGGCTGATGAAGCGACTGCCCATATCTCTGGCAACGGTTTGAACGACCCGCCGCAGGAACAAGAAGCTGCGAGCTTGGCAGAACCTGTGTTGGCACCGCAGTCGCAGGTGCAGGCGCGAAAGATTCAGCCGGAAACAAGGACCAAAGTTCCGGCCCCATCTATTGCGAAATCACCGGAAGTTTTCGAACCCGAGCCCGAACCCTCCGAGCCTGTTAAAGTCCAGCGCGATAAATCCGTCCAGGCCTATCTCGACTTTATTGAAGCATCCGTGCAGAAACTGGGGCACTGGATTGCGGCGGGTTTTAATTGGGGCCGAGATTATTTAAAGAGGAAAATCGCTTGACCGGGCGGCTTTTCTTTCCAGTAAGTACCAGCTTCTTGCCATTCGTTCCTTTGCGGTCCAAGCATTTCTAACGCTTCACACTTTCCCTCCTGAGCAGGAGTGTTGCGGATCGACATCAAGAGTTTCCGCCTTCATCTATTTCAACACCAATGTTTTGATCGCTGATCTGAGCGGTTCAGAACCTGTACAAGGCACTGAAGTGCAGGCGGTTGAGTTCGCCTTCCAGGCCGCTCTCCAATTTACTGCGGACATGCGTGTACTCCAGGCTGAAATTTGTGCGTAACAAAGGCAACCAGGAAAGGCGAAGGTGAAACGACTGTGCGTGCTCCACAGTACTGACCGGCACACGGCTCAGATCATTATCGGTCTGAATGTGAGTCGCGGTTGTGGCAAGGCGCCAACGATCGTTCAACCAGTATTGGTAGGAAAGATAACCGAGGTACATCATGTGCAGTTCGATCTGGCCGTTGGCATCAATGTTGCCATCGTTGAACGAGTTGTTGCTGGCGTAACGCCCAATGGTGTTGCCTCCGGCAAGGCCGAAGCGCACATTGTCGTGGCCCGTGGTATTCAGGCGCCCGGAGAAGTGCAGGGCACCGCCGATCCGGCTATCTTCGGTGCCGCCAACCACCGCTCCGTCACTACGGATTTCGCGTAACAGGCCAGAAAAGGCCAGGGAACCGCGACTCGTGTACCATAGGGCCTTCACTGCCAGATCCGGGACCCGGTCATCGCCGGGGGTGATGCGAGCACCCGTAGCATCAGTAAGAGTGGTTTCAGGATTTTCAAGAGCAATTTGTAAACTCAAATCCTCATCCAGCTTCTGAGTCCAACGGATCATGGCTTGGCGGTTGGAAACATGGGCTATAGCGTCCGGGATGGTATCAGGCCAAGCCAATAAATTGGCAAAGGTCGATTCTGTCTGACCCATCGTAAAATTTCCGATCTGCGCATAGCCGTGGCGCATACGTGGGTTGTGGGAATTATTGACGCGCTCAACCCCGGAACCTCCCTTGAAGTCCATTTCGACCAGAGTCCTGAGAAAACCAAGTTTGGTCATTGCGGAGGTTTTAACCCACAGTCGCGTTTCCCGAGCACTGAAGGAGAATTGTCCATTTTCACCTCCCGAACCCGTGCGCACACCTACGGGAGAAAGATCGAATTCTGAGGCTTCCGGGTTGCTTGGCCAGTTACTCACCCCCTCCACAATAATTTGTCCCCCGAAGGAGAATTTGATCTTATCCCTCGATGGTTCCAGGAAAACCTTGTCGGTGGGCAACAGCGTTTTTTGGTCCTTGCGTGCAATTTTCGGAGGGCTGATGCGGACCGGGGCAATGGGAGTGGCGGCCCGCTTTGCCGCTTGTTGTCGCTCCAAAACCTCGATTCGGTGCCTGAGCTGATACATCAGTTCACGCATCTGTCGCGCCTCCTCCCCTGATGATATTTTCTCCCCGGCCCATGAGCCCGTGACGGGTAGAATCAGCAACATGGTGACAACGGCCAGCCTGACAAACGGTAGAAGAGAGTGAATACCCATGGGTGTAGTGATTCGGCGCATGTATTCCAGATTTCGTTGAACAAGAACGCCCGCTACATACGTCGGAATTTATTGTGACAATTGTTGCAGGTATTAATGATGCCGCGAATGATAGAGGGATATGCAGCACTGTTTTGAAGGCGAGCGGCCTCCTTCAGGGCTATAGCCTGATTTTTCAGGCGTTGCGCAAGGTCACGGAACACAAGTGCATGCTCGGCATCCAGATTAAGTCCCTTTTGTAACGCAGAAATATCCAGTGCCGCTGTTGCCATGGTAATCGCTGTTTTAGCTATGGATAACGCCTGTCTGGCACGTTCCTCATCAAACTGCAACTCATCGTAGACGTTATCGAACATCAGCACTTTCAGAGATTGCATTTTTTCTCGCAGAGCAGCACTACGAACCTGATGCAGGGTGGGCTGACCTGACCACTCGAGTTGCGGTAGGGCCTCGTCATCGGTCTTATGCGCACAACCAGTGGTTAAGGATAAAAAAATTATGATAATGAATAACCCACAACCAAACCTGCAAGATACAAGTTGCCTGTCAATTATTCTTTCTCCCTTCCATGATTTTCGCAAAGGTAGCATAGGGGCTGTCGGATGTCGTTTTTGCGAGAGAGGCTACAACAAGTTATCAATCTGGGTGAGCCGAAGGAAAGTGTAGCACGAATAGATCCTGCGGGCTACGGGGTCTGCTTGTGCCCAACAGAGTTTCGGCCCTCAAACAAATTTTAAGGGAAATTTTTTCGGGATCAGGCCGGCAGTGTGGCACAGAGACTGAAAATGCATGAGCCCTGCCATCTCTTCTTCTCCAAAATCGTAACGAATTTTATTCTTGAGATAGTCGCGTAACAAAAGCACCGGGTGACCGGTTTTTTTTGCCTGGGTTTCGGAAATCGTAGCGAGATTTTTCAGCCCTTCCTGCTTGGCATCCAGCAGGGTTTGAATGAGACTGCTTTCCACCTTGACCCCTTCCCGAACCGCGATCACGGCGTGAACGAAAGTTTTCTCTGTTCGCTTGAACCATTCTTCGCTGAGGTCATAAACCGACACGCCTTCTGTGGCAATGCCCAGGGCCTGATCGCCAATGATCAATGCGGAGTCGTGGTGGTTGAGCATCTTTTTTAGATCGGGTTCATGTCGGGTCGGTTTGAGCTCGGCTGGAAACACTTCAGAATAAAGGATGTGAAGCAACGCGACGGAAGTTCTTGAACGATTGTCCAACGCCAAAGAGGCGATAGCATTGAGAGGAACTTTAGCGACCAGCAAAACAGTTCCGACTTTGTTCCTCGATGAAATAGAAATATTTGGCAGTAGCCGAAAACGGTCGGCCTGCTTTAAATATTCAATGGCGGGAATCAGGGCCATGTCCAGCTTTCCACGGGACAATTGCTCAGCCAGCCGTGCCGGAGAATCGGTCCTGATCTCCAAGCTCGCCTCGGAAGCCCGTTGCAGCAAGGGCTCTAAAAGAGGTTGTGAATTTATAAAATCATGGATTCCTAATAGCAAAGAACAGACCCCTTTCCAAAAAGAAAAAGGGATGGGGGGAAACCCCCATCCCTTTTAAGTAACCCTTAGTTTTAGTCACACAAAAAATGGAGCCATCACCAAAGAGACGATAGACATCAGCTTGATCAGGATGTTCATCGCCGGACCGGAAGTATCTTTGAGCGGGTCTCCGACCGTGTCTCCTACTACGGTAGCATGATGCGCCGGGGAACCTTTACCGCCCAAGGCACCTGCTTCCACATATTTCTTTGCGTTGTCCCAGGCACCGCCACCGTTAGACATGAACAATGCCAGTAGAACGCCGGTAAGTGTCGCGCCCATCAGCATTCCACCCAGCGCTTCCGCGCCGAGCAACCAGCCAACAACGATGGGACTAAGAAAAGCCACCACACCTGGAGCGATCATTTCTTTCAAGGCTGCCTGCGTGCAGATATCAATACAACGGGCACTATCGGGTTTACCGGTGCCTTCCATCAATCCCGGAATCTCGCGGAACTGGCGGCGGATTTCTTCAACCATGATCATAGCGGCTTCACCCACTGAATTCATGGTGAGAGCGGCGACATAAAAAGGAATCACCCCGCCTATGAAGATACCAATGACAACCGATGTTTCGGTGATATCAATCGAATCGATATTTGCCGCCTGAGTGAAGGCCGCAAACAATGCCAATGCGGTCAAAGCCGCAGAACCGATGGCGAAACCTTTGCCGATAGCGGCAGTGGTGTTGCCCACCTGATCCAGGCCATCGGTGATTTTGCGGGTTTCTTCTCCCAGTCCAGCCATTTCAGAGATGCCGCCAGCGTTATCAGCAATCGGTCCGTAAGCATCGACCGACATGGTGATTCCCACTGTTGCCAGCATACCCACTGCCGCAAGAGCGACACCATAAAGACCGGCAAACTCGGAACTCACAAAAATCGTCAATGCAATAACCAGAACAGGCAGAACAGTACTTTCCATTGCGATCGCCAGACCGGTGATCATTACTGTCGCAACACCGGTTTTACTTGCCTCGGCGATGCGGATAACGGGTTTACCCGCCGTATAATATTCGGTGATCAACCCGATAGCGATCCCTGCCAGACAACCAAACAACAAGGCGACAAAAATGCCGGAAGGCAGGCCCATGACCTTGATCAGGAAAAAAGAGGCAAACAGCATAGCCCCCGCGCTGATAAATGTGACATTGCGCAGTGCATCGGAAGGGTCCATATTTCCCAGGGCGCTCATAGTCCGGATTCCCAGAACAGAAGCAACCAGACCGACCATGGCGATCAGAATCGGCAAAGCCATGTATTCAAACTGCATGCTTGCCATTCCCGCTCCAAGGGCAATGGTCGCGATCATGGAACCACAATAGGACTCGAAAATATCCGCTCCCAGACCCGCAGTATCGCCGACACAGTCGCCGACGTTGTCAGCAATGACTCCTGGGTTGCGAGGATCATCTTCCGGGATTCCTGCTTCCACCTTACCCACCAGATCAGAACCCACGTCAGCCGTTTTAGTATAGATGCCTCCGCCCACACGCGCGAACAGAGCGATGGAACTGGCACCCATGGCAAAGCCACTGATAACACCAATCGAGTCTCCCCGGCCAAACAGGGCGAACAACCCGCCAACCCCGATCAGGCCCAGGCTCGCTACACAAAGCCCCATTACCGCACCGCCATTAAAAGCGATGTTGAGGGCTTTTGCCTGACCGCCATCTGAGGCGGCTTGCGAAGTTCGCACCCCGGAGGTGGTCGCTGCATTCATACCAAAATATCCTGCAAGCATGGAACATCCAGCCCCCACCACATAAGCAATTGCAGTCCAGAAACCGATCCACATACCTTTTTGTATGGAAATCAAAACCAAGAGCAGGATGAACACCGCGCCCACGAAATAGCCGAGCATTTTATATTCACGGGAAAGAAAAACCATCGCTCCTTCATGGATGGCATCCGCAATTTCGGTCATTTTTTCATTTCCTGCTGGTTCGTCATCCACACTTTCGAAAAGTTTCCAGGCGATGACAAGGCCGAACAAGCCAAACAAAACTGCCATATAAACAAATTTCTGCGATGCGTCTAAAGCGGCCATCACCAGATACATGATCATGGCAAAGCCGATGAAGAGCATTTCCCCCTTATGTTCCGTGAACATTCTGTTTAATCCTCCGTAGATTTGTCTTTATTGATTTCTTTGAGCGCCGCTTCCACCGTTTGCACCGCTTGTTCCATGGCCTCGTTCATCAGGCCCAAGTCTTCTTTATCAAATGGGGACAATACATAATCGACAATATCGTCGCGATCTTCGGGGCGACCGATTCCTATGCGAACCCGCGCAAACTCTCCGGTCCGCACCGATTGAATCGTCGATCGAATCCCCCGTTGTCCACCATCGCCCCCTTTGAACTTTTTTTTGATCTTGCCAAGGGGGAGGTCGATATCATCATGAATCACCAGCATTTGTTTCGGTGAAAGACTAAAAGCGGAAAGCAACGACTTGGCCGCTTTTCCGCTTTCATTCATATAGGTCATCGGTTTCGCTATAACAACTTCGAGCCCTTCCACTTCTCCTTTCCCATACAAGGAAAAATATTTGTGGCGATCGAGCCGGATATTATATTTGTCGGCCAAGTTGTCCGCCACCCAAAAACCCGCATTGTGCCGGGTCCGCTCATAGCGTGGCCCAGGATTGCCCAAACCCAAAATCAGGAACACGGGTTATTTAGCGTCTTCTTTCTTCCCGGCAGCATCATCCGGTGCTACGGCAGCGGCTTCAGCCTCTTCGCCTTCCTCGACCTCAGCTTTCTCCTCTTTCACTTTTTCAATATGAACGGTTACCACCACATCAGTAGGTTTGTTGATAACTGTTATATCTTCTCCCACCGCAAGGTCGGACACATGTACCGACTGATTGAGTTCCAACTCACCCATGGGCACCTCAATTTTTTCAGGGATATTTTTGGGAATGCTCTCTACCTCCAAAGCACGAATGATGTGGTTGACCACCCCGCCATGTTTTTCACCAGGAGAAACACCCACCAGCAAAACAGGAACCTT
>CAZEBI010000094.1:0-11111 GCA_964510355.1 uncultured Nitrospina sp. | reverse complement strand
GCGTTCGAAGTCTTCCAGATTGATTTTGTGGCCGGGTTCTTTGACCAGAACCGCTTGCTCGATGGCCTCGGCGATAGTCGTATCGGTCGCTCCGGTTCGGATAAGATCCTTCAGGTTGGTTTCATCGGCTGAGAACAGGCAGGTTCGCAGCTTGCCGTCGGCTGTCATGCGGATGCGGTTGCAATGATCGCAGAACGGATTGCTGACTGCTGTGATAATGCCGATTTTCCCTTTGCCGTCGGCGAAGTTGTATTCGCTGGCAGGGCCTATCTCCCGGGAATTGTCGACTGGCACCAGTTCGTATTTCTCCTTGATCAGTTCGATGATCTCATGCCCGAACAAAACTTTGTCGCGTTCCCAGACTTTGTCCGCATCCAGAGGCATGAACTCGATGAAACGGACCTCAAAACCATCGGAGCGGCCCATTTCGATCAGGCTCATAATTTCAGTTTCAGAAAAATTGCGTACCGCGACAGCATTGATCTTGATCGACTTGAACCCGGCATTACGCGCCGCATTCAGGCCATCGAGAACCGCCTGCAGGCAGTCGCGGCGATTGACCTCGTGAAACTTTTCCGGGTCGAGCGAATCCAGGCTGACGTTCAGCCTTTTTAATCCGGCATCCCGCAGGCTTTGAGCCTGGTCTTTGAGGAAATAGGCGTTGGTGGTCATGGCGATATCGTCAATGCCGTCCACCTCGTTGAGCATTTTGATCAGGCGCGGCAGGTCTTTTCTCATCAGCGGTTCTCCGCCGGTCAGGCGAATGCGGTGGATGCCCAGTTTGGCAACGACCGTCACCACACGCTGGATTTCCTCAAACGTCAGTAGGTTGCTTCGGTCCATGAACTCTACGTTATCTGCCGGCATACAATAGGTGCAACGGAAATTACAGCGGTCGGTAACGGAAATCCTGAGGTTGACGATGGTTCGTCCCATCCCATCGACAAGTTTGGCTGAATCGCTGACCATTGAGAAGTCCTTATGCTATAGGGACACCTGCCGGTGTTGATACACAGAACCGACAACTGAGCCGAGTTTAAGTGGTGTTAAATTATAGCTTTTTTAGAATACGGATGTATAGGATAAGTTTGGCCCCTCTAGCAGGGTGCTGAAAAACTATTAAAAGCAACCCTCCCTGGGGGAGGGTGAGCCGTTGGGTAAAACCCGCATGAAGGCAGGAATACTGAATAGTTTCTCAGCAACCTGCTAGCGAGGGAGGCAACTGGGCAATGGCTCAATTGAGCCGAGACAACTTTTTGCTCGCCAAAGAAAGCGATGGCACACTGGCCCCACGCCTAGTGGTGGGAAAATTAAAGAACTTTACCGGGGCAATTGCATCTTATAAATTGTTGAAGGGGTTGTATTTGATATATAATCAAGGGTACAAGTCCGGTTTTGGTAGTTTGGGGACACCCAGGGTTTTTAACCCGTAAAGCTTTTAAACTTAAGGATTTATTCGTGTCTGTCGTCGAAGAAAAATTTTCGCTGAATTTTGAGGAAACAGCCTCTGCGATCAAACATCGCGGAGCCTATTATCAGGAAGATGCGAAGGCTATGGCACTTGTCGAAGCCAAATTTAAAGACACCAAGCTGTACTGGCTGGTGGATTTAAAGGAGGATCGCATTTTCAGTGCCCGGTTTTTCGCGTATGGGGGCAAGCTGTCTTTGGTGATTGGCGAAACGCTCTCTATCATGGTTGAAGGGCTGACGGTGGAGGAAGCGTGCTCACTTTTGAAAACCGATGTGGAAGCCAGGCTTCGTGATGAACCGGGGGTGCCTGCTGTTCCCGAGTCCAAAATGAAGGCTTTCGATGCGGTGGAAGAATTGCTGAAAATTGCTAAAGAGCAATATCCTGCGGCGAAAGGGGTTGCCATCGCCAGCGCATCCATTGATAAGGCCGATTTTAAATCCACGACTGAATTGAATATGCTGGATCAGGCCTGGCTGGGGCTGACTAAAGAAGAGCAGAAAGCACAGATAGAGATTGTTTTGGACGAGCATATCCGTCCGGCCCTGATCAGCGACGGCGGTAACGTCCAGGTTCTGGATGTTACGGACGGTGAGAAAATTTTGGTGCAATATCAAGGTGCGTGCGGCAGCTGTGGGTCTTCTTTGGGGGCCACTTTGTCGTTTATGGAATCGACCTTGCGTAAACATGTCTACAACGGATTGAATGTTGTTCCGCAAATGTAATTTGGGAGATAAATAATGAGTACTGAACAAAATACTGTTTCAGATATTCTGGAAGATGATACCTATAAATATGGATTCACGACCGATGTTGAGTCGGAGACCTTTGCTAAAGGGCTCGATGAGGATGTCGTCCGCGCCATTTCCAAGAAGAAGAACGAGCCCAAATTCATGCTCGATTTTCGGCTCAAGGCGTTTGCGAAATGGAAGACCATGAAAGAACCCAAATGGCCGAATGTCAGTTATTCGTCCATCGACTTCCAGAATATTTCCTATTATTCTGCGCCGAAGAAAAAGAAAGTGTTAGACAGCCTCGATGAGGTCGATCCGGAAATCATGCGTACCTTCGAGAAACTGGGTATACCTCTGGACGAGCAAAAGAAACTGGCTAATGTGGCGGTCGATGCGGTGTTCGACAGCGTCAGCGTGGCCACCACCCATAAGAAAAAACTCATGGAAGTGGGCATCATTTTCTGTCCTATGTCGGAAGCTCTTGAAGAGTATCCGGAGCTGGTGGAGCAATACCTCGGCACGATAGTCCCCGTGGGCGATAATTTTTATGCCGCGCTCAACAGTGCGGTGTTTACCGACGGCTCGTTTGTCTATATTCCGCCGGACACCATCAGCCCCATGGAAATTTCTACCTATTTCCGCATCAATACCGAAGAGACGGGGCAGTTTGAGAGGACGCTGATCATCTGTGCGGAAAACAGTTATGTTTCTTATTTGGAGGGATGTACCGCACCGCAATTTGACACCAACCAGTTGCACGCCGCAGTGGTTGAACTGGTCACTCTTGAAAATGCGGAGATCAAATACAGCACCGTGCAAAACTGGTATGCCGGGGATAAAGAAACGGGCAAGGGCGGCGTCTACAATTTCGTCACCAAGCGCGGCAAATGCCAGGGCGATAATTCTAAAATTTCATGGACGCAGGTGGAGACCGGGTCGGCCATCACCTGGAAATACCCGAGCTGTATTCTGCAAGGCGATAACACCACCGGAGAGTTTTATTCCGTAGCGCTGACCAACGGGCATATGCAGGCCGATACGGGTACTAAGATGATCCATCTCGGCAAAAATACACGCTCAAGTATTATTTCCAAGGGTATTTCTGCCGATCATTCCAGCAACACCTATCGCGGCCAGGTGAAGGTGGGCAGGAACGCCACCAACGCCAGAAACTACAGCCAATGCGACAGCATGCTGGTCGGCGATAAAGCCAGCGCGCACACATTCCCTTATATAGAAACCGCCAACAGTTCGGTTCAGATCGAGCACGAGGCTTCCACTTCAAGAATCAGCGAAGAGCAACTCTTCTATTTTGAGTCGAGGGGGATTTCCCGTGAAAACGCGATCGAAGCCGTCATTAGCGGATTTTGTAAAGAAGTTTTCAAACAACTGCCGATGGAGTTTGCCGTTGAGGCGCAAAAACTGCTGACCCTGAAACTTGAAGACAGTGTCGGTTGAACGCCTT
This sequence comes from uncultured Nitrospina sp., assembly GCA_964510355.1. Lineage (GTDB taxonomy): Bacteria > Nitrospinota > Nitrospinia > Nitrospinales > VA-1 > LS-NOB. Next base: position 7,444 of record CAZEBI010000094.1, on the reverse strand, counting down.
TGGCATTGAGTGCTATTCGAATAGTCCCTGTTTGTCTTTAAGAACTTGCAGGGCTTTTTTTATTTGATGATGAGGAGAGGATATTAATGCTGGAAATCAAAGATTTGTATGCGAGTGTGGACGGGGCTGAAATCCTGAAAGGCATTTCCCTTTCGATTAAAAAAGGCGAAATTCACGCAGTGATGGGTCCCAATGGGTCCGGGAAAAGCACCCTGGCTAAAATTCTTTCCGGTCATCCGGCGTATGAGGTCACGGGCGGGGAGGTGTTGTTCGATGGGAAAAACCTCCTGGACCTGGATGCCGAAGAACGCTCTTTGGCGGGAATTTTTATGGGTTTTCAATATCCGGTGGAAGTGCCGGGAGTCAACAACGCCGAGTTCCTGCGCATGGCGTTCAATGCCCGCAGAGTTAAGGCGAATGAAGAAGAAATGGACCCTCTGGATTTTGATGAACTCCTTTCTGAAAAAATGAAAATGCTGGGAATGGAGAAAAAATACAAAGAAAGAAGTCTTAACGATGGTTTCTCTGGAGGAGAGAAAAAGAAAAATGAGATTTTGCAGATGGCGATTCTCACGCCCAAACTTTCCATCCTCGATGAAACCGATTCCGGGCTCGATATCGACGCTCTGAGAATTGTTGCAGAAGGTGTGAACAGCTTGCGCAACGAAAATAACGCGCTCATTCTCATCACGCATTACCAGCGTTTGCTGGATTATATTAAACCCGACTTCGTCCATGTTCTTAGTAAAGGAAAAATCGTCAAGTCGGGCGATAAGGCGCTGGCGCTTGAACTCGAATCCCAGGGGTATGACTGGGTAACGGCTGAGAATTGAGGAGAAAGTATGTCCGATACACTCGTTGAATCCAGTGCCGAGTCTGTGTTTCTGGATCTACATAAAAAACAGCAATTAAACCCGGCTCTTGCCGAGATTCAGCAAACTGCGCTGAACCGGTTTGAGTCGCTTGGGTTCCCCCATTCTAAGCATGAGATGTTCACCTTTGTGAACACTAAGGGGCTGGTGCAAACGGCCTTCAGTCTTGCCGAGGGTTCTGCCAAGGTCAGTGAAGATTTTGTTGCGGGCCATATTTATCCCGGCTGCGAAGACCAGTGCCTGGTATTTGTTGACGGCATCTTCGATCGCAATTTGTCACGCTTTGAGGGGTTAAGTGCCCACGTATCGCCTTTGTCGAAGGCGGACCCGGAACTGAAAAATTATTTATTGCAGACGGCTGCGGATGAGAATGATGTTTTTGCTGCGCTCAGCACGGCGTTTTGTGATGAAGGCCTGATTTTTAATATAGCCGATAACACACAAATCTCCGGCACGGTGCAAGTGCTTTTTGTTTCGACCGGCAGGGCGGCAGGACCCGTCATGCATATCCCCCGGTTGGTTTGGCAGTTGGGGAAATTGTCGGAAGTCAAAGTGATCGAAAAATTTGTCGGCACCGAAGGCGGTTATTTTATTAACTCGGTGCAGGATTGGTTGTTGGCAGAAGGTGCCGGGGTCTCATTCACACAAGTGCAAGCGGACCCTTTTGATTCCTGGAATTTTTCAAAAACCCGTGTTCACTTAAATAGAAACGCCAGGTTCTATTCTTCAAATGCTTCTTCTGGAACCCAGTTGGCTCGGCACCATTATGATATCCGGCTCAAGGAAGAAGGTTCAGAGTTGCGGTTGAACGGGGTTAGCGTTCTCGATGGTAAGGAACAGGTGCATAATTATATCAAGATTCATCATGAAGCGCCGCAATGTGTCAGCCATCAGCATTTTAAAAATATCATAAACGGGCATGCCCGTTCCAGCTTCGATGGAACCGTGATCGTCGAGCGGGGCGCGCAATTGACCAGCGCCGACCAGTTGATCAACAACCTCATGCTTTCTGATGATTGCCATGCGAATAACAAACCCAACCTGATGATTTTTGCCGATGATGTTAAATGTACCCACGGCGCGACCATAGGTCAAATTGATGAGAGCCAATGGTTTTATCTGCAAACGCGCGGTCTGTCTGCCAAGGCGGCGAAAGCGCTACTCACCCGAAGCTTTGCTAAAAGCATTATTCAGACCATTGAGTTTCCCGAAGTGGTGGAAGAGCTGAATAACACACTTCTTAAGAAACTGGAGGCGGTTAATGTCTAGTGTTGCAGGAAATGTTTTGGATGTAGAAAAAATACGCAAGGATTTTCCGATCCTCTCTCAGAGCGTCCGGGGCAAACCCCTGATCTACCTGGATAATGCCGCAACGACTCACAAGCCCGCTTCGGTTATAGAACGTGTGCGTCAATTTGATGCACAAGAGTATGGCACCGTTCGGCGCGGGGCTTACAAGCTCAGCGAACATGCTACCCAGCTCTATGAGGAGGCGCGCCAGAAGGTGGCCGATTTTTTAGGCGCAGAAAAGAAAGGTGAAATTATTTTCACCAGCGGAACCACCCAGGCGATTAACCTGGTGGCGCATAGTTTTGGCAAGCGGTTTGTCAATGAAGGCGATGAAATCATCATTTCCAATATTGAACATCACGCCAACATCGTTCCCTGGCAAGTGCTGTGCCAGGAGCGGGGTGCCAAACTCAAGGTCATTCCCGTAAATGATGACGGTGAGTTGATCATGGAAGAATATGAAAAACTTCTTTCGCCCAAAACCCGTATGGTGGCGGTCAACCATGTTTCCAACGCGCTGGGAACGATCAATCCGGTTAAGGAAATTACCCAAAAGGCCCATGCTGTCGGAGCCCGGGTGTTGATAGACGGAGCGCAAAGCACGTCACATATGAAATTGGATGTGCGGGATATTGACTGCGATTTTTATACTTTTTCCGGTCACAAGATGTATGCTCCCAGCGGTATCGGTGGAGTTTATGGCAAGATGGATGTTTGGGAGGAGATGCCACCCTACGTGACCGGCGGGGATATGATCCTGCGGGTGACGCTGGAAAAAACCACCTACGCCAAGCCCCCCGCCCGTTTTGAAGCGGGAACACCGCCGATCACACAGGTGATTGGGTTGGCGGCTGCTATCGACTATCTCAACGAAATTGGTATGGATAAAATTGCCGATTACGAAAGCACTCTCCTCGAATATGGTACCCGGTTGTTTAAAGAGATTGAAGGGGTACGAATTATTGGCAATGCGCGTGATAAGGCCAGCATCATTTCTTTTCATGTCGATGCCGCGCATCCGCATGATGTGGTCACCCTTTTAGACCAGGATGGCATTGCCTGCCGAGGTGGGCACCATTGCGCCCAGCCCACCATGATCCGTTATGGGGTGCCGGCCACAACCCGGGCTTCGATGTCTTTTTATAATAAACCGGAAGAATTGGACGCATTGGCCCAAAGCCTGAAAAAATGCATCCAATTATTTTCGTGATATAATTGTATCTCCAGCCAAAGATTATTTTTGGCATAAATAGAGATACAAACTTCCAGCGATCCCATGTCTTACGATAACGAACTTTACCAGCAGGTCATTCTTGACCATAACCGCAAGCCCAGAAACTTTCATGAATTGGAGGGCGCCAGCCACTCCTGTCACGGTGTGAACCCGCTTTGTGGCGATGACATCACCGTCTACCTGAATGTAGACGAAGGAGCGGGAAAGATTGATGAAGTCAGTTTTCAGGGTTCCGGGTGTGCGATTTCAAAAGCCAGCACTTCCATGATGACAACTTTCCTGAAAGGCAAGTCGGTGGAAGAAGCCCGACAAATCAAGGATGAGTTTCATAAGATGATTCTGGGTGAGCTGGACCCGGAAAAAGAAGAACATCACCTGGGTAAACTGACCTTGTTCATGGGCATCCGCGAATATCCGTCACGGACAAAATGCGCCAGCTTGGCTTGGCATACTCTTATCGGTGCACTGGACAAGAAATTTGAAGGCATCAGCACCGAATAGTGCACCATGCCAACAATTCCACAACCCCTGGATTCCCAGACCCGCCCGGGCGACTTAGTCAGGGAGCTTGATAGAGGAACTCTGATTTGCACCGCTTGCGGACATTTATGCAAGTTGAAACCCGGACAGAGAGGGATTTGCAAAGTACGGTTTAATTCCGAAGGCACCTTGATGGTGCCTTTTTGTTATTCAGCAGGCCTGCAAAACGATCCCATCGAAAAGAAACCTTTTTTTCACGCATTTCCGGGCAGTCTGGCACTGAGCTTTGGCATGCTAGGTTGTGATTTTCGTTGTGCCTATTGCCAGAACTGGTTCACTTCGCAAAGCTTGAAAGATGAGGCTTCGACGGTTCGCTCTATTCCCGTTACGGCCGGAGAAATTTGCGATCAGGCTCAGCAGGAAGGTTCCAAGGTGGTGGTTTCAACTTACAACGAGCCGCTGATCACCAGTGAATGGGCGGTAGAAGTTTTTCAGGAAGCAAAGCTAAGAGGGCTGGGCACGGCTTACGTCTCCAACGGGCATGGCACACCGGAAGTATTACAATATCTGCGTCCGTGGGTCGACCTGTTTAAAATAGATTTAAAAAGTTTTTCCGAGAAGGAATACCGCCGTCTAGGGGGCAATCTTTCAGCCGTGTTGGAAACGATTCAAGCGGTGTACGACATGGGGATATGGTTAGAACTGGTGACATTGTTGATCCCCGGTTATAACGATTCCGATAAAGAGATGGCTGACATCGCCGAGTTTATCGCTGGAGTTTCTCCCACCATTCCCTGGCATGTGACGGCGTATCATCCTGATTATAAAATGCGGGATCGGGAGCGCACTCCGGTGGCGACCCTTTTGCGGGCCACGCAACATGGAAAGAAAGCCGGGCTGCAGTTTGTCTACTCCGGCAACCTGCCGGGGCAGGTGAAAAATACCGAGAACACTTATTGCCCCCACTGTCAGGAACTTCTGGTCGAAAGAAAAGGGTTTCGAGTATTGGCCGTTCACTTGAAAGAGGATCGTTGCCCCGCCTGTAATGCTGCGGTACCGGGGCGGTGGATTAAATTTTAAAGCTATCCCCCGATCAGGGTCGTTTGCAGGCCAGCCGTTAAGAGGGTGTCAGCCGGTTGCGTGCCCCAGCTTGAAACGGTATGATAAAAAAATATCAACCCGGATCGATTAAGGGGCAAAGTATGATGAGATCAAAACAACCTGGTTTACTATTTTTTTCTGTCTGTTTATGTGTCGTCCTGTTATCGGGCATGGCTCAGGCCAAGGTTGCGGATAATCGCGCATCGCAACAACAATGGGCGCAGATCAAAGGGTTTCGTTCGGCTCAATTTGGCATGAACGAACGCAATGTGTTGAAAGCGATACTTAAAGATTTCAAAATCAGCAGAAAGCAAGTTACCCGGCATGAGAACGCCAGCGAAAAAACGATCAGCCTGATCATTAATATTAAAAATCTTTTACCGGATAGCGGTTCGGCAAAAGTGTTTTATATTCTGGGGCATAAGTCCAAGCGCCTGATGCTTGTCAATATCCTTTGGGGTAAACCGGTCAGCCCCAAGGCCGATCCCGAAAACGTGGTTTCCACCGCCAACCAGCTACGCATCCACTTTGCCCAGAAAACTTATCAGAAGGAGGGGTTCGCCCTCAACGCTCAATTAGGTGAAGGCGTCATCCTGGTCTTTCAAGGTCAGGACAAAAAAGGCCGTGCGGTAAAACTGGTATTGAGCAATCCTAAGTCAGATCCTGAAAAAGTGGGTGAGAACATTGCCCTCACTCTTTCCTATATCGAAAAGCCGGGTAAACCGGATGTTTTCCGCATCAAAGACGGCGATTTCTAAGCTTTGGTTTAGTAAGGTTGAAGAATGTCATATTAATGTCTCTGTTTAATATTGGAAATAGGAGAATATTTTGAAAAATAAGAAACAGGTGGGCAAGGCATTGGGTCGGGTTCCTAGCGGTTTATTTGTCGTCACCGCTAAATGTGAAGATAAAGAGGATGCGGTTCTGGCAAGCTGGGTCAACCAGTGTTCGTTCGATCCTCCTGCACTGACCATTGCTTTGGGAACCCTGCGCGCCGCACGACTTCTGGTTGAAGGGTCGGGGGCTTTCATTGTGAATGTTTTGCCGAAAGACGATATGGCCCTTTTAAAACATTTCAGCCGTCCTCCTGCTGAGGATATTTTTAAAGGCGTAAAAACCCGCAAAGGGCTGGAGGGCATTCGTATTTTAAGTGATGCAGTGGCTTATCTGGAATGCGAAGTGGTTCAGGCGATGCAGGCCGGAGACCATGTTCTTTATATAGGCGAGATTGTCGCGGGGAAAACTCTTCAAGGGGGAGACCCGTACATCCATGTGCGGGATAACGGATTTAATTATTGATCGAGGCCGATCATTTTCAGGAAGTCGGTTCGGGTGATTGCCCAGTAAGCGCCGGTGATCAGAAAGGTTAATGCGCCGATAATCAAAGCACTCACTTTGACCACACGTTTTGGGTCGTTGTCATAAAGCTCTTTCAGGTCGCCCGCCATACTTTCCACCACGCCCTCATTGGCGGATTTGCGAAATGTTTTGTCAATGGCATCGCGACCGTAAATGATCCCGAAGATCAAAGCGATAATCAGTATTTCAATAGCGCCTATCATTTTGTCACGGTAAAAAAGGGTAGAATGTTTGCAGTCAGCCTTTGTTTCGAGGGACGGCTCGTTAGTTTTTTCTCTCCAGATGTCGGGGCGACATTTTTAGCGCAACGAAATCCATAGTCATCCATGCGGCTACCCGGGTTGCCATTATTGCGGAAGGACGAATAAATAAAACCTGCCAAGTCTCGCCATGAGCCGCCACGAACAGCTTTGAATTCCCCGCCGATGGGTCCTCGGGGGTTTGCATATTCTGATTGTTCCTTATAATACTCGCGATCATACCAGTCGTCCACCCATTCTTTGACGTTTCCTGCCATATTATATAACCCATAGGGGCTTTGGCCTTTTGCTAAGGCCTGCACCGGCATCATGACCTTGTGTTTTTCTTCCTCCGTCCAGGTCTGTAAATAGCGCGCCTGGGTATCGGATGGGGAAGCGTTGCCCCAGGGATAAATTTGGGTCGAGGAAATGCCGCGTGCGGCTTTTTCCCATTCGGCTTCTGTGGGCAGACGTTTTTCTTCCCATTTGCAATAAGCGTTTGCCGCATGCCAACTGACATTGTTGATGGGATAGTTTTCAAGGCCGAGCCGCGGACGGTAGAAACGACCGTCATAATTAAGTGTGCCGAACTTATTATCGAGATAGTATTTTTTTCCGTCTTCCACTGTATTCAAAAATTTAGAGAATTTTTCGGCGGACACCTCAAATTTATCGATCCAATAGGCATCCAGATATATGCGATGCTCAGGAGCTTCGTCCTCCAAGGACGTGTTGGACCCCATTATAAAAAAACCGGCAGAAACGAGGGCCATGTCTTTTACTTTTTTCACCGCGATTTTTTTGTTCTGGAAAAGGATTTCTTTTACTTTTCCGTGAACAAGCATCTTTAAAAGGTTTCTGGCTTCTTC
>CAZEBI010000093.1:0-11169 GCA_964510355.1 uncultured Nitrospina sp. | reverse complement strand
TTTCATTTCGGCTACCTTTTGGACACGTGGTTGGACACATGCCGTAAACTAGTAGCCAAAACAACCTAACTCGTTATAAATAAAGGAGTTTGGTGGAGGCGGGGGGAATCGAACCCCCGTCCGAAAGGTTTCAATCAAAGGCGTCTACATGCTTATCCTCTATTTTAAATCTCGCTCGGGCTAACTCCCAGAGGCAGGATTAAGCCTAAGCCAGTTCCAAAAAATCTCGTTCAGCCCGCCCGGAACATGCGCACCAAACCAGTTCACTAAGTGACGTCCGACCCGCTTCCCGCGAACATGGATGCGGCGGACGGTAACCGATTAAATTAAGCGGCTACAGCTACTTCATAATCGTTGGCGATTATGTATAAGCCGTTTTTTTACGGGCCAACGGCATCCCGTGCATGCAACCCTTGTCTCAGCTCTCCCGTCGAAACCAGATCGCCCCCTGAATTCAGGGAAGGATTTACTACTATTAATATATAGTATAAATGCTTGCGATTCAATGGCAATGGTCCATGCGAAGGGGTGTTTCAAGATAATCACTATTTTTACGGGTACCGGGCCAAATAAGCCTGGCGGCGGTATCTGTGTAGAATGGCGCTGTTGTTTGCTTGCAAATACGCCGCATTGGTTTTATTCTTTCTGCTACTTATGAGCCGTCCTGAAAACAGCCTTTCGATTCTTTCCCTCCAATACTATTGTTACCCCGATGATGTGGGGGGTGCATGGGGTCTGACCTATGAAGTCAACAAACGGCTGGTGGCAAAAGGCCATACGGTGCATTTAATAACCTGCAAACCCTCAGATTCGCTCGCAGACTATGAAGAGATCCACGGCGTACATTTTCACCGTATTTCCTTTAAGGCCAGCAAGGGTTTTATTTCTCTGGGGCGAGCTGTGCAAAAACAGGTCCGCCACATTCTAAAATCCGGGAAAATTGACCTGGTACATATTCACAACCCTCTGGTCGGTTTTTTGGCTATCGTGCACCCGCAATTATGGAAGGTTCCCAAAATATGCCATTTTCATAGCTCCTGGTTCGATGAGGAAAAAATCAATCAGGTGGGTATGGAAAATTCGAAAATATCGTGGAAACTAAAAATCCGCCTCCAATTCATCCGGTTGATCGAAGGGGTGGGATATGCCCTGTCCCGAAGTATTTTCTTTTTGAGTGAATATTCGAAAAACCGTTTTTTGCAATACTACACTTGCACTCGGCCCAAACTATGTGTGATCCCTGGTGGTGTGGACATCGCAGAATTTAAACCGTCCGACTCGACGGGAGATTCCATTCGAGAAAAATTGCAATTACCGCTAGAAATTCCGCTATTGCTCACTGTTCGCCGTTTAGAGGAGAGAATGGGATTAGAAAACCTGATCCGTGCGGCGGGTATCCTTCATCGTCAAAACCCTGAGCGCAAATTTCAAATGGTACTCACAGGCAAGGGCAGTTTGAAAGATCGGCTGGAGCGATTAATTTTGCAGGAGGAGGTGTCCCATTGTGTTCAGCTTGTCGGGCTGGTGCCGCGTGAAACGCTCCCGCTTTATTTTCAGTGCGCAGATTTGTTTGTCCTTCCCACAACGGCTATAGAAGGTTTTGGTCTGGTCACTGCCGAAGCCCTTGCCAGCGGACTGCCCGTGATGGGAACTCCTGTAGGTGCGACCCCGGAAATTTTGCAACAAATAGATGAGAGACTTCTTTTTAAGAATACATCCCCGCAAGCGCTGGCTGAAGGGATAGAAACTTTTTTAAAAGCCCCGAAAATTTTCATGGAAATGAGATCCCGATGCAGGGATTTGGCTGAAACTCGTTATTCCTGGGAGACGGTGGTAAAAAAAATCGAAGAGGAATATATAGAAGTCACCACTAGGCGTGGGGCCGGTATGCCGTCGCTTTAGTCGGCGAGTAAAGAGTGATCTCGGCTCAACGAGTCGTTGCTATCTGCCTCCCCTGCCAAGGGGATTTGCATGAATAAAGAATGAGGACTGCTTCAGTGTGTTTTAAGGAAAAACGAAAATCATGAGCTCCAGGTCTTTCTACCCAAAGTTGATGTTGGTAGCCGTGATTGGTTTGGTATATGGCAATACTTTCTTAAACGCTTTTCATTTTGATGATATTCCTTCTATCCTCGAAAAGCCTTGGATACGGGGGCTGGATAAAATTCCGCAATTCCTGTTTAGTTTTTTCCAGCGTCCGCTGGTCATCCTCAGTTTTAATATTAATTATGCCATCAGTGAATTTGAGGTGTGGAGCTACCACCTGTTCAATGTTGTTTTTCATGCTCTTGCTACAGTGCTGGTTTATCGGCTGGTGCAAAAGGCTCTGGGTTTTTTGCGAGACGAGTTTTCTCCGCCACGAAAAGGTTTTCTACCTTTTTTTGCGGCAATGGTTTTTGCGTTGCATCCGCTCAATACTCAGTCCGTCACCTATATTTCGAGCCGCTCTTCACTATTGGTCACGGTATTTTATCTGGCGGCATTAATTTTATTTTTCGAAGGTTTCAAAGCGGGCGCCGGGCGCAAGGGCTGGTTTTATTTTGCGGGTTGCGGAATTTGTTTTCTGCTCGGCGGGTTTTCAAAAGAAACCATTGTGACGCTTCCGGCCATGTTTTTCATTTTTCATTTTTATTTTATTTCCTGTGAGTCACCCAAAGTCTGGATCGCAACGAATGCTAAATGGATTTTTCTTCTGGCACTGCCTCTGCTTGCGTTTGTGGGATACCGGCAAGTTGTGGCAGGTGGGTTTTTGTCGGCTTCTTCGGCCCATATACAGCCGGGAACCTGGTTTTTGACGCAAACCTCTGTGCTTCCCTTTGAGTATTTCAGGAAGATGCTCTTTCCATTCAATATGAATATCGATATTGATTTTCCCGTATTGAATGACGGGTTGCAATTTGAAAGCTGGCCGGGAATAGTTGTGTTGGGGCTTTTTATATTTCTCTGGATTCGAATATCCAACCGCAGTTCTGAGCCGAGCTCACTTGAGGTTGAGAGGCGATGCGCGGGGTTTGGCATGGCCTGGATATTGCTCACCTTGTTGCCCACTTCCAGTTTTATTCCTTTGCTGGATGTGGCGGTCGAGCATAGAACTTATTTGCCACTGGTCGGTTTTGTTTTTTTGTTTGCTGGATGTTTTTCCTACCTGCGAGCCAGATACGAAAATATTTTTCCTGCGCTGATCAATTTTTGCGCTGTGCTAACACTGCTTTGTTTTGCTTTGGGGGTGATGGTTCGCAACGTGGACTGGAAAGATGAGGTGACTTTATGGGCCGATGCGAAAAACAAATCGCCCAATCTTGTTCGACCCTATAACAATCTGGGGGAGGCGTATGACAATCTTGGAAAATATGATGAAGCCATTACTGAGTTTGAAGGCGCGCTGAAAATAAATCCCAATTATTTTTTTGGCCTGAATAACCTGGGGAATATCTATGGCAAACAGAGGAAATTGCCACAGGCGATTGTTTATTTCCAAAAGGCGCTGGAACAAAAACCCGATTACGGTCCGGCGCATTATAATCTTGCGCGGGCATTTCACCTTATCGGTAAGCGCAAAGAGGCGGCCCAGTCCTACCGTCAGGCCATAAAATCCAACCCCTATTTTGAGCAGGCTTTTTATAACCTGGCTTATCTGGCGATGGAACTCAGTCTGTTTGATGAGGCTGTGGAGAATTTTAATAAATTTTTGGCGATGCAACCCAACCATTCGAAAGCTCATTTTGGTCTGGCTAATGGTTTGATGATGAAAGGCCATCTGGACCTGGCCCTGGCGGAATATAGAAAGTCGGCTGAGCTGGACCCCACATTTGCTTTTCCATATTTGAATATTGCCAATATTCAAATGCAGACCAAAAATATTCCAGCCGCCATTGAAAACTTTGAAAAGGCTTTGCGCATCAACCCATCCATGCCAGCGGTCCATTTAAGCCTGGGCATGGTCTATCGCCAACTGGGGAGCAAGGAAAAAACCTTAGCGCACCTGAAAGAATCTCTTCGCCTGGCCCCCGACCAACCCAGGGCGGAACCCATCCGATCCCTGATCCGGGAATTGGAAAATAAACAACCGACTTAGGGAAACAGGATCTGGTTGCGGACTATATGCGGAACCCTAAAACGCATATGAACCAATTCGATTTTGACATCCTTGCCTCCGGCCTGAGGACATTTTTTGTAGTCCATTGAAAAATAGGCGTTTTCTGCATCTGCATAGTCGTCGAATGTTCGGATTGATGTGGAGGGGTCATCAACAGGCAAATAATCTTCCAGTTTGTCGTCCCAGTTCCGGGTTGCCAGTAGAAAATAGTCTTCCGTAGCGGTGATTTTATCGTTCTCTAATGTAGCGTTCATTTTCCTCATCCTCCAAGTTGAATACAAAGCTCCTCTTAACTATTAATATATATTCTCTCCCCCTCAATGTCACGGATTACCACCACTAGGCGTGGGGCCGACTTGGCAATAGCTTTATTTGGCGAGAAATCGCTTTTCTCGGCTTAAAGAGTCGTTGCACCCTTTCACAGGGCGCGACAGCTGAGAGAGAATAGCTATCTGCCACCGGCGGCTCGCCGGGGTGTAAGGCGGGGCCTTTTTCTGCGACTCATTTGGAACAGTCATTTATTTGGGAGACGACAGATGGTTTATCGCTTCATGAAATCCATTTTTTCCATGAAATTTCCATGGCCCTTATGGGTAGCCATGTTGATGATGTTGAATATGGTTGGGCCCTTGTTTTTCATGCATACTTTGGAAGCAAAGATGGTTCTGGGTTCAACCATGACCGGAGCCATGCTCATGATGTTCATTTTCAGCCGTTACGGATTTGTCCGGCTCATGGGGCTGGCACATATTTTCTGGATTCCCGTCATGATCTGGATAGGTTTTAGTAACTTCGCAGAACTTTCTTTAGAAACCCCGTTTGGAGCTTGGCTGGTCCTGACAATGGTGTTCAACACTTTTTCAATTGTATTGGATTCGATTGACGTAATGCGCTATTTCAACGGCGACCGAGAGCCAATGATATCGATTGAAGTTTAAACCCACAAGTAAGTTTTATTTCCCGTGGCTCACCATGCTCTTTGAATGGGACTCTTTATTAGATACCCCGGCCGCTTGCACGGGGTTGTTCATTTATTTTCGATACGGTAATGAAATTCAAGTTTGTGCACCAGTCGGGAAAGTAAAAGCGTGAGAAGCAGGTAGGTCAAAGCCACATAGGTATAGGTTTCAAAAAAATTAAAATGTTTGGTGGCATATTCGTTGCCCACTCGCAGGATGTCGGAAATGGCAAGCACCGAAACCAGGCTGGTGTCTTTCAGCATGCCCAGGGTCTGGTTGCCGACAGCGGGAATTATGGTGCGCAAGGCCTGGGGCAGGATGACCTGAAACATGGCCTGTTTTTCATTCATGCCGAGACTGCGGGCGGCCTCGCCCTGCTCTTTTGGAACCGCTTCAATGCCTGCCCGAAACACATCGGCCATATAAGCTCCATAACTAAAACCAAACCCCGCCACCGCCGCAGTCAGTGCCGGCATATGGATGAACTCCCCCAAGGCATAATAAATATAAAATAAAAGCACCAGTAACGGAATGCCGCGTAAAACCTCGATATAAAAGGATGCCGGAACTCGCACGAAAGGGTTGTCAGAGAGTTTTGCCAGGCCGACAAGAAGTCCCACGACAATTGCGGATGCGCTACCCAGCAGGGTGACCAACAGTGTATAAAATATCCCAGAGGGTAAAAGCGCGAGCAACTCCCTATAGCCGCCGGATTGTTCTTGCGACAGGAGGAAAACTTCTTTGCCGGGTAAATAAACCAGAAAAAGAAAACTCATCAATACCGCAAGATTCCACGCCCAGGTTTGGGAGTTGTTCTGAGTTGGAGGTGACATAGTTATATAAAGACGATGGTTATTACGGAATCTGTGCGGACATTCCCAGATCCCATTTTTTGTGGAGTCGGGCGACGGTTCCATTTTGTAGAATTTCTTGTAAGGCAGAATTTATCTTGCCCAAAAGTTCTGTGTCATCCTGGTGAAGAACGATAGCGTAATGTTCGTTGGTCATGATTTCCCCCACCATTCTAATTTTTTCAAACACAGGTTTGTGCTGGTTTTTATAGAACAGGGTGCCGGTGCTTTCGCCCAGCACCGCATCAATTTTCCCGTTGATGAGATCGGCCACGGCGTGCCCGTACATTTGATAGCCTTTTTTGCGCACGTTCGAATCTTTTTCCAGAAAGAAGTAAGCCGTGGTTCCGATCTGTGCGCCGATTAAAAGATCGGTTTTTTTCGCGTCTGCAAAAGAGTTGATGCCTTCCTGATTTTTGCGGACCACCAGGGCTAAACCGCTTTTAAGATAGGGTTCGCTGAACGCCATGCGCGCTTTGCGTTCCTCCAGAACGGTGACGGAACTGATCACCATATCGAATTTTTTGGTGATGAGCCCGCCGAACAATCCGGCCCATTCGACATTGATGATATGGATGTTGATTTTGGCCTCTTTCGCCACAGCCCGTATGAGTTCAGGCTCGAACCCGATCACATCGTTGCCGACACTCATGAAAGACATGGGCACCAGGGTGGCATCGGTCGCTACCAGATAGGTTTTTCCGGAAGGAGGGCTGTCGCAACCGTTTATTAAAAAAACAGCAAGTACCAGCAGAAGTATTTTATTAATCATTTTTTTTTGGAATAAAGACATCGGTTATTGCGAACAGAACCCGGACTGTATCGCCAATGGAATATTTGGGATCACGGGTTTTACGTTGTTGTGCTGCAAGGGTCAGGGTTTGCCCATCGGCAAGCTGTACCCGGTACCGAGTATGACTGCCGAAAAAATCTATATCACGCAGAGTTCCTTGTAAACTATTTATGGGTTCGGTTTGGGGTCGGCCCGGATCAAAAAATATTTTTTCCGGGCGGACGTAGCAGGTAACGTCCTGTTTTTCCGATACGCAAGCAGGGAAACATTGAATATTTCCAGCAGACCCCAGTGAAAGGGTGATCTGGTTGTCGGTTCTTTCTATCACATTACCGCGGAGCTTATTCACCTCACCGAGAAACTCGGCGATGAAAGTGGTCTGGGGTTTTTCATACAACTCAGAGGGTGTGCCCACTTGTTGCAGGCAACCGTTATTCATGATCCCCATGCGAGTGGCCATGCTCATGGCTTCTTCCTGATCGTGGGTGACAAACAAGAAGGTGATGCCAAGCGCTTTTTGCATCTCAACGAGTTCTTCTCTCAAGTGTTGCCGCAAGCTCAGGTCAAGTGCTGAGAGAGGTTCATCCAGCAATAGAATTTTGGGGCGGTTGATGACGGCACGGGCCAGTGCCACTCTTTGAGCTTCGCCACCACTGATTTGTCCGGGGTAGGCATTGCGCAGATCCTGAAGGTGGGTGATCTCCAATAGCTCGTCAATATTTTGGGCAATTTCGCTTGCAGGATGTTTGCGGATGCGGGGTCCGACAGCGATATTATCGTAAACCGTCATATGGGGAAACAGGGCATAATTTTGAAATATCAGCCCCACCGGCCTTTGCTCAATAGGCAGGGAGCTGACATCCTGCCCTGCAATGGTGATGGTTCCGCTGTCGGGGGTCTCAAAGCCGGCAATCAGTCTGAGCAGGGTGGTTTTGCCGCAACCGCTTCTTCCCAGCAGGGTGAACCGCTCACCGGCTGCGATTTCCAGCGAAATATTTTCCACAACGGCCTTGCCGCCAAAAGATTTGCTGATGGAGTCCAGTCTGACCATATAAATGGGAGCCTTACTTTTGCCTGACGGATTGAAAGAGTTGCAACGCAGGTGTATTTTATATAAATTCTCAATTGAATCATACCAAGATAATTAAGGAGAGATAATGCGGGTACTGGTAATAGGGGGAGGGGGAAGAGAACATGCTCTGGTCTGGAAAATCAAGCAGAGCCCGAAAGTGACGCAGGTGTTCTGCGCGCCGGGCAATGCGGGCACGGCGGCAATCGCCGATAATGTTCCGATTGCGGCAGATCAAATCGACCAACTTTTAGAATTTGCCCAGAAAAATGAAATCGGGCTCACCGTGGTGGGGCCGGAACAACCTCTTGTGATGGGCATCGTCGATCGTTTTGAGGAAAAAGGCTTGCACATTTTTGGTCCGAGCGCCCGTGCCGCTGAGCTCGAAGGGAGCAAAGCGTTCTCCAAAGATATCATGAAAAAATACGGCCTGCCGACAGCGGAATACGAAGTATTCACGTCATATGAAAAGGCCAGAAAATATTTCGATAAAAAAACCGGACCCATTGTTGTCAAAGCCAGTGGGCTGGCGGCGGGTAAAGGGGTCATCCTGTGCCGCAATGCGGAGGAAGGTTTAAAGGCCGTAGACACGATCATGAAAGATAAGTCGTTTGGGTCGGCGGGAGACGAGGTGGTCATCGAAGAATTTCTGCAAGGGCAGGAAGTTTCGGTGCTGGCATTTACCGATGGCAATAGCGTGCTACTTTTAGATTCGGCGCAGGATCACAAAGCCGCACTCGATGGAGATCAGGGGCCTAATACCGGTGGTATGGGGGCTTTTTCCCCGGCTCCGGTGTTTACCGATATTATGCGTCAGAAGGTGCGCGATAAAATCATGTTCCCCCTGGTTCGAGCCATGAAGGCGGAAGGCAGGCCCTATAAGGGAATTCTTTATGCCGGACTGATGCTCACCACATTGGGACCAAAAATCCTCGAGTTCAACGCTCGTTTCGGAGACCCGGAAACGCAACCGTTTCTTCTTCGTATGCAAAGTGATATTGTCCCTCTTTTTGAAGCCTGTATCGATGGAACTCTCGACCAATGTGATTTGCAATGGAAGCCGGAAACCTCGATCTGTGTGGTGATGGCGGCAAAAGGTTATCCGGGATCTTACGAAAAAGGCAAAGAGATTTCAGGATTGGATGAGGCAGGCGCTCTGCCCGATGTTGTGGTTTTCCATGCTGGGACTAAATTGGAAAATGGCAAAATCCTCACCAATGGCGGGCGCGTGCTGGGAGTCACCGCGAGTGGAAGCGATACGCCCTCTGCAAGGGCAAAAGCCTATGCGGCGGTGGACAAAATCAAATGGGATGGAATTCATTACCGCAAAGATATCGGTGCCCGTGGGCAGGTGAACTAGGGCATGGAATATGAAAAAACTCAAAATCGGAGTCAGCAGTTGCCTGCTCGGCGAAAACGTCCGTTATAATGGCGAACACAAACGCGACGCAACCGTTATCGACTTGCTCGGTCAACGATTTGAAGCGGTGCCGGTCTGCCCTGAAGTGGAACTGGGGATGGGGGTACCACGAGAACCAGTCTGGCTTGTGGCAAACGATGCTTTCTCTGTGCGCATGGTGGGTGCCGAATCGGGGAAAGACTGGACCCAAGCCATGGTCGCTTTCAACTGTAAAAAACTGGAAGCATTGAGACAAGAGAACTTGCGTGGATTTATTTTTAAAAGCCGTTCCCCTTCCTGCGGAACAGGCGCGGTGCCCTTGCACGGCGAACCGGAAAAAAAATCAACCAGCGGCTTGTTCGCTCGCGCCTTCATGAAATATTTCCCTCACATCCCAGTTATAGATGAAGACAGGTTGCAGGATGAAAAAGCCCGGGAAGATTTTATCGCCCGTGTCATTCAGCTGAGATAACTTTTGTTTGTCTAAAAAAGCCATTGCCAATTGCCACCGGGGGCTCGCTGGTTAGTCTAACTGGGGTTCTTTTTCTTCGACTTGGACATCTTCCATCTGTTTGTCGAAAAGTTTGTGCGAGAGATACCAGCATCCCCACGAAATGACAACGATGGTGGCGATGCCAATACCGGCCCAGAGCACAACATTACCGGAAGAAGATAATCCGCGTAAAAATATAAATGCGCCCAGCGGCAAGGCCATGATAAATCCGAAACAGGAAAGCAGCATGGAACTGCGGGCATAATATTTCGGCCGCACGTCGATATTGAGTTCCGGCAGATATTTTTTATTCTCCGGCAGGGCAGCATCGAGCAGTTCGATTTCGCCGGGGCATTTAGGGCAATATTGTCCGCCCCAAAACGCATTTTTGCATTGCAAACAAAACTTGACCATCGGGTGTCCTGTTTTTTTGGTTGGCTTTAAGCATACCGCATTTATAATGACCACACAACCGGGCCACGCTCGGAGGGAATTCGCAAGGGCTTGTTATGCCGATATAAATTTTTTTACCCCTACGGGGCAGAAAGTTATTGTTCTATGGAAGAAAGACTTGTCGTGTTGACTCATGGGGGAGCGGGTTCCGACCCGGCCTTTGTCGATGGAACCGCCATCGCCGGACAAATGTGCATGATGTCCCTCCAAACTGGGGAACCGGTTATCGATGCGGCCTGCCAGGCTGTTGCCACTTTGGAAGATGACGGACGTTTCAACGCTGGCATTGGCTCGCATAAACGCAGTGATGGCAGCGTGCAGATGGATGCCTCATGCATGGATAGTTCCGGCACGTTCGGTGCCGTGGCCGCATTGGAAGGATTCAAAAACCCGGTTCATGTGGCGCGTGTTGTCAGCCAGTCCGAATATAAAATGCTGGCCGGGCGCGGAGCCAACCAGTTTGCCGCCGATCAAGGAGGCCAAACTCTGTCGCCGGACCAAATTGTTGGTACGGGAACCGATTTTTCCACCACCGATACCGTTGGGTGTGTGGTTCGGGCGGGGGACCAGTTCGCTTGTGCGCTTAGCACCGGAGGTATTGATGATGCCATCCCCGGTCGTGTGGGCGATGTTCCGCTCATCGGATGCGGACTCTATGCCGGGCCCGATGGTGCCGTGGCCGCCACCGGTGACGGCGAAGCCATTGCCATGCAGATGACCGCTATTCGTGTTTACCAGTTGATCGAACAGGGGATGGACCCAAAAACCATTGTTCCCACCGTTATAGGATGGTTCAAAGAAACCACCGCTTTCGGAATTATTGTTGTCAGTAAAATCGGGTTTGCCGGCGGGGCAAATCGCGGCATGGCCTGGACAGCCAGCGAAATGGTCCGCTAGGCGCGGGGCCAGCACTGCATTGCCCATAAGGCGAGATGAGTACTCAAGCGCAATACTTTAATAAGCTTCCCCCTGACAAGGGGGATTGAGGGGGTTGCTTAATGGACCCCTCTTTTTCAAAGTACCCGCTTTGAGGCACGAGACAAGTGAAAAAATATC
>CAZEBI010000092.1:0-11238 GCA_964510355.1 uncultured Nitrospina sp. | reverse complement strand
CTGAAGCTCCAGGCGTTTGATTTCGGTAAGCGTATTTTCCCGTCGTCCTATCAGTGAGGCGATCAAGACTTTGATCCGGCTGATCTCGGACGAAATTTCCTCAAGGCCGGACCGGCTCTGTTCGAGTTCTTCCCGGTGGTGGACCAACTGCTCCTCTTGCTGACTGCTTTGTTGCTCGGCAATATCCAATTGCTCGACCAATGAGGCTTTTTCCGCGACCAACCCATCTCTTTCTTGCGTCAGGGCTGAAATTTCTCCGTCTATAGTGGAACTTCTGTTTTCAAGACGTTCGATCTCTTTGCGCAGTTGTTCCAGAGCGCTGAGTTTATTGTTCGTTTCAATCTCGGCGGTAAGAGTTTGCTGGTCGAGTTGTCGCAAGTTCGCCTCAAGTTCGACCAGGCCTTGTTTTTTTCTTTCGATGTTTTCCTGCGAGGCTTGCAATTCTTCTTTGAGTTTTTTGACACTACCGTTGAGTGTTTCTATTTCACGATTTCGTGCCAGCAGGCTTGAAGATTCATTTTTTAATGAACCACCGGTGATAAATCCGTTGGAGTCGATCATTTCGCCGCTCAAGGTGACAACCGTCCCATGAAAATTCGGATTCTGATGCAGGTGCAGGGCCACATCCATATCCTGAACGATGACAACACTTTTCAGTAACAGCTCGATCACCGGTTTGTACTCTTCTTTGCATTCAATAAAATTGAGCGCTTTACCCACGACTCCCTGCGTGCCGTTTAAATTCAGAGGTGCAACGGGAGCCGATTTCGGATTGAGGGGAACGAACAAACCTCGACCGGACTGATGGCTTTTTAGGTAGCCAATGGCCTCCATCGAGTCCGAATAAGAATTGACGATAACGCTTTGAAGTTTTTCACCCAGGACTGTCTCGATAGCCACTTCATATTCCGCCTGGGTCTGTAGAACATCGACCAGCACTTCCCGGATTCCGGGAATGCGTTCGCTGTTCTGGTTGCCCATAAGAGATTTAATGCCCTCGTGAAATCCTTCGAACTGGTTGCGCAGTTTTTCCAAGGAACCCAACAAGGAAGCTTTGTGAAAATAGTCTTCCTTTTTGGAGTTATGGCTGTCATTTTCTGCCTGGAGCTGTTGGGAGTATTCGGTCGTCTCCTGACGCGATGCCTCTTGTTGTTGCTTGAGACGTGTGAGTTCCTCGGCCTTTTGCTGATATTCCGTCTCTTTGTGTTCCCGTATTGACTGGTTCTCCTGGATTTGGCAACGAACAGCTTCCTTTTCCATCGCGATTTTTTCCTGACCGGCTTCTAATCCGTACACACGGGTTTCGAGAGCAGTCAGTTGGTTTTTTGATTGCGCCGTTTGCTGGAATAAAGCGAGAACGTCTTTTTCTCCGCTGAGAACCTGCGCCTGAATTCCCTGCAAAGCTTCCCGCTTTTGCTCATTTTCAGCTTTGCGCTGATCGAGCACAATTTCCTGCTCGTTGATTTCCTGCAAGGTGTTCGAAAGGTTTTGCCTCTCGTTCTCGATACTGTTTGTCAATCCGCTAATTTCCCCGCTCATCCGGGAAATTTCCCCGGCAGCGGATTCGATGTCCGTTTGGGCTATCGCTTTCTGTTCTTTTTTGAAAACAATATTTTGTTCACTGCTACCAATTTTAGAGTTCAGCTGATGAATGGTTTCACGGGCTTCGTTCAATCGGCTCAGCGATTCTTCAATTTCCACATTGAGTTGAACAATCTGGTTTTCAAAGGTGGCGTGGCGGGCGCTCCACTCGGTCTTCTTTTGCGACCGTTCTTCTAACTCGGCCTCTATTGTTTGCAATTGCGTTTGGTAGCGGCGGACTTTGACGGAAAAAAGCTTCAGCGATAGCTCTTTAATCTCCGTTTTATATTTTTTATAGCGTTCTGCCTTGGCGGCTTGACGTTTTAATGATTCGACTTGTCGGGCCAGTTCCTGCACAATATCTGCCACCCGTTCCAGGTTCTGGTGCGAGCTGTCGAGCTTGCGCAGGGCTTCGTTTTTGCGGTGCTTGAATTTCAGAATTCCCGCCGCCTCTTCAATGAGAACTCGTCTTTCTTCCGGCTTGGAAGTGATGATGTCCTGAATATGACCCTGCTCGATAATGGTCAATACCTTTGGGCTGATACCCGCATCCATCAGGAAATCCGTGATATCCTTTAAACGGCATGGAACCTGGTTGATATAAAATTCACTTTCTCCGGAACGGTGGTAACAGCGGGTGACTTTGACATCTTCGGCGATATTGGGAACCCCGGCGATGCGGATTCCTGCTGGCACACTGGACAAGGTCAGGGAGATTTCCGCCCGATTCACAGGTTTTCGGGTGCTACTACCATTAAAAATGAGATCTGCCGAGCGGGTGCTACGCAGGGTTTTGGACCTTTGCTCGCCGATGACCCAGCGAATCGCGTCCGACACATTACTTTTCCCACAACCATTGGGGCCGACAATAGCGGTAAAACCGTTTTTAAACTCCAGGTTGGTGGAGTCGACAAACGACTTAAAACCCTCTAACTCTAAATTTTTCAGGTACATAATTTGGCTTAGCTCCCAGGATTATCGGACCTTTTGAGGCTTATATATTGGCAGAAAGATTATCCCAATCATGAGGTATTGTAAAGTGAAATCATACCATGTTTGGTATGCTCTAAAATCTAGCCTACCATATATTGTACTACTCGGCGTGAGACCCGCTCTCTCTGGCAAGCCGAGATATTGGCGATTTAATGAATTTTTGCTAATGGGCACCTCTAAAAATTGCTTTTGGTCATGAACAACCCTTATGAAATAAGGGTCTGCGAGTTGCCCGAGGCCAAATTATTGAATAAATAGAGGTCCCCTAATTTTACCCCTGCGGAAGTTCTCGGAGATTCTCAGATGAAGTTATACTCTTATAATAAATGTGGCACCTGCCGCAAGGCGATCCGGTTCCTGCAAGACAAAAAGGTCAAGTTTGAATTGATCGATATCACAGAAACACCGCCGCCGCGCTCAACCCTTAAAGCGGCGATAAAAGCCAAGGGCATGAAAAAACTGTTCAATACCAGCGGGGTTCAGTACCGTGAACTGAAAATCAAGGATAAACTGAAGACCCTGACCGAAAGCCAGGCTTTAGACTTGCTCGCTGGCAACGGAAGGTTAATAAAACGACCGATTGCGGTGGATAAAAATAAAATCACCGTTGGCTTCGATATCGAAGAATACGAAACGGTCTGGTAGATAAAAATGGATCTGTTTTTAATCAAACACAAACTACAGCATGATTTTCCCCTCGTGCGAGAAGCGACTGTGCCGCATCCCCAACGGGCCGCAGTGATGGTATTGCTTTATCCCAGGCCTAAAAAAACCTATGTACTGATGACCAAAAGAGCCACACACCTCAAGTATCACGCTGGGGAAGTGGGTTTTCCCGGCGGAGTATTTGAAGAGCAGGATGAAGACCTGCTGACCACGGCACTCAGGGAAACCCGAGAAGAGCTTGCCATTGAGGTTGAACCGGAAAATGTGCTGGGGCGGCTTCCTATGGTCAATACACGACTGGGGTTTGAAATCACCCCTTTTGTTTCGGTTCTGCCTTCGGCCCCTGAATATGAACCTTCTGCAAATGAGGTGGGAGAAGTTTTGGAAATTCCCTTCACGTCCCTGCTTTCAACGCAACAACGCAATGTGGGTAGCAAGCCCGAGGAGGTGATGTACTGGTTTCGGCACCATAGAATCTGGGGAGCATCGGCAAAAATTCTTAATCAAATAGGTCATTTGAGCAATTACTGATATAGAATCCGGGAAGCACAAAGTCTCAACCAAACAGGTCAACAGTTACCAATATGGAAACTTTAAACCTTGTTTTGGCCTCGCACGAGCACTACTGATATGGCAACTTTAAAAATTCTGTTTCTGGCTTCGCATTGGCGGGTTTCCCTCATCCAGGCATTCCAGAACGCAAAACCCACATTCCCGCAGGCCGTTGAGTTGATCTGTGCGGACAGCGATCCGCTTGCGCCCTCCTTTAGGGAAGCAGATCGCTCCCAAGTGGTGCCGCTTTTTTCGGATTCTCAATGCCTGCCATCGCTTCTCGAATTTTGTCGAACTGAAACGATTTCTGCCCTGATTCCCTTGACCAACAAGTCTATTGAGTTCATGGCTTATAATCGCCGGGAATTGGGCGATCGTTGTTTGTGGATACCTGATGACCCGACTCTCGCCATCTGCCTCGATAAATGGAAATTGTATGAGTTCATGCAACGAGAAGGGTTTGATACTCCGCCAACTTTTTTAGCGGATGTAAAAGCGACTTCGTTCCCGTTCCCGCTTATTGCCAAGCCGCGCCTGGGAGAAGGCGGTAAAAACCAGTTTGATCTTATGAGCTATGGCGACTGGGATTTCTATAAGAAAAAATGTCCCAACCATGTGTTTCAACAACGGATCGATGGCAAAGAGTTCAGTGTAGATTGTTTTTTTGACCAACAAGGTTCGCCACATTTGATCGTCCCACGTGAACGGTTGGCAGTTCGTGGGGGCGAGGTCATGGTGAGCCGTATCGATATGGATGCCGAAATCATAGCCAGGGTGGAAGCGCTTGCAGCCAAACTGGGTTTGACAGGCCCCTGTACAATTCAGGGGCTGCGAGATGCGACCAAAAAATTTTTCTTCACCGATGTGAACCTGCGTTTCGGCAGTGGTTTTGTACACACCCTTGCCGCCGGTGGCAACGTGCCCTTGATGATGGTCCAGGAGCTGGCCGGGCAAAACTTGAACCCCGAGAGGCCAGACATCAAAGACCATTCCATCATGACTCGCTATCCCGAAAATATTTTTCATCATTAATAGCGTATACTCATATCCTTATGAATATAACGAATCCGCAAAATCGGCTGATTTTTGCTCTGGATGTTCCAGATGGAAAACAAGCGGAGCATTATGTCAAAATGCTCGAAGGCGTAGTCGGTTGTTTTAAGATAGGGTTGGAACTGTTCATCAGTGAAGGCCCTGATGTGGTCAAAATGATTCAAGACCAATCTTCTGCGAGTATTTTTCTTGATCTCAAGCTTCACGATATTCCCGCAACGGTACGAGGGGCGTTGCGATCCGTTGAGAAACTGGGTGTCCGCTACATCACCCTGCACTCAACGGAAGGAGAAGTGATTCTTGAAACAGCCAACGAGGTGAAAGGTTCAGGCCTGGAAGTGCTGGCAGTGACAGTGCTCACCAGTACCAGCGCGTCTTCCCTGGCAAGCTTAGGGATTCG
Organism: uncultured Nitrospina sp.; assembly: GCA_964510355.1. GTDB lineage: Bacteria > Nitrospinota > Nitrospinia > Nitrospinales > VA-1 > LS-NOB. The sequence continues at coordinate 5,993 of CAZEBI010000092.1, read as the reverse complement.
TGACGATATCGGTGCGGCGGCTCTGGTTTTGGATCGGGCGATCCGGGCACAAAACTCGGGATGCGCCGGGGTCATTTGTTCCGGGGAAGAAGCGCAGTTGGTCCGGCAAAAATGCGGTGAAAATTTTAAAATTGTGGTTCCGGGAATCCGCCCACAATGGGCTCATGTGGCAGGCGATGACCAGAACCGAATCGCAACACCGACCCAGGCCATAGAAGATGGGGCGGATCTCATCGTTGTTGGCAGGCCTATCCGCGATGCCAAAGACCCGAGAGAAGCGGCACAAAAAATTATTGATGAAATCAAATCCTCCTGACTGCTCATACCATAATTCAGCTAGAGACCGCATATGAACTCAACATTAATAAATTTTGTTTATCTGTTGAGCCTGGTTTGCTGGATTGGCAGTATCATCTTTTTTTCCTTCTTTGTGGCTCCCGCAGTCTTTAAAACTCTGGAACGGGAAAAAGCTGGAGAGCTGATCGGTATCATTTTTCCCCGATACTATATGATCGGTTATAGTTGCGGTGTTTTGGTGCTGGCAACATTTCTGCTGACCGGACCGGAAACAGCGGGTCTTAAATGGTGCGCCTGGGGAATCATGATGTTGGCAACGGTGAGCGCGGGTTTAGGAATAAACCCCAGAGCAAAAATGATAAAACAACAATTGAAAGATACTGGAGAAACCGAAAAACCTGAGCTGGAAGCTCGCTTTAAAACACTACATTCCTTATCTGTTAAATTAAACGCAACGGTTCTTTTTGCCGGCCTCTGGTTGCTCTGGCTGACCAGCGCCAGCCACTAGGCGTGGGGCCAGCGTGCGATAACTCTGCCCGGCAAACAAAGAGTTGTATCAGCCCAACGAGTTATTGCTATCTGCCTCCCCTCCTACGGGAGTGGGCTAGTAACTTTTCACCTATCTAACATGAACATTCTCGGAATATCGGCATTTTATCATGACTCGGCGGCGTGCCTGGTGCGAGACGGTGAGATCATCGCAGCGGCGCAGGAGGAGAGGTTCACCCGCAAGAAACACGATGCCTCGTTTCCCGAAAACGCGGTAAAATTCTGTCTTGGGCAGGGGGGTATTCAGGTTTCTGACCTCGACTATGTCGGGTTTTATGACAAACCGTTCATCAAGTTCGAACGCATTCTGGAAACTTATCTGAGCATTGCGCCTAAAGGTCTGCGACAATATTTATCCGCCATGCCTGTCTGGCTCAAAGACAAGTTATGGACCCGGACCAATATCCGTAAAGACCTGGGCGGTTACAAGGGGCCGGTCCTCTTCACCGAACATCATGAGTCGCACGCGGCCAGCGCGTTTTTTCCGTCCCCGTTTCAGGAGGCGGCCATTCTTACGATGGATGGCGTGGGGGAATGGGCCACCAGCAGTATCGCGCAAGGTAAGGACAATAAAATCGAGTTGTTGCAGGAACTTCATTTTCCGCATTCACTCGGCCTGCTTTATTCGGCGTTCACCTATTATCTCGGGTTCAAGGTCAACAGCGGCGAATACAAGGTTATGGGTCTGGCTCCTTACGGGGACGCTAAATATGTCAACCTCATCCTGGATCGTCTGATCGACCTCAAAGAAGACGGCTCTTTCAGAATGAATATGGAGTATTTCGATTACCTGGGTGGCATGACGATGACCAATGACAAATTTGCCTCACTGTTCGGCCACCCCGCCCGCCAGTCCGAAACTCAGTTGGGTCAAAAGGAAATGGATATCGCCGCTTCCCTGCAAGCGGTGACCGAAGAGATCATGCTTAAAATGGCGCGTCATATCCGCGAACTCACCGGCATGAAAAACCTGTGTCTTGCAGGAGGCGTGGCTTTAAATTGTGTAGGCAATAGCAAGATCCTTAAAGAAAAAATCTTCGATAAGGTCTGGGTGCAACCGGCAGCGGGAGACGCAGGCGGCGCTTTGGGCGTGGCACTCAGCACCTGGTATCAGATGCTGGGCAATAAAAGACTCACGACAGACAAAGACTCGATGCGCGGGGCTTATCTCGGCCCGAAATTTGAAGATGATGAGATACGGAAATTTTTAGACGGACAAAACATTCCCTATAAATATTATGCCGATGCACAATTGGCCCCAGCAGTCGCGCAAGATTTGCAGGCGGGTAAAATAGTCGGCTGGTTCCAGGGGCCGATGGAGTTTGGTCCGCGTGCGTTGGGAGCGCGGAGCATCCTCGGTGATCCGCGCAACTCTAAAATGCAGTCCACGATGAACCTCAAGATCAAATACCGCGAATCGTTTCGTCCCTTTGCCCCGGCTGTTCTGGCGGAAAAGGTGCAGGAGTGGTTTGAAATCGACAGCGAGAGCCCTTATATGCTGATGGTGGCGGGGGTGCGACCAGACAAACGCATCGCCATGACCGACGAACAAAAGAAATTGTTTGGCATCGATTTATTGAACATTCCCCGGTCACAGATTCCGGCAATCACACATGTGGACTATTCGGCCCGCATCCAAACGGTTCACGCCGAAACCAATCCTAAATTTCATGCACTGCTGCGCGAATTTGAAAAGACCACGCAATGCCCGGTATTGATCAATACTTCCTTCAATGTGCGTGGCGAACCCATCGTCTGCACCCCGGAGCAGGCCTACCGTTGTTTCATGCGCACGGAAATGGATACCCTCGTGCTGGAAAATTTCGTGCTCGACAAAAAAGCACAAAAACCCCTTGAAGCAGACAGCAACTGGCAAGAAGAATTCGAACTCGACTAACCACCACTCGGCGTGGGGCCCGCTCTGCATTGCCCATCAAGCAAACAATACCATCAAGCGCAATGCTATAATTTCAACAATTTTTCCCTGACAAAGAGACCTTTGCGCAAGTCAATAAGGCGGAGAGACGAGATGCTTCGACAAGCTCAGCATGACAAATCAAGCTCTCAGGATCGTCATCGCGAGCCGCTTGATAGCGGCGTGGCGATCCAGAGTTTCGCTGGATTGCTTCACTGTCGTTCGCAATGACGACATATAAAAATTCTCCCTGACAGGGGGAGTTTGTTATTCAACTAGGAATTGTTTGAAGGAAACTCGCCCAATTCCTCTTTCGTCCTGAAACAAATTTTCAGGCTCGGCAGAAAGAAACAAACTGAATTTTGATTTCTTGGGTAGGAAATCAATCTTAGATTCGTTTTTTAATAAAAAATCAACGGGAATTTTCAAATAGTAAAAAACGTCGCCCCTAGGAGCTTTTTGACAGATAAAGTGAATATCTTTTTCATGATTTCCAGTTAAATGGGAGCTAGCAAGCTCAATCCACCAAGCTGACTTTTTTGTCCAAGATTCTTCTTGGCAATAAAATTTTGAGGTGCATCGCGCCCCATCTGAAACCCCATATTTAGCGGCTAACCATTTTAAGGCTGGTTTTCTGATGGACACCAAATACTCTCCTCTTAATCTTGCTCTCGCCACCAATCGTAACCTTGTTCAGAAATTTTACGGCGGCCTGGATGTTCTGAGCTTTTTATAGGGTTATCTTTGATAAAGTTTCTATATGATTCATTCTCGCGTTCACGAACATTCTTGATTATACTTTTTAGAGCTATATTTTCTTCTCTCAATCTATCAATTTCCTCTTCTTGCTTGGTCGATAGATTTTCGAGGTCGCCTACTTCATCTTTTCGGGGGGTTTTGCTACCGTTGAATGCAAGTGAGACTAATCCAATTAAAATCACCATCCCAATGACTCCCCTTTTTAATCACTCGCCATTCAGGGTTTAAAAATTTTCGCAAATCCAATTATATCGAGAGACCCTTTATTTGTCATAGTTAAAACTCTAAATAAAAAAAAGGGGGGGGTCAACCACTGCCCTTAGTTCTTATAGCATTTCAAGCCAGCGCAGGATGCTATCTGGTCAAAATCTCTGTCGTTGTGCAGAAGAATCTGATGGTGTTCGATGCATATTGCGGCAATAATGCAATCGACGGTCTTCCTGACGGTCTTACCTTTTTTCCTGCAATCCCTGTAAATTTGTGCCGCTTTCAGGTAGGTTTCGAGCCCCTTCGGTTGGTAGACAGGAAAATCAAGAAGGAACGATTTAACTTTTTTATAGTCTTTATCTTTTTTGATTCCTTGCAGAATTTCCGTGATGATGATCTCGGTGAGGGCGAGGTCTTCCTCTTCTTTAATGAGTTGGTGCAGGGTGTGAGGTTTATGGCCTCTAAAAAAATCGATCCAGATGCTGGTGTCCACAACGATCATGTCCGGCTTTTTCTCATCTTATCAAGGTCTCCCGCCCATTCCACCTTGCCCTCCATTGCGAGGAGCCTTTTTCTTTTCTTTTTGCTCACCAGTTCCTTGAGGGCATGATGGACCAATGCTTTTTTGGTTTTCAGGTGGGTGAGCTTCAACCCTTCGGCCACCAACTTTTCGTCAATCTCAATATTTGTTCTTAGCATGACAGCAACCTCCTTTCGGTGCATACACAAATATACTAAAAATATGTGTATAAAACAAGGGGCCGTCGGGGGATGATATATAGCCGGGTTTGACAATCGATCTAGGGCTATTTTTTGTAGGGGGCCAGGTGATTGAAGATTTTCATGAATTGTTTTCCGGACTCAGGGATTTCTCCGGCTTGATTGGAAAGCAGGATATTTTCGGCTGTTAAAGGTTTGCCGTAATAAGCCAGGTTGGCATCGACGTCTGAGGTGATGATGGTGCCTTTTACGGAAACTCCACCAAAAAGGCCCTTGCTTCTGGAATAGGAATAAATTTCTCCCTGCATGAAAACGTCCGCCGATGCTTCGGCGTGACGACCCACGGGGCCGGCCGATACGGCTATGTCTCCTCCTAAAGTAAACTTTTCGCTGAGCAGTCCTTCCAGCCCGCGTTGCGTCATAACGAGCAGGATCAGGTCTACCGCTTCGGCACCAAATTGAAAACCGAAACTTCCACCCGCAGTATAAAGAAAAGCCGGCGCGCCCCATTTCCCGGTTTCTTTGGCACGCACCGTGGCAACTCCTTTACCGTATCGGGCTCCGACAAAAAAACCGGCTTTCACCATGGTGGGAAAAACAAGAATGGCCTTGGCTTTCGCGATCAGTTTTCCGGGAATTCTGCTATCAGGAGAATTTTGACTTTCCTCCAGAACCAACTGTGCGGTTCGTAACAATTTTCGTTGTTTGGCTCCATCAGGGGTTTGAGCCCAAATAGGGGAAGCGAAAAACAAGATGAGGATGATACTGAGGGTTTTCATACGGGCTCCGGTTGAGGTTGCTCTACCTACTATATAGGAATTTGATTGGGAAATTCAACCTCACCGAAGGCAGAAAATGGGCTTGCAGTAAAAGTGTTATTAATAAAGCAAAAATTTAATTTTGCGCTTTTTAAATTGTGCCCGTACCATGCACGACCATGACAACAAAGCGGGTGGAAAATTATCTAGGTAAAGAAGGGGTTCTGTCTTCGCAACTGGAAGGGTTCGAATATCGCCACCAGCAAATGCAGATGGCGGATGCGGTGGAGCAGGCGTTTGGCGATGCCAAACACCTGATCGTGGAGGCGGGCACCGGAACAGGAAAAAGTCTGGCCTACCTCATCCCGGCTATTTTATGGGCTGTGAAAAATAACAAAAAGGTCGTCATCTCAACCTATACCAAAACCCTGCAGCAACAGATTCTCAATCACGACATTCCTTTTCTTCGCGACAAACTGGGGATTAATTTTCGCTATGCCTTGTGCATGGGTAGCGAAAACTATCTGTCGCTCAGAAGGCTGAAACGCTCGGCCCAGGCGGGGTTGTTCACTCAAGCCAATGAGGAAAATCAGTGGGAAGGCATCTTCAATTGGGCCGGGGAAACAGAAACCGGATATCGAAGCGATCTTGCCTTTGAGGTTCTTCCCCAGGTATGGGAAGAGGTGGGGCGGCAGAAAGATTTGTGTCTGGGGAAAAACTGCGAAACCCACTCGACCTGCTTTTATTTCAAGGCGCGCAAAAAATGGTTCAGCGCCCATCTTTTAATC